>NZ_CP061008.1:4800000-5126896 GCF_014490035.1 Achromobacter xylosoxidans | reverse complement strand
CGGACGTCGTGGTGGTGCTGGCCGCGCTGTCGACCATCACCGCATTGCCGACCATTCTCGCGGTCTCGGTCTTCATCGCGGTCCTCACCACCGTCACCCGCAATTACCGCGAATCCGAAATGGTGGTGTGGTTCGCCAGCGGCCTGTCTCTGGCCGATTGGTTCCGGCCGGTGCTGCGCGTCGCCATCCCGGTGGCGCTGGCGGTGGCGGGGCTGACGCTGGTGGCGGCGCCCTGGGCGTACCGCCAGATCGGCGAATACCATGAACGCTTCGAGCAGCGGTCCGACCTGTCCAAGGTCACGGCCGGCCAGTTCGCGGAATCGTCCGGCGGCAACCGTGTGTTCTTCGCCGAGGATCCCCTGGAACCCAGCGACGAACTGGGCAACGTGTTTGCGCGCGAAAATGGCCCCGAATGGCTCAGCGTGCTGACCGCCAGCAAGGCCCACAGCGAAACTTTGCCCAATGGCGACCGCTTCCTGGTGCTGGGCGAAGGCCATCGCTATGACCTGAAGCCGGGCACGCCCGAGATCCGGCTGGTGCACTTCGACAAGTACGGCCTGCGCCTGGAAAGCAAGTCGGGCGGAGATCCCGTGGCCGAAGCGCGCGCCAACGCGGAACGTTCCGCCAAGGCGCGCACCACCTCGCAACTGATCGCGGACAACACCAACAGCAGCTGGTCGCAAGTGATGTGGCGGGTCTCGCTGCCGCTGGCCGCGCTGAACCTTGCGCTGCTGGCGATTCCGCTGGGCGCCGTCAATCCGCGCCTGGGGCGTTCGGGCGACCTGCTCATCGCCGGCCTGGTGGGCCTGCTCTACATGAACCTGATGAACCTGTCGCGCGCCTGGATCTCCAACGGCAAGCTGAGCTTCGGCGTGGGCGTGTGGGCGATCCATGCCTTGGTGGCGATGCTGACCTTCTTCCTGCTGATGCGGCGCTTGCGCGTGAAGGCGCCCAAGAACAGCGCCTGACGCCGGCACATCCAACGCCTTGCGGCCCGCCCAGCGCGGGCCGCGGCTTTTTCAGGGCAGGTACTTCATCGTGCCGCCCTTGCCGGCCAGCAGGTCGGCGTTCCTTAGCACCGACTTGCGGATGAATTCCCACAGGGCCGTCACGCGCTTGAGCTTGCGCAGGTCTTCATGGCAATACATCCAGAACGAGCGCGTGATCTCGACCTCGTCCGCCAGCACCGGCGTGAGCCGCGGGTCCTGCGCGGCGATGAAGCAGGGCAGGATCGCCAGCGACTGGCCCTGCAGCGCGGCGTGGTACTGCGCCACCACGCTGGTGCTGCGCAACACCACCTTGCTGGCGGGCAGCAGGTCTTCCAGATAGCGCAGCCGCTCGCTGAACAGCAGTTCGTCGACGTAGCCGATGAAGGTGTGGTCGGCCAGGTCCGCGCGCTCGCGGATCGGCGGGTGGCTGGCCAGATAGCCGGGCGTGCCGTACAGGCGCAGCGTGTAGTCGCACAGCTTGCTGCACACATAGGGGCCGCGCTGGGGGCGTTCGATGGTGATGGCCAGGTCGGCTTCGCGCTTGGACAGGCTGACAAAGCGCGGCACCGGCAGGATGTCCAGCGTGATGTGCGGATAGCGCCGCTGGAAGTCCGCCGCCAGCGGCGTCAGCACATAGCTGCCGAAGCCCTCGGTGGCGCCGATGCGCAAATGCCCCGACAGCGCCTGGCCGATGCCCGACAGGTTTTCGCGGGCGGAGTGCACCGTGCTCTCCATCTGTTCGGCATGCACGAACAGGCGCTGGCCGTCTTCGGTCAGCACGAAGCCCGCGCTGCGCGACTTCTCGAACAGCAGGGTGTCCAGCTCCGTTTCCAGCGCGCGGATGCGCCGCGACACCGTCGTGTGCTCGACGCCAAGCTTGCGCGCCGCGGCGCTCACCCGCTGGGTGCGGGCCACTTCCAGGAAATATCTCAGGCTGTCCCAATCAAGCACTTTCCGGCTCTCCAGGCCCGGCTGCGCGCTGCGCCGCCGGTCAAATTTTGCTTGTGCATGAATGCACAAGGAATGTGCATTTCTAGTGTTGCTTGTTGATTTTCACACATCTACACTGGGTCGGCGGGCTTGGGGCCTGTAGCCAGGCTCTCCGGAGTCTGAACCCCCCGGGACCGCAGGCCGCGAAGACGGCGCCATAACGCATAAAACTCAGGAGACAAATCCATGAAATTGCACGCACGCGGGCTGGCCGTAGGCTTGTGTCTGGGCGCCGCATTGGTCGGCCAGGCGCAGGCGGCGGATAAGCCGCCAGTGAAGATCGGCATTCTGACGGACATGTCTGGCACCTACGCCGGCATGGGCGGGCCTGGTTCGGTGGCGGCGGCGCAGTTGGCCATCGACGACTGCCTGGCCGCGGAATGCAAGGGCATGAAGATCGAGCTGGTGTCCGCGGACAACCAGAACAAGGCCGACGTGGGTGCGGCCAAGGCGCGCGAATGGTTCGACCGCGACGGCGTCACCGCCATCGCCGACCTGACCAATTCCGCGGTGGCGCTGGCGGTGCAGGGCATCGCGCGCGAAAAGAACAAGGTGGTGATGTTCTCCGGTCCCGCCACCACGGCGCTGACCAACAAGGAATGCTCGCCGGTGGGCTTTCACTGGATGTTCGACACCTACTCGCAGTCCGCGGGCGGCGCCAAGGCCACGGTGAAGGCGGGCGGCAAGTCCTGGTACTTCATCACCGTGGACTACGCCTTCGGCCACTCGCTGGAAGCCGACACGGCCAAGGCCGTGCAGGCGCTGGGCGGCACTGTGGCCGGCAGCGTGCGCCATCCCCTGAACGCCCCGGACTTCGCGTCCTACCTGCTGCAGGCGCAGGCCTCCAAGGCCCAGGTCGTGGCCCTGGCCAATGGCGGCCAGGACACCGTCAACGCGGTCAAGCAGGCGCGCGAATTCGGCATCGTGGCCGGCGGCCAGCGCCTGGTGTCGCTGCTGATTTTCCTGTCGGACCTGCGCGCGCTGGGCCTGGAAAGCGCCCAGGGCCTGTCCTACGTGGACGGCTTCTACTGGGATTACGACGATGCCACGCGCCAGTGGTCCGCGCGCTTCGAGAAGGCCTTCCGCGGCCTCAAGCCGACCATGACGCAGGCGGGCGTGTACTCCAGCGTGCGGCATTACCTGCGCTCGGTGGCCGCATCCGGCAGCACCGACGGCAAGGTGGTGGCCGACAAGATGCGCGCCCTGCCCATCGAGGATCCGATCATGCGCAACGCTTCCATCCGTCCCGATGGCCGTGTGGTCCACGACATGTACCTGTATGAAGTGAAGAAGCCGTCCGAGTCCAAGGGTGGTTGGGACTATTCCAAGCTGGTGGCCACCATTCCGGCCGCCGAAGCCTTCCAGCCGCTGGCGGATTCGAGCTGCCCGCTGGTCAAGAAGTAAACCGGGGGCGCCGGCAGGCCCTTGCCGCCGGCGCCTCACCATCCATGTATGCGGATTCCATCCGCATCGACCATGCAGTGTGAGGAGCATCAAATGAGTGAAGTCCCCCGCGTTCCGCTATTGATCGGCGGCAAGCTCGTGCAGTCCAAAACCACCGAATGGCGGGACGTGATCAATCCCGCTACCCAGGAGGTCGTCGCCAAGGTGCCCTTCGCCACGCGCGAAGAGCTGGACCTGGCCGTCTCCAACGCCAAGGAGGCTTTCAAGACCTGGCGCAACAGCGGGCAGGGCGCTCGCATGCGCGTCATGCTGAAGTTCCAGGAACTGCTGCGCGCCAACTCCGGCAAGCTGGCCGAAATGATCACCCGCGAGCACGGCAAGACCCTGCCGGACGCCGAGGGCGAAGTCGGCCGCGGCCTGGAAGTGGTGGAGCACGCCTGCTCCATCGCCAACCTGCAACTGGGCGAATACGCCGAGAATGCCGCTTCCGGCATCGACGTCTACACGCTGATCCAGCCGCTGGGCGTGTGCGCGGGCATCACCGCGTTCAACTTCCCGGTCATGCTGCCTTGCTTCATGTTCCCGATCGCCGTGGCCTGCGGCAACACCTTCGTCCTCAAGCCTTCCGAGCAGGATCCGACGTCCTCGCTGTTCCTGGCGCAGCTGGCGCTGGAAGCCGGCCTGCCTCCGGGCGTGCTGAACGTGGTGCACGGCGGCCCGGAAACCGCCAACGGCCTGTGCGAACACCCCGACATCAAGGCGGTCTCGTTCATCGGCTCGACCCGCGTCGGCACCGAGATCTACAACCGCGCCTCCGCCGCCGGCAAGCGCTGCCAGTCCATGATGGGCGCCAAGAACCACTGCGTGATCCTGCCGGACGCCGATCCCGAGGTCGCGCTGAACCAGCTGGTGGGCGCTGCCTTCGGCGCTGCCGGCCAGCGCTGCATGGCCTCGTCCGTGGCCGTGCTGGTGGGTGAAGCCCGCAACTGGCTGCCTGACTTCGTCGAACGCTCGAAGAAGCTCAAGGTCAATTCCGGCATGGACCGCGAGGCCGATCTCGGTCCCCTGGTCTCGCCCAACGCCAAGAAGCGCGTCGAAAGCCTGATCCAGAAGGGCGTGGACGAAGGCGCCAAGCTGCTGCTGGACGGCCGCAGCCTGAAGGTCGCCGGTTTCGAGCAGGGCAACTTCGTGGGCCCGACGATTTTCGACGGCGTCACCGAAAACATGACCATCTACACCGAGGAAATCTTCGGGCCGGTCCTGTGCGTGGTGGGCGTTGAAACGCTGGAGGACGCGGTCGCGTTCATCAACCGCAATCCCAACGGCAACGGTGTGGCGCTGTTCACCCAGGATGGCGGCGCGGCGCGCTACTTCCAGAACAACATCGACGTCGGCCAGGTCGGCATCAATGTGCCGATCCCGGTGCCGGTGGCCTGGTTCAGCTTCACCGGTTCGCGCGGTTCCAAGCTGGGCGACCTGGGCCCCAACGGCAAGCAGGCCGTGCAGTTCTGGACGCAGACCAAGACCGTCACCGCGCGCTGGTCGGCCCACGCCAAGAGCGTGAACACCACGATCTCGATGCGCTGAACTGGGGACGCCTTGCATGTAAGCTTATATAAATAAGTTATATAACAAGGCGCCCTTATTACTTATAATTGGCCCGTCTAACAGGGGCCAATTCATGAACCTGCAGCAATTTCGTTTTGTCCGCGAAACCATCCGGCGCGACTTCAATCTGACCGAAGCCGCCCGGATGCTCTACACCTCGCAGCCCGGCGTTTCCAAGGCGATCATCGAGTTCGAGGACGAACTGGGCATCAAGATCTTCGAACGGCACGGCAAGCGCATCAAGGGGCTGACCAAGCCCGGCCTGGCGGTGTCGCAGGTCATCGACCGCATCATGCGCGAAGTGGACAACCTGAAGAAGGTCAGCGACGAGTTCGCGCGCCGCGACGAGGGCGGCCTGGTCATCGCTTGCACCCACACCCAGGCGCGCTATCTGCTGCCCCGCGTGATTCCCGCATTCCGCAAGCAATTCCCCAAGGTGCACCTGTCGCTGGCCGAAGGCAGCCCCGCGCAACTGGCCGAGATGGTCCTGCACGAACAGGCCGACCTGGCACTGGCGACGGAATCACTGGCCTTGACGCCGGGCCTCGCGACCTTGCCGGTCTATGCCTGGGAACACACCGTGGTGGTGCGCCCGGATCATCCCCTGGCCGAACTGACCTCCAGCGCCGCCAAGCGCCTGTCGCTGGCGCAACTGGCCGAATATCCCATCGTGACCTATGACCGCGCCTTCACCGGCCGCAGCACCATCGATGAGATCTTCGCCAACCAGGGCATCCATCCCGACATCGTGCTGGAAGCCATCGATGCCGATGTCATCAAGACCTATGTCGACGTGGGCCTGGGCATCGGCATCATCGCTGGCGTGGCCTACGATCCGCGCCGCGACAGCAATCTGGTGGGCCTGCCGGTGGGCCATCTGTTCGGCACGCATACGACCCGCGTGGGCGTGAAGGCAGGGGTGTTTCTGCGCGACTACGTCTACACCTTCCTGGAGATGCTGGCGCCTTCGCTGACCCGCGCGGTGGTGACGGAAGCGGTGCAGGGGACGCCCAAGTAGCAGGCCGTGTCCTCGGGGATCAGAGGCGCGACGCCGTTGGGCGGCGCGCCTTTTTCTTGCCGCGACACGGTCCGCCCTATCCCCTTCCATATGCTCATAAAAATAATTAAATAAGAACGGATCTCATTTGAGTTGACTAAAAAATAGGAATCATTATCATTACATCCAGTCTCAACGACCCAGTGAGGTTCATCATGACGGCAGGATTAAGTGCAGTGGTAGTGGGCGCCGACCGCCTCGGCAACATTCCGGATCTGCTCAAAGGGCACAACATTTCGATCACGCACCACATCAGCGGGCGTGATCCCTCGCATCAAAAGAAGACGTTGCAACTGCCCTCGGGCACCCAGCTGGTCATCCTGCTGACCGACTTCCTGGGCCATAACGTCATGAAAACCTTCCGCAACGCCGCGCAACGTGGCGGTATCCGGGTCGTCGCTTGTCGGCGTTCGGTGTGCAGCATGCAGCAGGCCCTGCAGCAATGCGGCCTGTGCCAGCGGGCAGGCTCGGTGCATTGAAAACACGGTCTGCCGCCGCCTAACAAAAACTGGGGAGGCCGGAACGGCCTGCGGCCCAAAACGCCGCGAAGAGATGTAAAAAAACGCCGCCGGACTGGAAAGTCCGGCGGCGTTTTGCTTGTGGCGGGGAGAGCCTGGCGGCTATCCTGGGAGCGTATCAGTTGGAGGCGCGGGCGGAAGCCATCAGGCTGTTGTCCAGGCGGCGCGCGCCGTTGTAGCGCTTGGACCAGTAGGCCATGGTCATGTTTTCCACGCGGACCACGCCGCCGGCGCTGGGCGAGTGCACGAAGCGGTCGTCGCCCAGGTAGATGCCCACGTGCGAGTAGCGGCGGCCCAGCGTATTGAAGAAGACCAGGTCGCCAGCCTTCAGTTCGTTCTTGGCGATCGAGACGCCTTGCTGCGCCATTTCGGCGGCGTTGCGGGGCAGCTTCAGGCCCAGCGAGCGTTCGGCGGTGTACGTGACCAAGCCGCTGCAGTCGAATCCGGTGTCGGGGGAGTTGCCGCCGAAGCGGTAGCGGATGCCAAGATGGTTCAGGGCTTCGCTGACCAGGGCGTTGTCGCTATTGACGCCCGAGTGGGTCTTCTGGCGTTCGCGCTTGAATTTCTGGCTTACCAGTACGCCGATGGGATCATCGGAGGTGGCGACCCATTCCGTCTCGTAGGGGTCAATCTCGGACGTATGGGCGGTTGACTTTTGATTTGTAGCGGCACAACCTGCCAGACCCACCACGCATGCAACCAACGCCAGCAAGCGCAGACCGCGAGTTGCTTGGCCGGAGGAAGGATTCAGTCTCGCGTGGTTGGAGTGTCGATGCATGCGCCTGGGGGTGATTTGCAGATAACGGCAAAAAACACGGAATTCGCCGTGAATGTGGCCGAGATGTCAGCAAAATCAACATTGTTCTACAACTTCGCGGGGATTCTACCAAACTTTTAAGACCAGTTCGTTACGAAACCGGCGTTAATGTCCATGCAGCGTGGACATTTGGTAGAACATTTTGACTTGCGGCAAGCCTCGTGCAAGGTTTGCCTACCAGAATGGCCGAAGGATCAGAGAAGAAATCAATCAGCCTTAAGGCCTAAGAAAGATAACAGGAGACATAAATGCAAAAAACCCGGGATTTCCATTACCGCTCGATACACGACCGCGACGCTTTCTGGCGGGAAGAGGCCGGCCGCATCCACTGGGAGACGCCTTTCGAGTCCGTGCTGGACTTCTCCCGGCCGCCGTTCGCCAAGTGGTTCACGGGCGGGCGCACCAATCTCTGTTACAACGCCGTCGACCGCTGGCTGCCGACCCAGGCCGACGCGCCGGCCCTGATCTGGGTGTCCACCGAGGTCGACCGGGAGCGTGTCTACACGCGCCAGGAAATGTACGAAGAGGTCAACGCCGCCGCGGCCATGCTCAAGGAGCTGGGGGTGGGGCGCGGCGACCGGGTGCTGCTGTACATGCCCATGGTGCCGGAAGCCGTGTTCACCATGCTGGCGTGCGCGCGGATCGGCGCGGTGCACTCGGTGGTGTTTGGCGGCTTCGCCTCGGTCAACCTGGCCCAGCGCATTGACGACGCGGCGCCCAAGGTGGTGGTCTGCACCGACGGCGGTTCGCGCGGCGGCAAGGTCGTGCCCTACAAGCCCCTGCTGGACCGCGCACTGGCGCTGGCCAAGACGCCGCCGGCCTCGGTGGTGGTGTTCGACCGCGGCCTGGCGCCGTTCGAACCCGTCGCAGGACGCGACCTGGATTACGCGACCCTGCGCCAGCGGCATCTGGGCGCGCGGGTGCCTGTGGAATGGCTGGAGTCCTCGGAGCCCAGCTACATCCTCTATACCTCCGGCACCACCGGCAAGCCCAAGGGCGTGCAGCGCGATACCGGCGGCTACGCCGTGGCGCTGGCCTCGTCCATGGAATACCTGTTCGACGGCCGCGCTGGCGATACCTTCTTCTGCACCAGCGACATCGGCTGGGTGGTCGGCCACTCCTACATCATCTACGGCCCCCTGATCGGCGGGCAGGCGACGGTGCTGTATGAAGGCACGCCGGTGCGTCCGGACGGCGCCATCCTGTGGAAGCTGGTGGAGCAGTTCGGCGTGAACACCCTGTTCTCGGCGCCGACGGCGGTGCGCGTGCTCAAGCGCCAGGATCCGGAGCTGCTCAAGCGCCACGACCTGTCCTCGTTGCGCGCGGTCTACCTGGCGGGCGAACCGCTGGACGAGCCGACCGCGCAATGGATTTCAGGGGGCCTGGGCAAGCCCATCATCGACAATTACTGGCAGACGGAATCGGGCTGGCCGATCCTGTCGGCCCAGCCTGGCGTGGAAAAAGTCCCGACGCGCTTCGGCAGCCCGTCGTTCCCGGTGTACGGTTTTGACGCGCGCATCGTCAGCGAGTCCACCGGCGAGGACCTGGGCCCCGACCAGAAAGGCGTGGTGGCCATCGTGCCGCCGCTGCCGCCGGGCGCCATGTCCACCATCTGGGGCGACGACGAGCGTTTCGTGCAGACCTACTTCACGTCCATTCCCGGCCGCCAGGTGTATTCGACCTTCGATTGGGGGCTGGTGGACGCCGACGGCTACTGGTTCATCCTGGGCCGCACGGACGATGTGATCAACGTGGCGGGCCACCGGCTGGGTACGCGCGAGATCGAGGAATCCGTCAACAGCCACAACGCGATTGCCGAGTGCGCGGTGGTGGGCGTGGCGGACTCGCTCAAGGGCCAGGTCGCGATGGCGTTCGCCGTGCTCAAGAATCCCGCCGGGGCCGAGACTGAAGAAGGGGCAAAGCGCCTGGAAGGCGATATCATGCGGCTGGTGGAAGAGCAGCTGGGAGCGGTGGCGAGGCCCGCCAGGATCCGGTTCGTGGGCGCATTGCCCAAGACCCGTTCCGGCAAGGTCCTGCGCCGCGCGATCGTCGCGGTATGCGAAGGACGCGATCCCGGCGATCTGACCACCATAGAAGATCCCACCGCCCTGGAACAAATAAAGGAGTCGCTGCAATGAATACCAAGCCCGTGCTGAGCGCCGAAGACGTCAAGAAGATTTTGGCTGCGGCCGAAGCACACGCCCTGCAGAACAAGTGGGCCGTCACGATCTCCGTGGTCGATGATGGCGGCCATCTGCTGGGCATGCTGCGCCTGGACGGCGCGGCTCCGATTTCGGCGCACATCGCGCCGGCCAAGGCCAAGACCGCGGCGCTCGGCCGCCGCGAATCGCGCGTCTACGAGGAAATGATCAACAACGGCCGCTACTCGTTCCTGTCGGCCCCCTTGATCGACGGCCTGCTGGAAGGCGGCGTGCCGGTCGTGGCCGATGGCCACGTGGTCGGCGCGGTCGGCGTGTCGGGCGTGAAGTCGAGCGAAGACGTGCTGATCGCTCAAGCTGGCATCGCCGCCCTGGGCCTATGAGCCACGGCGAGCCGTCGGATGCGCCGGCCGGCGCGTCCGCGCAGAACGCCGGGCCAGGGGGCGACGGCCCCCTGAATCCCGGTGTGGCCAAACGCGAGGTCTGGGCCTGGGCCATGTACGACTTCGCCAATTCTGGCTACACCACCGTGATCCTCACGGCGGTGTTCAGCACTTATTTCGTCGGTGTGGTCGGCGGGCGCGCCCCGTGGGCCACGCTGGCCTGGACCGCGGCGCTGTCGCTGTCCTACCTGCTCATCATGCTGACCATGCCCACGCTGGGCGCCCGCGCCGATGCGCGCGCCAGCAAGCGTCGCTTGCTCTTTACGAGCACGGTGGGCTGCGTGGCCGCCACGCTGGTGCTGACGCAGGCTGGGCCTGGGGACGTCTGGCTGGCGCTGGCCGCCATCGTCGTTTCCAACTACTGCTATTGCGTCGGCGAGTCCGTGGTCGCGGCCTTCCTGCCGGAACTCGCGCGGCCCTCCGCGCTGGGGCGGGTTTCGGGCTGGGGCTGGAGCTTCGGCTATTGCGGCGGCATGCTCACGCTGGGCCTGTCGCTGGTGGTCGTGACGCTGGCCGAGGGGCGCGGTGAAACCGCCGAGCATTTCGTGCCGTGGGTGATCGTGGTCACCTGCGCGGTGTTCGCGCTGGCGGCGCTGCCATCCTTCTTCCTGCTGCGCGAACGCGCGAAACCGCAGGCTGGCAAGCAGGACGCGCTGCACATGCTCAAGCGCCTGGCCTATGCCTGGCGCGAAACCGGCCAGCACTTTCCGGAGTTCCGCCGCCTGCTCATGTGCATCGCCTGCTACCAGGCGGGGATTTCGGTGGTAATCACGCTGGCGGCGGTCTATGCCTCGGAGGTCATGGGCTTTACCACGCCGCAGATCATGCTGCTGGTGTTCACCGTGAACATCGGCGCGGCGGCCGGCGCGTTTTCGTTCGGCTACGTGCAGGACCGCATTGGCCACAAGCCGGCGCTGGCCCTGACGCTGTGCGGCTGGATCCTGATGGTGCTGGTGGCCTACGCCGCCGTGACCGCGCCCGTGTTCTGGGTCGCCGCCACCTTGGCCGGGTTGTGCATGGGCACCACGCAGAGCGCCGGCCGCGCCATGACCGGCGCCTTGGCTCCCGCCGGCCGGCTGGCCGAGTTCTATTCGCTGTGGACCTTCGCGGTGCAGTTGGCCGCGGTGATCGGTCCGCTGACCTACGGCCTGGTGACCTGGGCCACGCACGGCAACCACCGGCTGGCGATCCTGGTCACCGGCCTGTTCTTCGTGGGCGGCCTCATCCTTTTGTCGCGCGTGGACGTGAAGCGGGGGCTGGAACGGCGCGCCGCCTGAGGCGTGCGGGTCGCGCAGGCTGCTATCCTTATGGACTGTCCGGTGCCGCCGCGTCGAGAGCGCGGCGGCACGCCTTGATTACCCCGCGCCGGCCTTGCGCCGCGGGCTCCGGCCCGCATTTTGCGTAAGGTGCCCGTAAGAGCGTGGCGATACGGTTGCGGTTGGGTAATGAACAAGCGGCACAAACAAACAGAATTACCGATTGGAGACAAAGATCATGTCGAACGCTATTGAGTCCGTACTGGTGGAAACCCGGGTGTTCCCGCCGCCCGAGCGCGCTGCGGAAGGCGCCGCGATTCCCAGCATGGAGGCCTACAACGCGCTGTGCGCGCAGGTCGAGAACGATTTCGACGGATTCTGGGCCGGGCAGGCGCGCGACAACCTGCAATGGACCAAGCCGTTCACGCAGGTCCTGGACGAATCGGACGCGCCGTTCTACCGCTGGTTCGGCGATGGCGAACTGAACGTGTCGGCCAACTGTCTGGACGTGCACCTGACCAACGGCAACGCCGACAAGACCGCCATCATCTTTGAAAGCGACGACGGCAAGGTCAACAAGGTCAGCTACCGCGAATTGCTGGCGCGCGTCTGCCGCTTCGCCAATGGCATGAAGGCGCTGGGCTACAAGAAGGGCGACCGCGCCATCATCTACATGCCCATGTCGATCGAAGCCGTGGTGGCCATGCAGGCCTGCGCGCGCCTGGGCGTGACGCACTCGGTGGTGTTCGGCGGCTTCTCGGCCAAGAGCCTGCAGGAGCGCATCATGGACGTGGGCGCGTCGCTGGTCATCACCGCCGACGAGCAGGTGCGCGGCGGCAAGACCATACCGCTCAAGCCCGCGGTCGAGGAAGCCTTCACCATGGGCGGCTGCGAGGCCGTGACCAAGGTCATCGTGTACCGCCGCACCGGCGGCAAGGTGCAATGGAACGAAGGCCGCGACCTCTGGATGCATGACGTCGAGGCCGGCCAGCCCGACACCTGCGAGCCCGTGCCGGTCAACGCCGAGCATCCGCTCTTCATCCTCTATACCTCCGGCTCCACCGGCAAGCCCAAGGGCGTGCAGCATTCCTCGGCAGGCTATCTGCTGTGGGCGCTTTTGACCGTGAAGTGGACCTTCGACGCCCGCAAGGACGACGTGTACTGGTGCACGGCCGACGTGGGTTGGGTTACCGGCCACACCTACATCACTTACGGCCCGCTGGCGGCGGGCCTGACGCAGGTGGTGTTCGAAGGCGTGCCGACCTATCCCAACGCCGGCCGCTTCTGGGACATGATTGCGCGCCACAAGGTCACCACGTTCTACACCGCGCCCACCGCGATCCGCTCGCTGATCAAGGCCGCCGAGGCCGCGCCCGAAGCGCATCCGCAGAACTACGACCTGGACAGCCTGCGCATCATCGGCACGGTGGGCGAACCCATCAATCCCGAAGCCTGGATGTGGTATCACAAGAACATCGGCCGCGAGCGCTGCCCCATCGTGGACACCTGGTGGCAGACCGAGACCGGCGGCCACATGATCACGCCGCTGCCGGGCGCCACGCCGACCAAGCCGGGTTCCTGCACCTTGCCGCTGCCGGGCATCGCCGCGGCCATCGTCGACGAGACGGGTGGCGATGTGGAGCAGGGCAATGGCGGCTTCCTGGTCATCAAGCGTCCGTGGCCCGCCATGATCCGCAACATCTGGGGCGACCCGGAACGTTTCAAGAAGAGCTACTTCCCCTCGGAACTGCGCGGCTACTACCTGGCCGGCGACGGCGCGCAGCGCGATGCGGACGGCTATTTCTGGATCATGGGCCGCATCGACGACGTGCTGAACGTGTCCGGCCACCGCCTGGGCACGATGGAAGTCGAATCCGCGCTGGTGGCGCACGAGCTGGTGGCGGAAGCCGCCGTGGTGGGCCGCCCGGACGACACGACGGGCGAAGCCGTGGTGGCCTTCGTGGTGCTCAAGCGTTCGCGTCCGGAAGGCGACGAGGCGCAAGCCATCGCCAAGGTGCTGCGCGACTGGGTGGCCAAGGAGATCGGCCCCATCGCCAAGCCCAAGGACATCCGCTTCGGCGACAACCTGCCCAAGACGCGCTCGGGCAAGATCATGCGCCGCCTGTTGCGCGTGGTCGCCAAGGGCGAGGAAATCACGCAGGACGTTTCCACGCTGGAGAACCCGGCCATCCTGGACCAGTTGGCCAAGTCCCTGTGATCGTTCCCGTCCACTTGATGGACGGGAACGGCCCGCCTGCGGCCGCCGGAGGCGGCAAGGCAGGCGCATAATGTCATACGCCCGTATCGGAACCGCCGGTACGGGCGTATTTGCTTTTTCGCGTCCAGAATTTCCCCTACGGAGCCGTGCCAGTGAGCCGCAGCAGTTTCGATCGTGCAGGGCTAGCCCTGATGTTCAGCACCATCCTGGTCTGGGCGGGCAGCTGGATCGCGATGAAACTGATCGTTCCCTACATCGGCCCCTTCGACTTCGTGGCGCTGCGCTACGTCTCGGGCGGCCTGGTGCTGTTCGCGCTGGTCATCGCGCTGCGGCGGCCGCTGGCGATGCCGCCCTGGAAGCTGACCTTGTTGATCGGCCTGACGCAGACGGCCGGATTCCAGGGCTTTGTGCAGACCGCGCTGGTGTCGGGCGGTGTGGGCAAGGTCTCGCTCATGGCGTACACGATGCCGTTCTGGGTGATCCTGTTCGCATGGTGGCTGCTGGGCGACCGCCCCACCGCGCGCCATGGACTGGGTATCGGGCTGGCCGCCATTGGCCTGGTGTGCTTCGTCGAACCCTGGAACGGCCTGGGCGATATCCGTCCCGTGCTGCTGGGGTTGGGCAGCGGCCTGTGCTGGGGCGTGGGTACCGTGCTGTCCAAGCGCATGTTCGAACGCCATGCGCCCGATGTGATGACTTTCACGGCCTGGCAGATGCTGCTGGGCGGCCTGGTCATGACGCCGGTCGCTTTTCTTGTGCCGCAGATGCCCGCCCAGTGGGGCTGGCAGCTATGGGCCGGCATGACCTACATCGTGCTGATCGCGACGGCCGCGGGCTGGCTGCTTTGGCTGCTGGTGGTGCGTTTGGTGCCAGCGTCTATCGCGGGCCTGTCCAGCCTGGGCGTGCCGGTCGTGGCGATGCTGTTCGCCTGGGCGCTGCTGTCCGAGCAGCCTACCGCGGCGGAGCTGGGCGGCATGGTGCTGATCCTGGCCGGCATCTGGGTCGTGAGCCGCGCGGCGCCGGCGGCGCGCGCCGAATAAACGCTTTTTGAATTCCTTTTCCTATCCTGGGACATTCCATGATCGATCTGCGTAGCGACACCGTCACCCGGCCATCCGCAGCCATGCTGCAGGCCATGGTATCCGCGCCCCTGGGCGATGACGTGATGGGCGATGACCCGACCGTGATCCGCCTGCAGGAGGCGGTTGCCGAGCGCACGGGCAAGGCGGCCGGCCTGTTCTTCCCGTCCGGCACGCAAAGCAACCTGGGGGCGCTGATGGCCCATTGCGAGCGGGGCGACGAGTACCTGGTGGGCCAGCTCGCGCACACCTACAAGTATGAAGGGGGCGGGGCGGCCGTGCTGGGCAGCATCCAGCCGCAGCCCATAGAACATGCGGCCGATGGCACCTTGCCGCTGGACAAGTTGGCCGCGGCGCTCAAGCCCGAGGGCGATGCGCATTTCGCCCGTACCCGGCTGCTGGCGCTGGAGAACACTTTCCACGGAAAGCTGATTCCGGCCAGCTACGTGCAGGCCGCGACAGCCTGGGCGCGCCAGCATGGCCTGGCGACGCATCTGGACGGCGCCCGCGTGTTCAATGCGGCGGTTGCCAGCGGCAAGCCGGTGGCGGACCTGTGCGCGCCTTTCGATACGGTGTCCATTTGTTTTTCCAAGGGCCTGGGCGCTCCCGTGGGGTCGGTGCTGGTAGGCAGCGTCGAACTCATCGCCCGCGCCCGCCGCTGGCGCAAGGTGCTGGGCGGCGGTTTGCGCCAGGCTGGCGTGCTGGCCGCGGCTTGCCTGTATGCGCTGGAGCACAACGTGGAACGCCTGGCGCAAGACCACGAGAACGCCCGACTGCTGGCGGAGGGGCTGCGCGCCATTCCGGGCGTAAAGGTATTGAGCCAGGACACCAACATGGTGTTCGCGGAATTCGAGCCCGCGCGCTGCGAGGAACTCACCGCCAAGCTGGCTGCCGACGGCATTCAGATGCGGGCCGTGTATGGCGGCCCGACCCGCCTGGTCACGCACCTGGACGTGTCCGCCGCGGACGTGCGGCAGGTGGTCCAGGCGGTGGCCCGGCACCTGGCATAAGCAGGGCGGGCGCTCAGGCGTCCGCGCGCAGCACGTCCGACAAGACCGAGAACAATTCGTCGATCTGCGCGCGCTCGATGATGAGCGGGGGCGACAGCAGCATGGTGTCGCCCGCCGAACGGATCAGGCAGCCGCGTTCCAGGCAGGCCTGGTGCACGGCGTACGCGCGCTGGCCGGGCTTGCCTTCCAGCGGTTCGAGTTCGATGGCGGCCAGGAGGCCGATGTTGCGGATGTCCACCACGTGCGGCAATCCCTTCAGGCTGTGGGCGGCGTCCTCCCAGTAGCGCCAGAGCTCGCGGCTGCGCTGGAACAGGCCTTCGCGGCGGCAGATGTCCAGGGTCGCCAGGCCGGCGGCGCAGGCCACCGGATGGCCGGAATAGGTGTAGCCGTGCGACAGCTCGATGGCGCTGTCCGGTCCCTGCATGAAGGCATCGTAGACATGCTGCTGCACCAGCGTGGCGCCCATGGGGATGGCGCCGTTGGTCAGCCCCTTGGCGCTGGTGATGATGTCCGGCGTGACGCCGAAGTGCGATGAGGCGAACGCGCCGTCGATGCGGCCGAAGGCGCAGATCACTTCGTCGAAGATCAACAGAATGCCGTGCGCATCGCAGATCTGCCGCAGTTTCTGCAGATAGCCCTTGGGCGGCACCAGCACCCCGGTCGAACCCGCCACGGGTTCCACGATGACGGCCGCGATGGTGGAGGCGTCGTGCAGCGCGACGATGCGCTCCAGCGTATCGGCCAGGTGGGCGCCCCAGTCCGGCTGGCCGCGCGTGTAGGCCATCTGGCTGCGGTCATAGGTGTGCGGCAGATGGTCCACGTAGGGCAGCAGATTGCCGAACGGCTTGCGGTGGCCGGCGATGCCCGACACCGACAGGCCGCCGAACCCCACCCCGTGGTACGAGCGTTCGCGTCCGATCAGGCGCACCCGCTGGCCCTGTCCGCGCGCGCGGTGATAGCCCAGCGCGATCTTCAGCGCGGTATCCACCGCTTCGGATCCGGAATTCGAGAAGAACACATTGGAGAACCCGGCGGGCGCTTCCTGGCGCAAGGACTCGGCCAGCTCGAAGGCCAGTGGGTGGCTCATCTGGAACGACGGCGCGTAATCCAGCTCATGGGCGGTGCGGGCGATGGCCTCGACGATTTCCGGGCGGCGGTGTCCGGCGTTCACGCACCACAGGCCCGCAATGCCGTCCAGCACGCGGCGTCCGTCCGGCCGGATGTAGTGCATGCCCTCGGCGGCGCTGAACAGCACGGGCGCGCGCTTGTAGCGGCGGTTCGCGGTGAAGGGCATCCAATAGGCTTCGGCGTTGATGGCGGGGGTGGGATTAGGCGCTGACGATGACATGGGGCTTCCGGCATGTGGAGATTCGGGGTTTCTATTTTGTATTAATCAATTGATAAATACAATACAAGAAGACCCGAAGGCAATCCGCAGCGCGAGCGTCACGCGTGCCGGAGACCCGCTACGGCGGGCTGGCGGACGAATGAAGATGGAGAGGGGCGGTTAAGACACTTGCAGCGAGGTCTTCAAGTGGCGCCGCATGAGCTGCGAAGCCCATTCCTGGTCGCCGGCCTCGAGCGCGTCGATGATCTGCAGGTGTTCGCTGCTGGAGTTGACGAAGCGCGCGTCGCGGTAGAACGCGGCGTGCTCTTCCAGCCGGCGCAACTGGTTCTGCTGCTGCACCGCCTGCAGGATGTAGCGGTTGCCCGAGAAGCGGGCCAGCATCTCGTGGAACGAGGCGTTGAGATTGAAGAACTCGGTGGCCGAGATGTCGGCGTCGCTGCGCGCCGCCAGCGCTTCATGCGCGGCGCGCATGCGCGCCAGCGCTTCCCGGTCCAGGCGGAAGGTGGGCTCCAGCAGGCCGGCGCATTCGACGGTCATGCGGAAACGGTAGCTCTCGTTGAGCGCGTCGCGGTTTTCCAGCGACGGCGCGAACTGCCAGCCATGGCCCTTGCGCTTTTCGATCAGGCCGTCCGCGGAAAGCTGCAGCAGGGTCTTGGCCAGCACGCTGCGCGGCGCCGGATAGCGCTGCTGCAGGTCGCGCTCGGTAAAGGTTTCCGGCAGTTCGCGCGAGGCGCGGTCATCGATCAGGCGCCGGTACAGCTCGTCCTGGGTGGGGCCTGCGCCCTCGATGGCGGGAGGCGCGGCCGCCGCGTGCGCCGCCACCGTGTAGCCGCTATTGGGGCGGTGCGTGATGAGGCCCTGCGCGGCCAGCAGCTTGAGCGCGCCGCGCACGGGCGTGCGCGAGACCTCGTAGCTCGCCGCCAGCGTTTCCTCCGAGAGGTGGTCGCCGGGCGCATGGCGCCGGGCCACGATGTCTTCCGCGATATGGCGCGCCAGGTCGACTTGCAGCGGAGTGGGGCGGGCGGGAGCGGCGTTGGACATGGGGGATGGGCGCGAAGGGCGGCAGAGTCGGAATGGTACCGGAGAGCTACGCGCGCGGCGTTCGCGGTGATGGCTCCGGGGAAACCCTTGTATTGAACTTTTTCGTATATTAGTACAAAATTTGTCCGTCTTGAATCTTGCTCCGGAGCCTTGAGCCGTGACTTTGCCCACTCCCTTCCCCCTGGTCGATGTACAGGGCAGCCCATACGAGCGGGGCCGCCAGCATGGCGCCGCCGTCCCCGAGCGCGTGGCGCGCAGCGTGGCCCTCTACCGCGGGCAGCTGGAGCGGCGCGGCGTCGCGGCGGACCGCTTGAAGGAACTGGCCGCCGCCATGGTGCCGGTGGTGGGCGACTATGACGCGGCCTACCTGGAAGAGCTGCGCGGCATCGCCGACGGATCGGGTCAGGCGCTGGAGGACGTGGTGGTCATCAACTGCCGCACCGAAATGATGTTCGGCCATGCCGAGCTGGGCCGCGCCCGCAAGGGGCTGGACGATGGCTGCACCGGCCTGGTCGTGCTGCCCGAGGCCGCCGCCGGCGGCAAGCTCATGCATGCCCATAACTGGGACTGGCGCGAGGAATGCGTGGACACCGGCATCGTGCTGCGCATGCGCCGCGAAGACGGTCCCGACCTGCTGGTGTTCACCGAGGCGGGCAGCCTGGCGCGCCACGGCTTCAACAGCGCGGGCGTTTCCCTGTCCGGCAACTTCCTGTCCTGCGAGCACGACTATCAGCGCCCGGCCGAGGTGCCGCTGGTGCTGGTGCGGCGCAAGATGCTGGAAGCCTCCAATATCTGCAACGCCATGAAGGTGCTGTGGGCCTCGCGGCGCTTCTGCTCCAACAACCTGATGCTGGCGCAGGCGCAGGGCGAGGCGGTCGATCTGGAATGCTCGCCCGACGAAATCTTCTGGATTACGCCCGAAGACGGCCTGCTGGTGCACGCCAACCACTGGATCAGCCCGCCCGCGCGCGCCAAGCTGTTCGACAAAGGCCTGGCTGCCAATCCGGATTCGATCTACCGCCAGCGCCGCGTGCAGGACATGCTGGCGCGCGCCGCCGGCGGCATCGACTGGGACACGGTCAAGCGCATCCTGGCCGACGACTTCGCCGCGCCCGACGGCGTGCTGCGTTCGCCCAAGCCGGCCAGCTTCGACAGCATCTCGGCCACGGTGGCCACCACCTTGATGGAGCCGGCCAGCGGCGTGATGTGGATCGCGCGCAAGCCCTACGAAGGACGCAACTTCGCGGAGTACCGGCTCTTCTGAGCCGGCCCCCAGACCCATATGCGGCGAGCGCCGCGCCTGGAGTGATCCCTATGAATTCGCATGCTACGCACGCCAAGAACGCGCTGCTGTTATCCGCCGCGCTGGCCGCCGCCGCGGCCGGCCTGCCAGCCGCCGTGCGGGCGCAGGCCGCCGCGCCCGAAATCCGCTACGCCGAAGGTTCGGGCACGCCGACCACGCTGCCCGGCGGGCGGTCCCGCAACACTTCCACCGACAACGTGCTGGCGCACGTGGTGGAGTCCCTGGTGGCGCTGCGCGCCGACATGAGCGTGGCCCCCATGCTGGCCGACAGCTGGACGCTGTCCGACGACAAGCGCGCCTATACCTTCAAGCTGCGCCAGGGCGTCACCTTCCATGACGGCACGCCCATGACCTCGGCCGACGTCAAATGGACCTACGACTACCTCAACGGCGCCCAGTCCGAGTATTCCTGCAAGAACCTCTATGACGGCAGCAAGGGCGCCAAGGTCGTGGCGGTGGAGACGCCCGATCCCGCTACCGTGGTGTTCAGGCTGGAGCAGCCCTACGCGCTGTTCCTGGACCAGATGGCCAGCGTGCAGTGCCCGATGCCGGTGCTGAGCGCCAAGAGCGTCGACGCCGAGGGCAAGTGGGCCAAGCCCATCGGCACCGGGCCCTACGTGCTGGCGGAATGGAAAAAGGAACAATACCTGCTGCTGACGCCGTACGCCGGCTACAAGCCGCGCGAGGAAGCGCCCAGCGGCATGGCCGGCAAGAAAACGGCACAGGCCAACGTGCGCTTTGTGGTGATTCCGGATGCGGCCGCGCAGAAGGCGGCGCTCATGGCGGGCCAGGTCGACGCCTACAACGCGGACGAGGACAATCTGCCGGCCAAGGACCCGCGCTGGAACATCGTCACCGAGCAGGGTCTGGACACGGTCAACCTGCTGATGCAGACGCGCGCGCCGCTGCTGTCGGACGTGAACATGCGCCGCGCCATCGCGCTGGCGCTGGATTTCCCCGGCATTGCCAAGGCTTTGAACAACGGCCACGCGGTCTATAACCCGTCCCTGGTGCCCGCGGCCAGCGTTTATTACTCCGAAACCGACCGCGCCGGCTACGAAAAGAACCTGAAGGAGGTCAAGCGCCTGCTGGACGCCGCCGGCTATCGCGGCGAACCCCTGAAGCTGCAGGCCAACAAGCGCTATCCCTATCTGTACCGCGTCGCGGTGGTGACGCAGCAGCTGTTGGGCAAGGCCGGCATCAAGGCCGAGCTGGACATGCTGGAATGGGGCACCCAGGTGACCAACTTCCGCGAAGGCAAGTTCGAGCTGATGGCATTCGCCTATTCGGCGCGCACCGAGCCCGCGCTGATGTTCCGCGACGTGATCGGCGACAAGTCCAAGACGCCCATGGCCCAGTGGGAAAGTCCGGAGGCCGCGGCCATCCTGGAAGGCATAGAAGCCGAGTCCGATCCCGCCGTGCGCAAGCAGGCCTTCGATAAGCTGCATGCGCTGATGCTGCGCGACGCGCCGCTGCTGATGTACTACAACAAGCCCGGCTATGTGGTCGTCTCCAGCAAGCTGGAGGGCTTTACCGGCTGGCCGCTGCGCAAGCCGCGTTTCTTCAACGTGACCAAGAACTGAGGCGCCGTGCTGGGCTATCTACTCAAGCGCATCGCGGCGTCGGTGCCCACCGTGATCGTCGTCACGGTGCTCGTGTTCGCGCTGATACGCGCGATCCCCGGGGATCCGGCCTCGCTGATGCTGGGCGATATCGACAACCCGGCGCTGCTGGCCGAAATGCGCCACGCGCTGGGGCTGGACCGTCCCGTTGGCGAGCAGTTCCTGATCTGGGTGGGCAACGCGCTGCAGGGCGACCTGGGCATGTCCATCGCGCGGCGCGAACCCGTGATGCACCTGGTGCTGACGCATTTCGCGGTGACGGCCCAGGTGGTGCTGACCGCCACGCTGCTGGCCTGCCTGGTGGCGGTGCCCGCCGGCATGGTGGCCGCGTGGCGCCAGAACCGCCGCGCCGACACCGCCATCGTGTCGACCTCGATCCTGTTCGTGTCCATGCCCAGCTTCTGGGTAGGCATCCTGCTGATCTGGCTGTTCGGGGTGAAGCTGAACTGGCTGCCGGTGTACGGCTTCGAATCCATCGCCCAGGGCGGATTGGGCGCGGCGCGCTACCTGGTGCTGCCGGTCTGCGCCATCGTGCTGACGGAAATCGCGGCCATCACGCGCATGATGCGCGCCAGCACCATCGAGACGCTGCGGCTGGAATACGTGGCGCATGCGCGCGCCAAGGGCCTGCCGGAAAAGCGCGTCATGCTGCGCCATGTGCTGCCCAACTCGTTCGGCCCCACCTTGACGGTGATCGGCCTGATGTTGGGCCATCTGTTGTCGGGCGCGGCGGTGATCGAGACCGTGTTCACGCTGCCGGGCATCGGCCGGCTGCTGGTGGAAAGCATCTATGCGCGGGACTACCCCGTGGTGCAGGGCTGCCTGCTGTTCATCGCGCTTTTGTACGTGGCGGTCAACCTGGTGGTGGATCTGCTGTATCCGCTGTTCGACCCGCGCGTGAAGCTTCAATAGGATCATCATGGGCTTTAAACATACCAATGCCGTCCTGGGCGGCGCGCTGGTCGGGGGCGTCGTGCTGCTGGCCCTGGTCGGGCTGGTGTACACGCCGCACGATCCGCTGGAAGGCGATCTGCTGGCGCGCTTTGCGCCGCCGTCGGCGGAGTACTGGCTGGGCACCGACGAGTTCGGCCGCGACGTGCTGTCGCGGCTGATGGCGGGCGCCGGGGTCAGCGTGGCGGTCAGCGTGTTTTCCGTGCTGCTGGCGCTGCTCCTGGGCACGACGATAGGCGTCACGGCCGGCTATGCGGGCGGCTGGGTCGATCGCGGCATCACCGTGCTGGTGGAGTCGCTGATGGCGTTTCCCGGCCTCTTGCTCGCGCTGGGCATCATGACTGTGCTGGGACCGTCCAAATGGGGCGTGGTGCTGGCGCTGGGCTTGGCGTATTCGCCGTCGGTGTCGCGCATTGCGCGCGGCGCGGCGCTGTCCCTGCGCCAGCGCGATTTCGTCATCGCCTCGCGCGCCACCGGGCATGGCGGCCTGTGGACCGTGTTCCGCCACGTGCTGCCCAACTGCCTGCCGCCGCTGCTCATCTTCGCGACCTCGATCTTCGGTTCCGCCCTGCTGGCGGAAAGCGCGCTGAGCTTTCTCGGCCTGGGCGTGCCGCCGCCGCTGGCCACCTGGGGCGGCATGCTGTCCGAGAGCCGCAACGCCATGGACCAGGCCATCTGGCTGGCGGTATTTCCGGGCGCCATGATTTCGTTGAGCCTGCTGGGCATCAATCTGCTGGGCGACGCGGTGCGCGACCTGCTGGATCCGCGCATGCGGGGGGTGATGGCATGAGCGCTGCAGAACCCCTGCTGTCGGTGCGCGACCTGGAGATCCGCTTTCCCGGCAAGCGCGACGCCGCGCCTGTGGTGAACCGGGTGTCGTTCGATCTGCACGCCGGCGAATCGCTGTCCATCGTCGGTGAATCCGGCAGCGGCAAGACGCTGATCGGCAAGACCCTGTTGGGCCTGTTGCCCGACTCGGCGCGCATCACGGGCGGACAGGCGCTGTTCGAAGGCCAGGACTTGCTGCGGCAGGCGCCGCGCGATTGGCTGGCGATGCGCGGCACCGGCATCGGCATGGTGTTCCAGGAGCCGATGGTGTCGCTCAACCCGGCATTCCGCGTGGGCGAACAACTGATCGAGGCGCTGGTGCTGCGCCGTGGCATGGCGCGCCGCGAGGCCTGGGACGAGGCGGTCCGGATGCTGGAACGGGTGCGCGTACGCGACGCGCGGGATTGCATGAAGCGCTACCCGCATGAATTCTCCGGCGGGATGCGCCAACGCATTCTGCTGGCCGGCGTGATGCTGCTCAAGCCGCGCCTCCTGATCGCGGACGAACCCACCACCGCGCTGGACTGCGTGGTGCAGAAGGAAGTGTTGGACCTGATGTGCGAACTGACGCGCGAGCAGGGCACTGCGCTGATCTTCATCAGCCACAACCTGGCCCTGGTGGCGGCATACACGCAGCGCGTGCTGGTGATGTGCCGCGGTCTTGCGGTCGAGACCGGGCCAGTGGCCGAGGTCCTGTCGCGGCCGGCGGATCCATACACGCTCAGCCTGCTGGACGCGCTGCCCAAGCGCGGTCCGGCCCGTCCCGCCGTCGAAGGGCCGCCCATTCTGCAGGTGGACGGATTGGCCATCGACTACTCGGTCCGCGAGGGCTGGTTCCGCAAACGCGCGGTGCGCGCCGTGCACCGCGCGACGTTCGCGGTGGCGCCGGGGGAAACGTTGGCCATCGTCGGCGAGTCGGGCAGCGGCAAGACCACGGTCATGATGTCCATCCTGGGGCTGGTGCCGCAGGCGCAGGGGCGGATTGAACTGGATGGCCAGGCCTTGCCCGCGGGCGGTTCGGGCCAGTCTTGGCAGGCGGCGCGCCGGCGGGTGCAGATGGTGTTCCAGGATCCCTATTCATCGCTGGACCCGCGCATGACCATCGGCGACCTGGTGGGGGAAGGCCTGCGGCTGGAAGTTGGCATGACGGCGGAAATCCGCCGCAAGCGCGTGGCCGAGGCGCTGCGGGACGTGGGCCTGGGCGAGGGCTACGCGGAGCGCTATGCGCACGAGCTCTCCGGCGGCCAGCGCCAGCGCGTGGCCATCGCGCGGGCGCTGGTGCTGCGGCCCGAGGTCATCATCGCGGACGAGCCGGTGTCGGCGCTGGACGTCACCGTGCAGAAGCAGGTGCTGGAGACCCTGATGTCGCTGCAGCGCTCGCATGGCTTTGCCTGCCTGCTGATTTCGCATGACCTGGGCGTGGTCGAGCAGATCGCCGACCGCGTGGTGGTGATGCTGCGCGGCCATATCGTCGAAGAAGGCACGCGCGATGAAGTGTTCGACCGGCCCACGCATCCCTACACGCGCCGCCTGTTGCAGGCAGTGCCGGAACTGCGTGGCAACCGGACCGAGGGCTTTCGCGTGGAAGTGCGCGACCTGCCGGCGGGCCCGGGGCGCGACGAGGCCGATTACTTCGATCCCTCATCCGCGTCGGGCCTGCCCGCGATGACGGCGGTGTTCGAATCCGGCGCCACCCATCGGGTGGCGCTGGCGGCAGCCGCGGCCGGGGCCTGAGGCACAGGCCTCAGCCGTGCCGCTCGCGGCTGTCGGCGGGTGCCGCGTCGCGCTGGTTCATGCCATAGTCGCGCAGCACCTGCGCGACGCGCAGGCGGTAATTGGCGAAGACGCCGCCGCGCCCGGCTTCCTGGGCCCGGCGGTGCGACTCCAGCGTGCGCCAGCGCTGGACCGCCGCTTCATCGCGCCAGAACGAGAGCGACAGCAGCTTGCCCGGCTCGGACAGGCTCTGGAATCGTTCGACCGAGATGAAGCCGTCCACGGCCTTCAGTTCGTCGATGAGGCCGGCGGCGATGTGCAGATAGGGATTGGGGTCGCCGTGGGCGGGTTCGACTTCGAATATCACTGCGATCATGGCGCTTGCTCCTCGGAAAAATCAAACTGCGGCACGCGCGCGTTGGGCAGCGGCCGGTAACGGAAACGGGCCGCCAGCGCGGCGGCATCCAGGCCTGCGCGCAGCAGGCGCGTGAGCGCGCCCGCCGCATGCTGGCGGGCCGGCAGGCGGCCGGGGCAGGCGTGCCCGAACGCGCCGAAAGTCCAGTGCGCCTCGGGTTGCACCGTGGCGGCCGCGGCCAGCACCAGCAGCACGGTCTGGCCGGCTTCGATGTATAGACCGCCGACGTCGATGCCGGCGGCGAGAAAGCGCCGCGTGTTGTGCAGCGGCGGGTCGCTGCGTTCCACGTCATCCATCAGCGCCAGCGCCGCATCGTCCGTGAGGTCCGCGCGCAGGCCGCGCCGTCCGGCCAGGATGATGGCGTTGCCCAGCAGGCCTGCGCCGGCCTCGCAGGATTGGAACAGCAGGCCGGCCAGATTGGCGGCCAGCAGCGCCGGCGCTATTCCCGCCCGCGCGCCGTCGTCGCGCAGCCGGCGCAAGGCGGGCGCGGCGTCTCGGGCCTGCAGATGCGACTCCAGGCGTGCCTGCAGACGCTGCGCGGCGGCGTGCCCCGCTTCGATGCGATCCGCCGCTGCGGCGGCGGGCAGCGCGGACAGGAACGCCGCGATATCGGCGGCGCAATCCGCGTACAGGCCTGGCGGCAGGCCCAGGAACGCGGCTTGCGCATGCACCGGCGCGGCGCTCAGGTAACGGTCGACGGCCGCGGCGTCCAGCGGGCCCGGATCCGGCCACATGGGCATACAGGCCTGCGCCGTCTGTTCGCGGAGGTAGGCGCTCAGCAGGGTCTTCACCTGCGTGTGCGTTGCGCTGTCGTTCATGCGCACGAAGCGGCCAAAGAGTTCGCCCGCCGGGCCTGGGCACAGTGCCTTGGGCACGGGCTCCGCCGCCGGACGCACGCGCGCGGCCGGATGTTGCATGATGGCCGCTATCGTGTCCGGATGGCTGGCCACCCACAGGTCCAGCGCCGCCTCGCGATACAGCGGCCGCTCGCGCGCCAGCGCGGCGTAGTACGGGTAGGGGTCGGGGTGAGTGACCGCCTGCAGGGGATGGGCAGGATGCATGGCGATGGCCGGTAATGGATACGGCCGCCAGTATCCGCCAGCCTCGACGGTCACGATTCGATGCGCGGCGAACTATGCCTGCGGCGCGGCCGGGTTGCCTGCCGCTGCCAGCAGCGCGGCATAGCCGAGCCGCGAGTCCGGCCATTGCAGGGCGAAGCCGCTGGCGCGCAGGCGGGCGTTGCTCAGCTTCTTGCTGCCGACGTTGGCCGGCGCCGCCGCCTCGCGCGGCGCAGGGGCGCCGATCAGCCTGGCGAG
This sequence comes from Achromobacter xylosoxidans, assembly GCF_014490035.1. Classification (NCBI taxonomy): domain Bacteria; kingdom Pseudomonadati; phylum Pseudomonadota; class Betaproteobacteria; order Burkholderiales; family Alcaligenaceae; genus Achromobacter; species Achromobacter xylosoxidans. The sequence continues at coordinate 5,100,811 of NZ_CP061008.1, read as the reverse complement.
GTCGGCGTAGAGCTCGTGCAAGGGCAGCGGCGTATCGTCGCAGCCTATGTAGACGGGCGCGGCGTGGGGCAGCAGCGCCAGGTGGACCACGGCCGCAGCCGCGTCGTCGATGTGGATGCGGTTGGCCCAGTGTTGGGGAGAGGCCGGCGCGCCTGCCGCGCCTTGGCGCAGGCGTTCGATCAGTTGCAGGCGTCCGGGCCCATACAGCCCTGCCAGCCGCAAGGCGGTCGAGGGCAGGCCGCGGGCCGCCAACGCGGCTTCGGCTTCGAGCAGGATGCGGCCATTGCTGCCCAGCGGCGCGGGCGGCGTGTCTTCGTCGACCCAGCCGCCCTCGTGTTCGCCGTAGACCGCGCTGGATGAGACGAACACGATGCGCTTGAGCTGCGTGGCGTCCAGCGCGTCCAGCACGTGTTGCAGGCCATCGACGAATACCGCGCGATAGGCGGCGGCTTCGCGCGCGCCGGGCGCGGGCAGGTGGATGAGCCGGGTGACGCCATCGGGCAGGGCGGGCAGTCCGTCGGCGCGGGAAATGTCGCCCCGCAGCCAGCGGATGCCGTCCGCCGTTCCGGCCGGCGGATTGCGGCGCAGCGCGTAGACTTCGTCGCCGCGCGCGAGGAAGCGCCGGGCCGCGCGCTGACCCAGGTCGCCGCAGCCGATGAGGAGTACGCGTTCAGTCATGGATAGTCCTGCCTGTCGAAAAAAAAGGCGCCCCGCGGGGCGCCTGTGGTTGCCGGGCGCGGGCGTCCGGTAGCTTTACATGCCGCTGTAGACGGGCCCTTCGCCGCCTTGCGGGGCCACCCAGACGATGTTCTGGGTCGGGTCCTTGATGTCGCAGGTCTTGCAGTGCACGCAGTTCTGCGCGTTGATCTGCAGGCGGTCCTCGCCGTGGTCGTCCTTGACGAATTCGTACACGCCCGCCGGGCAGTAGCGCGATTCCGGGCCGCCGTACTTGGCCAGGTTGACCTGCACCGGTATGGAGGGATCCTTGAGCGTCAGGTGGATGGGCTCGTTCTCGTCATGGTTGGTGTTCGAGATGAACACCGAGCTGAGCTTGTCGAAGGTGAGCTTGCCGTCGGGCTTGGGGTAGTCGATGCGCGCGCATTGCGATGCGGGCTGCAGACAGGCATGGTCGGGCTTGTTGTGGCGCAGGGTCCAGGGCATCTTGCCCTTGAGCAGCAGCTGTTCGACGCCGGTCATCACGGTGGCGACGGTGCGGCCCTTCTTGAACCACTGCTTGAAGTTGCGCGCCTTGTTCAGCTCCGCATGCAGCCAGGAAGCCTCGAAGGCCGCGGGGTAGGCGGCCAGCTCGTCCTGGCGGCGGTCGGCGAGCAGCGCGTCGAACGCGGCTTCGGCGGCCAGCTTGCCGGACTTGATGGCGGCGTGGCTGCCCTTGATGCGCGAGGCATTGAGGAAGCCGGCCTCGCAGCCGACCAGCACGCCGCCCGGGAAGGTCAGCTTGGGCAGGGCCAGCAGGCCGCCCGCGGTGATGGCGCGCGCGCCGTAGGCGATGCGCTTGCCGCCTTCGAAGGTGCCGCGGATGGCGGGGTGCGTCTTGTAGCGCTGGAATTCGTCGAACGGCGACAGCCAGGGGTTGGCGTAGTCGAGGCCAACGATCATGCCCACCGCCACCAGATTGTTGTCCAGGTGATAAAGGAAGGAACCGCCGTAGGTGTCGGCGTCCAGCGGCCAGCCGGCGGTGTGGATCACCAGGCCGGGCTTGGATTGGGCCGGATCGACTTCCCACATTTCCTTGATGCCGATGCCGTAGGACTGAGGATTGCGGCCGTCGTCCAGCTTGTAGCGGTCGATCAGCTGGCGGCCCAGCTGGCCGCGCGCGCCTTCGGCGAACACGGTGTAGCGGGCGTGCAGTTCCATGCCGGGCTGGTAGTGGTCGGTGTGCGAGCCGTCGCGGGCCACGCCCATGTCGCCGGTGGCCACGCCGCGGACGGCGCCGTTCTCGTCGTACAGCACTTCCACGGCCGCGAAGCCCGGGAAGATGTCCACGCCCAGCGCCTCGGCCTGCTCGCCCATCCACTTCACCACGTCGCCCAGGCGGACGATGTAGTTGCCTTCGTTGTGGAAACAGGGCGGCAGCAGCCAGTTGGGCGTGGTGCGCGCGCCGGTTTCGGACAGGAACATGAACTTGTCATGCGTGACGGGCACGTTCAGCGGCGCGCCTTTTTCCTTCCAGTCGGGGATGAGCTCGGTCAGCGCCAGCGGGTCCATGACGGCGCCGGACAGGATGTGCGCACCCAGTTCCGCGCCCTTTTCAAGTACGCAGACGCCGATTTCCTGATTCTTCTCAGCGGCCAACTGCTTAAGACGGATAGCAGTGGCCAGGCCGGCGGGTCCACCGCCAACCACGACCACGTCATATTCCATCGACTCGCGTTCAGACATTGCAAAGCTCCCCGTATGTATTCCATATATGGCTGGAAGTATTATCGGCGATTGTATTGCAGGCGGAGGCCATGGTTGCCTTCGTATTTCTTTTAGCCATCAGGAGCAATTGGTGAACGCGGACAAAACCTCAGCGCGGATCCTGGCCGTGGGAGATATCCATCAAGTCGAACTGCCTTTGCGGTGGGGCGACTCGGACGCTCTGAACCATCTGAACAATGCGATGTATTTCCGCCTCATGGAAGAGGCCCGGATACAGATACTCTATGGCGCGGGTTTCGCGCTGCCCGCTGATCAGGGACTCATCCTGGCGCATGCGTCCTGCGATTTCCTGCGGCCGTTGACCTATCCGGCCAATGTGCTCGTGACGCACAAGCTCATGCGCATAGGCCGCTCCAGCGCGGAATTCGAATTGCTGCTGGAGAGGGCGGGCGACGAAGGCGGTCCTTATGCCCGCGCGCGCAACGTGCTAGTCTGGATGGACTATGTGGCCAATGCGTCCGCCCCGTGGCCGCATGAGGTGCTGGTCAAACTGGGCGCCATGTTCAAGCCCGGGGCTTGAATCGGCGCCGGCCAAAATAGCGCGTGCGTTGGCCGGCCATGCCGGTAAAATCAGCGCAAAATCAAAAAAGCAATAAGGGCGCGCCACCCTAGGCGCCAGCCGCACAGGACTCCGTACGGTGTTGCTGGGCCGGCGCCGGCAGCCGCGCCCTCTTCAAGTTCGACCTTAACTAGGAGTTGGAGCGATGGACAAGGTTTTTGCAAGCGCCCAGGAGGCGCTGGCAGGCATCGTCAAGGACGGCCAGATGATTGCCGTGGGCGGTTTCGGCCTTTGCGGCATTCCCGAGGCACTGATCGCCGCGCTGCGCGATTCGGGCGTGAAGGACCTCACTTGCATCAGCAATAACGCGGGCGTCGACGGCTTCGGCCTGGGCCAGCTGCTCAATACGCGCCAGGTCCGCAAGATGATTGCGTCCTACGTGGGCGAAAACAAGGAATTCGAGCGCCAGTATTTGTCGGGCGAACTCGAGCTGGAGTTCACGCCCCAGGGCACGCTGGCCGAGAAGCTGCGCGCCGGCGGCGCCGGCATCCCGGCCTTCTTCACCCGCACCGGCGTGGGCACCATCGTGGCCGACGGCAAGGAAATCCGCGAGTTCGACGGCCAACAATACGTGATGGAGCGTTCGCTGGTGCCGGACGTGTCGCTGGTCAAGGCGCACATCGCCGACCGCAGCGGCAACCTGGTGTTCCGCAAGACCGCCCGCAACTTCAATCCGAACGTCGCCATGGCGGGCAAGTTCACGGTGGTCGAAGTCGAGGAAATCGTTGATACCGGCAGCCTGGATCCCGATCAGATCCATCTGCCCGGCATCTATGTGCATCGGATCGTGCTGAACGCCACGCCCGAAAAGCGCATCGAACAACGCACCACTCGCCCGGCCTAAGGAGAACAGACATGGCATGGTCACGCGATGAAATGGCGGCACGCGCCGCGCGCGAGCTGCAAGACGGCTTTTATGTGAACCTGGGCATCGGCCTGCCGACCCTGGTGGCCAACCACGTGCCCAAGGGCATGGAAGTGTGGCTGCAATCCGAGAACGGCCTGCTGGGCATCGGCCCGTTCCCCACCGACGATGAAGTCGACGCCGACCTCATCAACGCAGGCAAGCAGACGGTCACGACCTTGCCCGGCTCCTCGATCTTCTCGTCGGCGGATTCGTTCGCGATGATCCGCGGCGGCAAGATCAACCTGGCCATTCTTGGCGCCATGCAGGTGTCCGAAAAGGGCGACCTGGCCAACTGGATGATCCCGGGCAAGATGGTCAAGGGCATGGGCGGCGCCATGGACCTGGTGGCGGGCGTTGGCCGCGTCGTGGTCCTGATGGAGCACGTGGCCAAGAAGAAGGACGGCACCGAGGACATCAAGCTGCTGTCCGAATGCAACCTGCCGCTGACGGGCGTGGGCGTGGTCGACCTGATCATCACCGACCTGGGCGTGATGGAAGTCACCGAAAACGGCCTCAAGCTGCTGGAAACGGCGCCGGGCGTGACGGTGGACGAGATCAAGTCCAAGACCCAGGCCAAGCTGGACGTGTCGGCGGTCAAGTAATCCTTGCGCCGCACCCACGAAAAACGCCCCTCCGGGGCGTTTTTTTATGCCGTTTCGTCGAGCCGCATTCCCACATGCGGGATGCCGTCCTCGATGTATTCCTCGGTGACCTGCACAAAGCCGTGGCCGCCGTAGTAGTTGCGCAAGCGGGCCTGGGCGCCCAGATACATGGCGCGGCCGGGCCAGCGCAGGCGTACTTCCTGCATCGCATGGCGGATCAGTTCGTGGCCCAGGCCCTGGCCGCGGGTCCAGGGGGCGGTGATGACGCGTCCGATCTCGATCTGGCCGTCCTTCAGCGACGGATCCAGGATGCGGCAATAGGCCGCGAGCTTGCCGTCCTGCCAGGCCATCAGGTGCGAGGTCTGCCCGATCAGATCCTTGCCGTCCATGTCCTGGAAGATGCAATTCTGTTCAATGACAAAGACTTCCGTGCGCAACTGCAGGATCGCGTAGATCTCGGTCACGGTCAGTTCCTGGTGCGGCTTGCAGATCCAATCGGGCATAGCGTCAATCCGGTGTGGCGGGGTGGGAGGGCATTAGGGCGGGCCTTAGCGTACCTCAAACCGACCCCGTTTTATTTGATGCACTGTTACATGTTTTCACGGGTATACCCTTAGTATGAAAATCTATTTTCTTCTCTAAAATTTGTTTGTAAACAGATTTACATAAACTCCCGCTACACCTCCCTCCTCGATGAACAAGGCTGCACTTACGATTGCTGACCGGATCGCCCGGGCCCAGCCCGCGCTGAGCCGTACTCAGCACAAGATGGCCGAGTACGTGCTGGCGCACCAGTTCCGCGCCGCCACCATGACCATCGATGAGTTCGCCGCGGCAGTGGGGGTATCGGTGGCGACGGCCAACCGGTTTGCGCGCGCCCTGGACCTGCCGGGCTATCCGCAGTTCCGCGCCGAACTCGCGCGCGGCTTCGAGGCGGCGCTGGAGCCGGTGGAAAAGCTGCGCACCGAACTGGCGCATTCCGCCAGCGCCGTGCAGATCTTCGCCGCCACGCTGGAAGAAGACATCCGCAACGCCCAGCGCAACCTGCAGTCGCTGGACGCCGCCGCCTGCGAGCAGGCAGTGGAGGCCATCCTGGCCGCCGACCGCGTTTTCATCATCGGTTTCGGCGCCAGCGGTTTCCTGGCCGGCCTGTTGCAGCGCGGCCTTTGCATGCATCTGCATTCCGTCGAATCACTGGCCGGTCCCGGCGGCGTGTCGCACGCGGCGCGCCAGATGGCGCGGATGACGTCCAAGGACCTGGTGATCGCCATCGGCTTTCCCCGCTATCTGGCCGACACGGTGACGCTGGCCGGAGCCGCCAAGCAGGCCGGCGTGCCCGTGCTGGTGCTGACCGACAAGCCCACCTCGCCGCTGGCGCCCACGGCTTCCGTGCTGCTGTATGCGTATTCCGCGCGCCAGCTGATTCCCAATTCCGAAACCGCTGCCCTGGGGCTGATCGAAGCCCTGTCGGCCGCGGTGGCCTATCGGGCCAAGAATTCCGTCGCGGCCGCCGCTGGGGTAACCCAGTCCGTCATGCCGTGGCTCATCCATGGAGTAGGTAAACGATGATTCAACCCGTGATCGCGATTCACGGTGGCGCCGGCGCGATGTCCCGCGCGGCCATGTCGCCCGAGAAAGAACAGGAGTACCTGAGCGCGCTGGAATCCATCCTGACCGCCGGCCAGGCCGTGCTGGCCCGGGGCGGCAGCGCCCTGGACGCCGTGACCGAAGCCGTCCGTCTGCTGGAAGACTGTCCGCTGTTCAACGCCGGCCATGGCGCCGTGTTCACCAGCGCCGCCACCCACGAGCTGGACGCCGCCATCATGGACGGCGCCACGCTGCGCTCGGGCGCGATCGCCGGCGTGCACCGCGTGCGCAACCCGGTATTCGCCGCGCGCAAGGTCATGGAAAACAGCAAGCACGTGTTCTTCGTGGGCGAGGGCGCCGAAGCCTTCGCCAAGGAAGAAGGCGTGGAACTGGTCGATCCTTCCTACTTCTCCACCGAAGCCCGCCGCGAACAGCTGCTGCGCGTGCAACGCGAAACGCCGGAAGCGGCGGTGCTGGACCACGACGGCCAGGCGCTGGTCGCGCGCGGCCAGCCGGCGCCGGCCGATCCGCTGGACTCGGACAAGAAGTTCGGCACGGTGGGCGCGGTGGCGGTGGACGCCCAGGGCAACCTGGCCGCGGCCACTTCGACCGGCGGCATCACCAACAAGCAGGTCGGCCGCGTGGGCGACGCGCCGCTGATCGGCGCCGGCACCTATGCCAGCAACAAGACCTGCGCGGTGTCCACCACGGGTACGGGCGAAATGTTCATCCGCATGGTCGCCGCCTATGACGTGGCGGCCCAGATGGAATATTGCGGCGCGTCGCTGGAAGCGGCCGCCGACCGCGTCGTGCATGAAAAGCTGCCCACCATCGAGGGCAAGGGCGGCCTGGTGGCTGTCGACGCCCAGGGCAATGTGGCCTTGCCGTTCAACACGGAAGGCATGTATCGGGGTTACGCCCGCGTCGGCGAGAAGCCGGTCACCGCTATCTACCGATAAGCGGCGGCGGGTTCGTTTTTTCAGTATTTGGGGAATCAAAAGAGATGGTTGATCGCGCAAACAGCCTGGCGCTGCCGGAAAACCGCGTGGTCCAGGTCGACGACCTGACAGTGCGCTTCGTGGGATCGGAGCGCACGGTCGAAGCCGTGCGCAATCTGTCGTTCCATGTGGACCGGGGCGAGACCCTGGCCATCGTGGGCGAATCGGGTTCGGGCAAATCGGTGACGTCCCTGGCGCTCATGCGTCTGGTGGAGCACGGCGGCGGGCGCATCGCCCAGGGCAGCATGGCCCTGCGGCGGCGCAACGGTTCCGTGATCGACCTGGTCGGATCCAGCCAACGCGAAATGCGCAGTGTGCGCGGCGCGGATATGGCCATGATCTTCCAGGAGCCGATGACCTCCCTGAACCCGGTCTTCACCGCCGGCGACCAGATCGCCGAATCGATCCGCCAGCACCAGGGCAAGGACGCCGCGGCCGCGCGCGCCGAGGCGCTGCGCATGCTGGAACAGGTCCGCATTCCGGAAGCCAAGTCGGTGCTGGACCGCTACCCGCACCAACTGTCGGGCGGCATGCGCCAGCGCGTGATGATCGCGATGGCGCTGGCCTGCAAGCCGGCGCTGCTGATCGCCGACGAACCCACCACCGCGCTGGACGTCACCATCCAGGCGCAGATCCTGCAGCTCATCCGTCAGTTGCAGGAAGAAATGCACATGGGCGTGGTGTTCATCACCCACGACATGGGCGTGGTCGCCGAAGTGGCCGACCGCGTGCTGGTCATGTACCGCGGCGACAAGGTCGAGGAAGGCCCGTCCGAGCAGGTATTCGCCTCGCCGCAGCACCGCTACACCAAGGCGCTGCTGTCGGCCGTGCCGAAGCTGGGCGCCATGCAGGGCACGGACCTGCCCGCGCGCTTCCCGCTGCTGCAGGCCGAAGGCCAGGCCCAGCCCGAGGCCGCTCCGGTCAGCGCGCCCGCCGCACCGGATGCCAAGCGCGAGCCCATCCTGAGCGTGCGCAAGCTGGTCACCCGCTTCGATCTGCGCGGCGGCATCATGAGCCGCGTGCAGCGCCGCGTGCATGCCGTGGAGCAGGTCAGCTTCGACCTGTTCCCCGGCGAGACGCTGTCGCTGGTGGGCGAATCCGGTTGCGGCAAGTCCACCACCGGCCGTTCGCTGCTGCGCCTGGTCGACAGCCAGGGCGGTGAAATCCGCTTCGGCGGCCGCGACATCGTGCGCCTGAAGAACACCGAACTGCAGTCCCTGCGCCGCGACATCCAGTTCGTGTTCCAGGACCCGTTCGCCTCGCTCGATCCGCGCGTGACGGTCGGCTTCTCCATCATGGAGCCGCTGCTGGTGCACGGCGTGGCCCGTGGCCGCGATGCCGAGCGCCGCGTGGCCGAGCTGCTGGAGCGCGTGGGCCTTCCCGCCGAAATGGCGCAGCGCTATCCGCACGAATTCTCGGGCGGCCAGCGCCAGCGCATCTGCATTGCGCGCGCCCTGGCCCTGAACCCCAAGGTCGTGATCGCGGACGAATCCGTGTCGGCGCTGGACGTGTCGATCCAGGCGCAGATCGTGAACCTGCTGATCGACCTGCAGCGCGACATGGGCATTTCCTTCCTGTTCATTTCGCATGACATGGCCGTGGTCGAGCGCGTCAGCCACCGCGTCGCCGTCATGTACCTGGGCCAGATCGTGGAGATCGGTCCGCGCCGAGCCATTTTCGAGAATCCGCAGCACCCTTACACCAAGAAGCTGATGTCCGCCGTGCCGATCGCCGATCCGGCCCGCCGCCACATGAAGCGCACGCTGTTGTCCGACGAAATCCCCAGCCCTATCCGCAAGCTCGGCGACGAGCCGGTGGTGCAGCCGCTGGTGCAGGTCGGAACGGATCACTTCGTCGCCCGGCATCCGGTCGGCGGAGCGTATTGAGTCAGTCGTCGTAATTGTTTTTCTTCCACCAAACCCCCTAATTCCTTTTTTGGAACCAGGAGTTGCAATGATGAAAGTTCTGCGCCCCACCAAACTGATGGCCGCCGCTGCGCTGGCCTTCGGCGTGATCGCGTCGCCGCTGGCGCATGCCGCCAAGGACGTGACGTTCGCCGTCTCCATCGCGCTGGAAACGCTCGATCCGTACAACACCAACAGCACGCTGAACCAGGCGGCCGGCAAGGCCTACTACGAAGGCCTGTTCGAATTCGACAAGGACCTGAAGATCCAGAAGGTTCTGGCCACCGACTACACCGTCAGCGAAGACGGCCTGGTCTACACCTTCAAGCTGCGTCCCGGCGTGAAGTTCCATGACGGCACCGATTTCAACGCCGAAGCCGTCAAGATCAACTTCGACCGTCCGGCCAATCCGGACAACCGCCTGTCGCGCTACATCCAGTTCAGCGTCATCGACAAGACCGAAGTGGTCGATCCGATGACCGTCAAGATCACGCTGAAGAAGCCGTTCTCGGCCTTCATCAACGCGCTGGCCCACCCGGCCGCCATGATGATCTCGCCCGCCGCGCTGGCCAAGTACGGCAAGGAAATCGGCTTCCACCCCGTGGGCACCGGTCCCTTCGAATTCGTCGAATGGAAGCCGGCCGAATACCTGAAGGTCAAGAAGTTCGACGGCTACTGGAAGAAGGGCTACCCCAAGGTCGACACCCTGACCTTCCGTACCGTGACGGACAACAACACCCGCGCCGCCGTGGTGCAGACGGGTGAAGCGCAGTTCGCCTTCCCGGTGCCGTTCGAGCAAGCCGCCGTGCTGAAGAAGAACGACAAGCTGGACGTGGTCGATCACCAGAACTCGATCATGGCGCGCTACCTGTCGATGAACACGCAGCAAAAGCCGTTCGACAACGTCAAGGTGCGTGAAGCCATCAACTACGCCATCAACAAGGAAGCCCTGGCCAAGGTCGCTTTCTCGGGCTATGCCACCATCGTCGACGGCGTCGTGCCGCAAGGCGTGGACTACGCGTACAAGACCGGCCCGTGGCCTTACGACATCAAGAAGGCCAAGGCCCTGCTGGCCGAAGCCGGCTACCCCAACGGCTTCGAAAGCCAGCTGTGGTCCGCCTATAACGACGGCACGTCGGTGAAGGTGGTGCAGTTCCTGCAGCAGCAACTGGCGCAAGTCGGCATCAAGGTGTCGGTCGAAGTGCTGGAATCGGGCCAGCGCGTGCAGCGCGTCCAACAGGTGCAGAAGCCTGAAGACGCCAAGGTCCGCATGTACTACGCCGGCTGGTCGTCCTCGACCGGCGAAGCCGACTGGGGCCTGCGTCCGCTGCTGACCACCGCCGCGTTCCCGCCGGTGCTCAACAACGTGTCGTACTACTCGAACAAGTCGGTGGACGACGGCATCCAGCAAGCCCTGGCCACGACCGACCGCGCCAAGAAGACCGAGATCTACAAGAACGTTCAGGAAACCATCTGGAAGGACGCCCCGTGGGCCTTCCTGGTGACCCAGAACAACCTGTACGTGAAGTCGAAGAACCTGTCGGGCGTGTACGTTGAGCCGGACACCTCGTTCTGGTTCGGCGACATCGATCTGAAGCAGTAAATCTGGCAGTCACTCTCGGGGCCTAGTCGCCCCTGTAAGGCCACATACGGCGGGGGCGCGGTGTCCCCGCCGATGTTGCAGGAATTTCAATGCTGACCTACATCGTCAAACGTCTTTTGGGCATGATCCCCACGCTGCTGCTGGTGGCCGTGGTCGTGTTCCTGTTTGTGCACATGCTTCCGGGCGACCCGGCGCGACTGGCCGCGGGCCAGGAGGCCGACCAGCAAACCGTCGAGCTCGTGCGCAAGGAACTGGGACTGGATCTGCCCCTGCCGCAGCAGTTCGTGCGCTACTTCAGCCACATGCTGCAAGGCGACCTGGGTACCTCCTTGCGTACCAAGCGCCCCGTCTCGACCGAAATCGCCGACCGTTTCATGCCTACCTTGTGGCTCACGCTCGCCAGCATGGTGTGGTCAGTGACCTTCGGCATGATCATCGGGATCGTGTCGGCGGTATGGCGCAATCGCTGGCCCGACCGTCTCGGCATGACGCTGGCGGTGTCCGGCATCTCGTTCCCCGCGTTCGCGCTGGGCATGATGCTGATGCAGGTCTTCTCCGTGAACCTGGGCTGGCTGCCTACCGTGGGCGCCTCGACCTGGCAACACTACATACTTCCGTCCATCACGCTGGGCGCCGCCGTGGCGGCCGTGATGGCGCGCTTTACCCGGGCTTCCTTCGTGGAAGTCATCCAGGAAGACTTCGTGCGGACCGCCCGCGCCAAGGGCCTGACCGAGCGCCGCGTCGTCATCAAGCATGCGCTGCGCAATGCGCTGATTCCCGTCGTCACGATGATGGGCCTGCAGTTCGGCTTCCTGCTGGGCGGCTCCATCGTGGTCGAGACCGTGTTCAACTGGCCTGGCCTCGGCCGCCTGCTGGTGGACGCCGTGACCCAGCGCGACTATCCGGTGATCCAGGGCCTGGTGCTGCTGTTCTCGCTGGAATTCATCCTGATCAACCTGATTGTCGACGTGCTCTATGGCGTCATCAATCCCAGCATCCGTTACAAGTGAGGCGGCCATGAGCAATACGACACCCGCCACGACCATCGCCGCCGTTCCCAAGAACGACGTGCGCACGCCGGCCACCGAGTTCTGGCGCAAATTCAAGAAGCAGAAGCTCGCCGTCGGCGCGGGCCTCTTCGTCCTGCTGCTCGTCGTCGTCGCGGTTTTCGCGCCGTGGATCGTGCCGTTCGATCCGGAGAACTTCTTCGACTACGACGCCCTGAACGCCGGGCCTTCCGCGACCCACTGGCTGGGCGTGGACTCGCTGGGCCGGGACATCTTCAGCCGCATCATCATGGGCGCGCGCATCTCCTTGGCCGCGGGCTTCCTGTCGGTCGCCATGGGCGCCATCGTCGGCACCTTCATGGGCCTGATGGCGGGCTACTACGAAGGCTGGTGGGAACGCATCACGATGCGTATCTCCGACGTGCTGCTGGCGTTCCCCGGCATGCTGCTGGCCATCGGCGTGGTTGCCATCCTGGGTTCCAGCATGGTCAACGTGATCGTGGCCGTGGCCGTGTTCAGCGTGCCGGCGTTTGCCCGCCTGGTGCGCGGCAACACGCTGTCGATCAAGCAGATGACCTATGTCGAAGCGGTCAAGAGCGTGGGCGCGTCCGACTGGACCATCATCATGCGCCACATCCTGCCCGGCACGATCTCGCCGATCGTGGTGTACGGCACGATGCGTATCGGCACTTCGATCATCACCGCGGCCAGCCTGTCGTTCCTGGGCATGGGCGCTTCGCCTCCCACGCCGGAGTGGGGCGCGATGCTGAACGAAGCGCGCGCCGACATGGTGATCGCGCCGCACGTGGCGATCTTCCCGGCGCTGGCGATCTTCTTCACGGTGCTTGCGTTCAACCTGCTGGGCGACGGCCTGCGCGACGCGCTCGATCCCAAGATCGACCGCAAGTAATCCTGCCGCCGGTCCTCCCTGAAGGGCCGGCGTGGAGGGCGAATCTTTGCGCCGTCGCCCCAGGGCGGCGGCGTTTTACATTCAGGAGCGTGGCGACACGTAGCGAACATGGACAAACAAGCGCTGGACATCCCCCGCATCGGCGTACTGCCATCGGGACCGCTGGATTCGATCTGCGACGTGGGCGAGGTCACGGTTGGCCACCGCACGCTGGCCGAAGGCCCGCTGCAGACCGGCGTGACCGTGGTGCGTCCGCATGGCGGCGATCCCTATCTGGACAAGGTGCCGGCCGCCGCCACCGTGCTGAACGGCTTCGGCAAGAGCACCGGCCTGGTCCAGGTGCAGGAACTGGGCGTGCTGGAAACGCCCATCGGCCTGACCAACACGTTTGGCGTGGGCACGGTGGCCAATGCGCAGATCCGCGCGGCGGTCGCGGCGAACCCTGGCATTGGCCGCGGCATGGCTACCGTCAATCCGCTGGTCTTCGAATGCAACGATGGCTATCTGAACGATATCCAGGCGCTGGCGGTGCAGGAATCGCATTACGCCGAGGCGCTGGCCGCCGCGGACAAGCGGTTCGAGCAGGGCGCAGTCGGCGCCGGCCGGGGCATGTCGTGTTTTTCGTTCAAGGGCGGCATCGGCTCCGCGTCGCGCGTGGCCTCCATCCAGGCGGGACCGCAGTACACCGTAGGCGCGCTGGTGCTGGCGAACTTCGGCCGCCTGCCCAACCTGACCGTGGCGGGCCGGCCCTTCGGCCGACGGCTGGCGCAGCAGCTGGACAGCGGCCTGGCGCAGGCGGGCGAGAACGCCGCCATCGTGCCCGAGAAGGGTTCCATCATCCTGCTGCTGGCTACCGACGCGCCGCTGGACTCGCGCCAGTTGCGCCGCCTGTCGCTGCGGGCAGGGGCAGGGCTGGCCCGCACCGGTTCGGTGTACGGCCATGGCAGCGGCGATATCGCGCTGGCGTTTTCCACGGCCTATACGGTGCCGCAACTGCCCGAGCAGCCCATGCCGGCGGTGGCGATGCTGCACGAGGCCCGCATCGATCCCTTGTTCGAAGCGGCCGCCGAAGCCTGCGAACAGGCCATCATTTCCGCGCTGTGGCACGCCGAAGGCGTGACGGGGCGCGACGGCAACCACCGCGCCGCGATCCGCGACGCGGCGCCGCAGTGGCGCCAGTGGCTGTCCGAAACCGAATTCTGAAATCCTCCGAGGCTGATCCCATGAAGATCCTGATTTCCACCGACATCGAAGGCGTTGCTGGCGTCTTTCATTCCGAACAAGTCCGCGCCGGCAACGGCGAATACGAGCGCGCCCGCGCCTGGATGACCGCCGAGGCCAACGCGGCCGTGCAAGGCGCGATCGCCGGCGGCGCCGAAGAGATCCTGGTCAACGATTCGCATGGCGGCTTTCGCAACCTGCTGCCCGACGGCCTGGACGAGCGCGCACGCCTGGTGCTGGGCAAGCCGCGCTACCTCGGCATGATGGGCGGCCTGGAAGAGGGCTGCGACGCGGTCTTCATGATCGGCTACCACTCGCGCTCGCAAGGCCGCGGCATCCTGGCCCACACCATCAACAGCTTCGCCTTTGCGCGCGTGTTCATCAACGGCATGGAGCTGGGCGAGGCCGGCTTGTACGGCGCGCTGGCGGGCGAGATGGGCGTGCCCGTCATCCTGGGCACCGGCGACGATGCCTTCATCGCGGAGACCCGCGATACCTTCCCGGGCGCCGAATGGGTGCAGACCAAGGTGGCCCATGGGCAGGGCAGCGGCGTGACCCTGTCGCCTGCTGCATCGCGCCGCGCGATTGCGTCCGCCGCCGAAACCGCCGTGCGCAATTTGAAGAAAGGGGGAGTGGTTCCTTTCCGCATTCCCGCCCCTATAGAATGCCGGTTGCAGACGCAGAGCTCGGCCCTGGCCGACCTGTTCTGCATGTGGCCCACGCTGGAACGCGTGGACGGCGTGACCTTGCGATTCACCACGGATAGCATGCAGTCCGCCGTCCGCACGCTGAACAGCCTGGCCGCCATGTCTTTCATGTTGCGCTAAGGATCCCATCCCCCATGTCTAGCACCGACGCCCGTATCGCCCAATTGCGGCAGGCCATGAGCCGCCGCGGCCTGTCCGCCTATGTCGTTCCGTCCTCGGACCCGCACCTGTCCGAATACCTGCCCGCGCGCTGGCAGGGACGGCGCTGGCTGTCCGGCTTCACGGGCTCGGTCGGCACGCTGGTGGTCACGGCCGATTTCGCCGGCCTGTGGGTCGACAGCCGCTATTGGGTACAGGCCGAAGCCCAGTTGGCCGGCACCTGCGTGCAGCTGATGAAGATCGCGCTGGCCACGACGCCGGGCCATGTGGACTGGCTGGCGGCCAATGCCAAGGCGGGCGACGTCATCGGGGTGGACGGACAGGTGCTGGGCCTGGGCGCGTTCCGTGCCCTGTCGGCGGCCGCGGCCTCGGCCGGCGCCGTCCTGGAAATCCGCGAGGATCTGCTGGACGACGTCTGGGCGGACCGTGCCGGACTGCCCGGCGCCGCCATCTATGAACACGTGGCGCCCGAAGCCTGCGTGACCCGCGCAGACAAGCTGGCGCAGGTGCGCGGCGCCATGCGCACGCATGGCGCCGACGTGCATTTCATCAGCACGCTGGACGACATCGCCTGGCTCTTCAACCTGCGCGGCGCGGATGTGGACTACAACCCGGTTTTCGTCGGCCACGCGCTGGTCGGGCTGGACCATGCCACGCTGTTCGTGGCCGAGGGCAAGATCGACGACGCCCTGCGCGCCGTGCTCGCGGCCGATGGCGTGGAAGTGGCCGCCTATGCCCAGGCGGCCGATGCCCTGGCCTCGCTGGAACTCGATCAGAAGCTGCTGATCGATCCGGCCCGCGTGACCTGCGGCGTGTTCCATGCGATGGACCCCGCCGTGCCGCGCGTCGAAGCCATCAATCCGTCCACGCTGCTGAAGTCCCGCAAGACCGATGCCGAGCTGGCGAACGTGCGCCAGGCCATGGCGCAGGACGGCGCGGCGCTCTGTGAGTTCTTCGCCTGGTTCGAAGGCGCGCTGGGCAATGAAACCATCACCGAACTGACCATCGACGAGCAGATCACCGCTGCCCGCGCGCGCCGGCCGGCCTATGTCTGCCCCAGCTTCGCCACCATCGCCGGCTTCAACGCCAACGGCGCGATGCCGCACTACCGCGCCACCCAGGAATCGCACGCCACCATCGAAGGCGACGGCCTGCTGCTGATCGACTCGGGCGGCCAGTACCTGGGCGGCACGACCGACATCACCCGCGTGGTCGCGGTGGGCACGCCCAGCGCCGACCAGAAGGTGGACTTCACGCTGGTGCTCAAGGGCATGATCGCGCTGTCGCGCGCCTCGTTCCCGCGCGGCACGCCTTCGCCCATGCTGGACGCCATCGCGCGCGCGCCCATCTGGGAAGGCGGGGCGGAATACGGCCATGGCACGGGCCATGGCGTGGGTTACTTCCTGAACGTGCACGAAGGCCCGCAGGTCATTTCCTACCGCGCCGTTCCGGGCCCGCATACCGCCATGGAGC
Source organism: Achromobacter xylosoxidans (assembly GCF_014490035.1). NCBI lineage: Bacteria > Pseudomonadati > Pseudomonadota > Betaproteobacteria > Burkholderiales > Alcaligenaceae > Achromobacter > Achromobacter xylosoxidans. Next base: position 5,084,732 of record NZ_CP061008.1, on the reverse strand, counting down.
CCGGCATGATCACCTCCAACGAGCCGGGCATCTACCGCCCGGGTCGCTGGGGCGTGCGCATCGAGAACCTGGTCGCCAATCGCGCCTGGCTGACCTCGGAATTGGGCGAATTCCTGTGCTTCGAAACGCTGACGCTGTGCCCGATCGACACGCGCTGCATCGAACCGTCGCTGATGCGCGCCGATGAAATCGCCTGGCTCAACGACTATCACAAGACGGTGCACGAACGCCTGTCGCCGCTGGTCGAAGGCGAGGCGCTGGCCTGGCTGGAGCGCCGCACCGCCGCGATCTGAACCGCTGCGTGAGTGCATGAAAAAAGGCCGCGGGCGCAATGCCCGCGGCCTTTTGCTTTGCGCGAAATCAGGTCAGCTTGCCGGCGTGGCAGCCTTGGCGCCGGGATACAGCGCGAGCCTGCCGATCAGGCAGCCCAAGGCCAGCAGCGCGCCATAGGCCAGCAGCGTCAGGCCGGCGGCCGCATGGGATTCCGCGGCGCGCATCAGTTGCCCCCAGGTCATCGCCCGGACGGCCAGGAATCCCAAACCTATGCCCAGCGCCTGCGCCAGCCAGAAGGCGATGGAACCGTGGGCGACGGCCCGCCCGAATCGGGCCGCGCCGATCGGGCGCGGCAGGACGTTCAGGCAGACCAGGGTGCATAGACCCAGCAGGGCCGCGGGCAGGACCAGATAGCCCAGCGCGTACGCCGTCCAGCCAGCGCCCTGAGCCTGCATCTGCAGGAAGCCGCCCAACGAGATCGAAACGGTCAGTTGCCAGACCAGCACGGTCAGCCCGGTTGTCCAGGCGGCATGTCGCCGTTCATAGGCCGGGCCGCCGGCCGGGCCTGCGGGCTGCACGGTCCAGGCGGCAATGCGCACGATGACGCAGATGCCGATGATCTCCAGCACGATGCTCACGAGCTTGGTGATGGTGTTCAGGGCCAGAAATTGGCCGATCATGCCGAAGCCGAGCCGTTCCTGCAGCACGTCGCGATGGTCCATGACGAAGCGCATCAGCGTGTTTTGCAGGAAGGCGATGCCGGCCGCCACCGCCAGGGTGTAAAGCAGAAACAGCGCGATGAAGGTGCCGAACAGCTTGCGCGGCTCGGTCACCGCCTGGGTGTCATGGCGCGCCAGCCAGCCTCGCATCGCTCCCCAGGCGGTCAGTCCGGCGATCACCGCGCCCGCGACGATATGGGCCAGCAGCGGCGCCAGGAACTGCGGCTGGCTGTACATCTCCCGCATTTGCTCGAACTGGGGCAGGGCCAGCAGGCTGTACGACTGGACCAGCGCCGAGTAAGCCAGGCGCAGGAAAACGGCGGTCAGCGCAAGACGCCAGGCGAGCGAGTAGGAGGATCGGGCGGGATCGGTCATCGGCGAAAGGATGGAATGTTGAGAAAAAACAGCAAGCAGAAAAATAGGGATCGAACATAGCACGGCGCTGCGCCGCGCCACACAAGGCGATGGCCCTTGCGCCGATTCGAGTGCTGCCAAATGTTACGCCCCGGAGCTAGGGGAAAACCCAAATAAGCTCCGCCTCCCGGCTATAATCCAAATTTCCCGCACGCGCCCGCTCGTCCCGGGTGCTCATTACGATGACCAAATACGTATTTGTCACCGGCGGTGTGGTGTCTTCCCTGGGCAAAGGCATCGCCGCTGCGTCGCTCGCCGCCATCCTCGAGTCGCGTGGCCTGCAAGTCACCATGCTGAAGCTCGACCCGTACATCAACGTCGATCCGGGCACCATGAGCCCGTTCCAGCATGGCGAGGTGTTCGTCACGGAAGACGGCGCCGAAACCGACCTGGACCTTGGCCACTACGAGCGTTTCATTTCGGCTCGCATGCACAAGGTGAACAACTTCACCACCGGCCAGATCTACGAATCGGTACTCCGCAAGGAGCGCCGCGGCGACTACCTGGGCAAGACCGTCCAGGTCATTCCGCACATCACCAACGAAATCCAGGACTTCATCGCCCGTGGCGCCGAAGCCGCCTGGAACGGCAACACCGACGTCGCGATCGTCGAGATCGGCGGCACCGTGGGTGACATCGAGTCCCTGCCGTTCCTGGAAGCCGCGCGCCAGATGAGCCTGCGCATGGGCCGCAACAACGCCGCCTTCGTGCACCTGACGCTGGTGCCCTTCATCGCGTCGGCCGGCGAGCTCAAGACCAAGCCGACCCAGCACTCGGTGCAGAAGCTGCGCGAAATCGGCATCTACCCGAACGCGCTGCTGTGCCGCGCCGACCGCCGCATCCCGGACGACGAGCGCGCCAAGATCTCGATGTTCTCCAACGTGCCCCTGGACGCGGTCATCTCCGTCTGGGACGCCGATTCGATCTACAAGATCCCGGCGATGCTGCATGCGCAGGGCGTGGACAACATCGTCTGCGAAGCGCTGGGCCTGACCCCGCCGCCGGCCGACCTGTCCATGTGGGACAACCTGGTCGAAGCGCTGGAGCACCCGCAGCACCAGCTCACCATCGGCATGGTCGGCAAGTACGTCGACCTGACCGAGTCGTACAAGTCGCTGACGGAAGCCCTGGTACACGCCGGCATCCACACGCGCTCGAAGATCAACATCGAGTACATCGACTCCGAAGACATCGAAACCCGCGGCACCGACCAGCTCAAGCACCTGGATGCCATCTTGGTTCCGGGCGGCTTCGGCAAGCGCGGCACCGAAGGCAAGATCGCCGCGATCCGCTACGCCCGTGAAAACGGCGTGCCGTACCTGGGCATCTGCCTGGGCATGCAGCTGGCCGTGATCGAGTTCGCGCGCCACGTCGCCGGCCTGGGCGGCGCCAACAGCACGGAATTCGATCCGTCCGCGCCGCATCCCGTGGTGGCCCTGATCACCGAATGGATGGACCGCGAAGGCAAGGTCGAAAAGCGCAACCAGTCGTCCGACCTGGGCGGCACCATGCGCAAGGGCGCGCAGCGCGTGCCGATCAAGCCGGGCACCCGCGCGCAGTCGATCTACGGCGACGAAGTGAACGAGCGTCACCGCCATCGCTACGAGGTCAACAACGTCTACGTGCCGCGCCTGGAAGAAGCCGGCATGGTGATCAGCGCCCGCACGCCGACCGAGAACCTGCCGGAAATGATGGAATTGCCCGACCACCCGTGGTTCGTGGGCGTGCAGTTCCACCCGGAGTTCACGTCGACCCCGCGTGACGGCCACCCGTTGTTCGCCAGCTATATCCGCGCCGCCATCGAGCAGAAGGCTCGTCGCGGTCAGGAGGCGTAATGCGCGTCTGCGGTCTGGAGTTCCGTAAGCGGATCTTCGGGACCGCGGGCCGCCGCCTCAGCGCCGCCCTATACGGCGGCGCTTCTTTCGGATACAACCAATTAGCATCGGATATGCGTCGCCCGGCCGCCTTGCGCGACACTGGCGGCGTCGCCGTATCCGGCGTCAGACCGAAACCAACGCAACTGCTCTGAAGGAATCCCATGAGTGCCTACCTCATCGCCGACGTCTCAGTGACCAAGCCCGCGCAGTACGAGGATTACAAGCGTCTGTCCACGCTCGCGATGCGCGCGTACGATGCGAAGATCCTGGTGCGCGGCGGCGATTCCAGGCACCTCGAGGGCCGTGAGCCTGGCCGTACCGTCGTCATGGAGTTCCCCTCCATGACCGCGGCCCAGGCTTTCTACGACTCCTGGCAGTACCGCCGCGCCCGCAATGCCCGCGAAGGCGCGGCTGTCATGAATATGTTTATCGTTCAGGGAATGTAAAGTCATGAGTGCTATCGTCGATATCATCGGCCGCGAGATTCTGGATTCGCGCGGCAACCCCACCGTCGAATGCGATGTGCTGCTGGAGTCCGGCGCCATGGGCCGCGCGGCCGTGCCGTCGGGCGCGTCCACCGGCGCGCGCGAAGCCATCGAGCTGCGCGACGGCGACAAGAGCCGTTATCTGGGCAAGGGCGTGCTGCGCGCCGTCGAGAACCTGAATACGGAAATCTCGGAAGCCCTGATGGGCCTGGACGCCCAGGAACAGACCTTCGTCGATCGCACCCTGATCGAGCTGGACGGCACCGAATCCAAGGAACGCCTGGGCGCCAACGCGATCCTGGCTGCCTCCATGGCCGTGGCCCGCGCCGCCGCCGACGAATCGGGCCTGTCCCTGTACCGCTATTTCGGCGGCAGCGGCCCCATGAGCATGCCCGTGCCGATGATGAACGTCATCAACGGCGGCGCGCACGCCAACAACACGCTGGACCTGCAGGAACTGATGATTCTGCCGGTGGGCGCAGGCAGCTTCCGCGAAGCCCTGCGCTGGGGCGCCGAAGTCTTCCATATGCTGAAGAAGCTGATCCACGGCCAGGGCATGTCCACGGCAGTGGGCGACGAGGGCGGTTTCGCGCCCAACGTAGCCAGCCATGAAGCCGCCATCCAGCTGATCCTGAAGGCCATCACCGAAGCCGGCTACGAGCCGGGTACGCAGATCGCCCTGGGCCTGGATTGCGCCAGCTCCGAGTTCTACCGCGACGGCAAGTACACGCTGGCCGGCGAAGGCGGCATCTCGCTGTCCTCGCAGGAATTCACCAACCTGCTGGCCACCTGGTGCGACAAGTACCCGATCATCTCGATCGAAGACGGCATGGCCGAAAACGACTGGGAAGGCTGGAAGCTCCTGACCGACCAGTTGGGCAAGAAGGTGCAGCTGGTGGGCGACGACCTGTTCGTCACCAACACCAAGATCCTGCGCGAAGGCATCCAGAAGGGCGTCGCCAACTCGATCCTCATCAAGATCAACCAGATCGGCACCCTGACCGAGACCTTCGCTGCCATCGAAATGGCCAAGCGCGCCGGCTACACCGCCGTCGTGTCGCACCGTTCGGGCGAAACCGAGGACTCCACCATCGCCGACATCGCCGTGGCGACCAACGCCATGCAGATCAAGACGGGTTCGCTGTCGCGTTCGGACCGCATGGCCAAGTACAACCAGCTCCTGCGCATCGAGGAAGAGCTGGCTGAAGTCGCGTCGTATCCTGGCTTGGAAGCTTTTTACAACCTGCGTTGATGAGAAGCGCGGCCCCCGGCGCAATCCTGGGGCCGCATCCACGCCACGACTGCTGAGGGTTCCCGCGTATGCGCCTGTTGTTCCTGGTGCTGTTCGTGCTGCTAGGCCTGATCCAATACCCGCTGTGGCTGGGTAAGGGCGGGTGGTTCAAGGTCTGGGATCTGCAACGCCAGGTGGCGGAGCAACGCGAGACCAACGAAGGCCTGCGCGCGCGCAATGCCGCATTGGAAGCCGAAGTGCGCGACCTCGAAGGTGGCTCCGGCGCCATCGAGGAACGCGCCCGCGGCGAACTGGGCATGATGCGCGACGGCGAGGTGTTCGTGCACATCCTGCCGCAGAACACCCCGGCCCCGGCTGGCGGCGCCTCTTTGGCTGCCGACGCCGCGGCCAAGCCGGCCACGCCCGCGCGCGCCAGCGCGCCGGCGGCCCGCCCGGCGGCGACGCCTCCCAAGCCCGCCAATCAGGCCAATACCCGGCACTGAGCGCCGGCTGCCGTTCCTGTTCATCCCCCGTTCCGTTCAGCCGCAGCGCATGCTGCGGCATTCGCCGTACACGATGCCGGCGGGTTGCGGCGTCCTGCGCGCCCAATCCACCGGGTGCGAGTGCATCTCTGTTTCCAGTTCCATGCGCAAGGGCAACAGGCCCCGGGCCTGCGCGTTGCCGGCATAGCTGCCGCGATCGGCGCCCAGCGCGGCCAGCAATGCCCGCAAGGGCGGCAGCAGCGGCTTGTGCAGATAGGTCAGCCGCAGCTTCAAGGTGTTGGCCTGGAAGATGGTCTGTCCGCCCGGATGCGGCGGCCGGCGCGCATGCTGCAGGTCCTGGTAGCCGTTGTCGATGGCGCGCAGGCCTGACGCCGCGGGCACCTTGAGGTCCGGGCGGGCGTGTTCGCGGAACGATTGCTCATCGGGCAGCAGGACTTCGATGCGCCAGGGGTGGGTGCCCGAAATGGCAGCCAGCTCGGCTTGCTCGTCAGCTTGGCGGCGGCGCGCGCCAGCCTGGCCTTGCGGGTCCGCGTGGCGCGGCAGCAGGGCCTGCAGAAAGGCCGTCCGCATGCGCGCGGGATCGCCGTTGCCGGTAGCGCCGGCGCGCGCCGCCTCCATCAGCGCCAGATAGGCCATCTGGCGCACACCCTGCCAGCGGGCGGCCTCGATCGCCAGCAAGCCCAGCAGCAGCACCACGGCGCCAGCCACCGCGAATTCGATGGCGGCGGCGCCGTGTTGCCGGCAGGAGGGAGCATGAAAAAAGGCGGTCATGGCTGCGCAGTCTGGCGCAGGCATGACCGCCTGTCGATGAGGATAAGCCGGTGTGATCGAAACGTCCCGGCGGCCAGGCCGCCGGTGTGGATCAGTGCACCGTGGGAGGTTCGTCCGCGGAGGGAGCCGTGCCGGACGAGAACAAGGTGGCACAGTCGACGGAGTCGAACTTATACGGTTTGCCGCAGAAGTCGCAGGCCACGTCGACCTGGCCGCGTTCGGCCAGGATGCTGTTGATCTCTTCCTGGCCCAGCGTGCGCAGCATGCTGGCCACGCGTTCGCGGGTGCAGGGGCAGTGCCAGCGCACCGCCAGCGGATCGAACGCCACCAGGGTTTCCTCCCAGAACAGGCGATGGATCAGCGTGTCGATGTCGGTGGCCAGCAGTTCGTCGCGCTTGATGGTGCCGGCCAGGGCGCAGGCGCGGTCCCAGGTTTCGGCGGCGTTCTGTTCGGTGAGCGCGGGCGCGTCCGAGCCGCCATGGTAGGGCAGGCGCTGGATCAGCATGCCCGTGGCATGGTCGGCGTCGGCCGCCAGCCACAGCCGGGTATCCAGCTGTTCGGAGGCCTTCATGTAGTGCTGCAGCGCTTCGGCCACGGTGTCGCCCTGCAGGGGCACGATGCCCTGGTAGGCCTGTTGGCCCGGCAGCTTGCGCTGCGGGTCCAGCACCACGATGAAACGGCCGTTGCCGCCCGGGTTCAGCAGGCTTTGCATGTTGCCATCGCTGGGTACCTCGTGGCCTTCGCGCATCTTGACGGTGGCGCGTAGGCTCAGGTCGTTGCGGCATTCCACCACCAGCAGGGCGATGGGGCCGTCGCCCTGGATCTGCAGCACCAGCGAGCCGTCGAACTTGATGTTGGCGGCCAGCAGCGTGGACGCCGCCACCAGTTCGCCCAGCAGGTGGGTGATGGCGGGAGGATAGTCGTGATTGGCCTGCACGGCCTTCCAGGTCGCGTCCAGGCGCACGGCCTGGATGCGGACGCTGCGGTCTTCGGTAAGGTATTTCTTGAGCTGATCGGTCATGGAGGAATGTTAGCCGATCAGGCCCGCCTATTCCCCCTGCCGCCAGCAGGGTCGAAGCGCCGCCCCGGGGCGCTCAGCCGATCCGTTTCAGCGCGGTCTTGTAGTGTTGGCCGCGCGCCACGTAATGGGCGGTGTTCTTGTGCAGATTGGCGATTTCCTCGGCCGAGAGTTCGCGGACGATCTTGCCGATGCCGATGACCAGGGAGTTGTCGGGAATGATGCGATCTTCGGGAATGATCGCGCCGGCGCCGATCAGGCAGTTGCGGCCGATGACCGCGTTGTTCAGCACGATGGCCTGCATGCCCACGAGGGCGCCTTCGTGGATGGTACAGCCGTGCAGCATGGCTTGATGGCCCACCGTCACGTTGGGGCCGATGGTCATGGGACAGCCGTCGTCCACATGCAGCACGCTGCCTTCCTGGATATTGGTGCCGCTCTTGATCAGGATGGCGTCGTTGTCGCCGCGGATCGACACGTTGGACCAGATGCTGACGCCTGCCTCCAGCGTTACGTTGCCGATGATGTCGGCGCTGTCGGCCACGTAGGCCGCCGGGTCGATGCGGGGAATCAGGTCGTCGAGCTGGTAAATGGGCATGCCTAGGTCTCCGGTTGCGGCTTCACGCCTTGGGGGTGTGCGGCGCGTCTGTAATGCCTGCGGTCATCCGCGAGCGCTCTTCTTCGCGCAGGCGCAGGATGCGGCGCTGGATTTTACCGGTGGTGGTCATGGGCAGCTCGTCGACGAATTCGATCTCCTTGGGGTACTCGTATGGGGCCAGGCGCTCGCGCACATGTTCCTGCAGGTTCTCGATGATGTCGTTGCGGTCGCGCTGCGCGAATTCCGGCGTCAGCACCACGTAGGCCTTGACCAGGGCGCCGCGCTCGGCGTCGGGCTTGGGCACGACCGCGGCGTTGGCCACGGCCGGATGTCCGATCAGGCAGCTTTCGATTTCGCCCGGGCCGATGCGGTAGCCGGCGGACTTGAAGACGTCGTCGGCGCGGCCCGCGTACCAGAGGTAGCCGTCGGCGTCGATCTTGGCCAGGTCGCCGGTCAGGCACCAGTCGCCCTTGAACTTGGCCTGGGTGGCGGCTTCATTGCGCCAGTAGCCCAGGAACATCACGGGATCCGGATAGCCATGGATGTCGAGCCGGTTGACGGCGATCTCGCCGGTGGCGCCGGGCGCCACGGGCTTGCCGTCCTCGTCCAGCACCGCGACGTTGTGGCCGGGGTAGGGGCGGCCCATGCTGCCAGGCTTGGCGGGCCAGCGCCTCTGGCTGTTGCCCACCACGTAGTTCATTTCCGTCTGGCCGAACATTTCGTTGGGCGTCACGCCCAGCGCCGATTGGCACCATTCGAAGACGGTCTCGCCCACGCTTTCGCCGGCGCTCATGATGGAACGCAGGGCCAGCTGGTAGCGGCCGCGCGGCTCCGGCACCGCCTTCATCATCATCTTGAGCGCGGTGGGGAAGAGGAAGGTGTTGGTGACCTGGTAGCGTTCCAGGAGTTCGAATGCGCGCTCGACCGAGAAGCGGCCGCGCGTGCCGACGATGGGGTGTCCGAAGTACAGGGTGGGCAGCAGGGCGTCCATCATGCCGCCGGTCCAGGCCCAGTCGGCCGGCGACCAGAACACGTCGGCGGGCTTGGGGAACCAGTCTTGCGAGGCGACGAAGCCCGGCAGGTTGCCGATCAGCACGCTGTGCGGCAGCAGCGCGCCCTTGGGGGCGCCGGTGGTGCCGGAGGTATAGAGCAGAATGGCCGGATCCGAGGAACGGGTCTGGACCATCTTGAATTCGCTGGGTTGGCGCGCCAGCAGGCTGCGCCAGGGCAAAACACGTTCGTCGGCGAAGCCGATGCCGATGATCTGCTGCAGGTTGGGACAGTTGTCGCTCACGGCCAACAGGTTGGCGCTGGAGGCGTAATCCACGATCGCGACGCGGGTTTCCGAGTCGCGCAGGCGGCTTTCCAGGGCTTCCGGGCCGAACAGGGCGGACAGCGGCAGCACCACGGCGCCGACGCTGTAGATGGCCATATGGGCCACCACGGTCTCGGGCCGTTGTCCCAGCACCACACCGACGCGGTCGCCGCGCCCGACGCCCATTTTCACCAGGCCGTTGGCCAGCTGATTGGCCGCTTCCGCCAGGCGGGCATAGGTCCAGACCTCGCGGTTGCCAGATTCATCTTCGTAGTAGATGGCAATGCGCCGCGCATCCGGACTACTGGATGCCCAGCGGTGGCAGCACGCTTCCGCGATGTTGAACTGGGTGGGTACCAGCCAGCGGAATGTTTGGTAGAGCGCCTGATATTGGTCGTTCATGGCCCTATGTTGTGAGCATGTTGCAGCGTGAACGGGTCAAGTTGGCCCGTTGCCCCAGATGCAAGCATGACCTAGAGGGCCGTGAACTGCAACATCCCCGTTGCGTAACGGGGACGCATACGGGTTATCACGGGTGTTTGCCCTGGCGGCGCAGCGCGGACGGCAGGGCCGGCAGCGTCAGCGAGCGGGGCGGCCGGGTGGCGGGATCGGCTTCGCGTTCCGCCATGACGGCGGCCCAGTCCAGCAGCTGGAGCTGGCCGTCGTGCGTTTCCGCCAGGGCGGACAGGCTCTCCACCCAGTCGCCGTCGTTGCAGTAGAGGATCTCGCCCACATAGCGCAGTTCGGCTTTGTGGATATGGCCGCAGACCACGCCGTCCAGACCCCGGCGCCGGGCTTCGCCCGCCAGCGCCTCTTCGAAGTCCGTGATGAAGGACACGGCGTTCTTGACCTTGTGCTTCAGGTATTGCGACAGGGACCAGTAATGCAGTCCCAGGCGGTGGCGCAGCCGATTGAAATGATGGTTGATCCACAGCGCCAGTTGATAGAGCCCGTCGCCCAGATGGGCCAGCCAGCGGCTGTGCTGGATCACGCCGTCGAACTGGTCGCCGTGCAGCACCAGCAGGCGCTGTCCCTTGGCGGTGACGTGCACGTCCTCGTCCAGGATTTCGATGTCGCCGAAGGCGTATCCGGCGAACTCGCGCGCGAATTCGTCATGGTTGCCCGGGATGAATACGACCCGGGTGCCGTTGCGCGCCTTGCGCAGGATGCGCTGGATGACGTCGTTGTGCGCCCGGGGCCAGTGCCAGTGCTTGCGCAGCTGCCAGCCGTCGACGATGTCCCCCACCAGGTAAAGGGTGTCGGAATCGTTGTGGTCGAGAAAGTCTATGAGGAATTCCGCCTTGCACCCGGCGGTGCCCAGGTGAATATCGGAAATCCAGAGGGCGCGCCAGTGCGCGGGGCGGATTTCGTTCACGGTCGCGTTCCCAGGGGCTGTGCTCATGCCTGGGAATGAAACCATCCGGCGATGACCGGAACGTGAACGCCGCGTGACACTGTTGTGTCGGCCGGGCGAGGTTTCGCGATGCACGGCGGGCCGCCGCGCATCGGTTTCAAGGCATAGTGCGGCCGCGATCCGAAACGGCGGTCAGGGCTGCTGTTGGTTGGCCTTCTTGGCGCGCAGGCGCTTCCACAGGCCGCCGCCCAGCGCAGCCGCGGCCAGCACGCCGACCTTGGCGAATTTCGCCAGGAAGGCGGCGATCACGGCGAACAGGCCCAGCTTCTTGGCCGCCACGCCAGCCACCAGGGCGGCCAGGCCGTACTCGGCCACCTTGTCGGTCGAGGAATTGAAGTCGGCGTAGCGCTTGCCTTCGACGTAGTTCAGGTTGTCCAGCAAGGTCAGCACGGCCGTCTTGTCCTTGGGCACCATGCTCTTCTGCGTGATCAGGTCCAGCGTGATGTAGCCGTCGCGGCCCAGCGCGTAGGTGTTGTAGTTGACGGTGGGGTTCTCGGTGGCGCTTTCGCCCTTGTGCTTGACCGCGACCGACCAGACCAGGCGCTGCGAGTTGCTGTCGTACTTCGGCGCTTCGACCCAGCCGTCCATGATCAATTCGGGGAAACCGCGCTTCTTGCGCTCTTCGTTGGACTGCTCGGTGCCTTCGCGCAGGCTGTCCAGCAATTCGTTGACGTTCCAGTTCTTGGCGTCGTCGTCCTTGATGTAGCCGGCCTTGTCGAAATTGACGGTGATGACCCAATCGTCATCGTCGCTCTTGGGCATCACCACGCCCAGCAGGGAAGGATCCTTGCCGTTGCCGTAGGCCGCCATCAGCCGGTCCGCCTGCATGCGCGGCACGAAGAACATGGATTCGGGCAGATGCACGACCGCCTGCTCGCCCAGCTTGACTTCGGCGGGCCCCTCCTGGGCGGCGGCGAAGGCGGCCTTGGTGGCCGCTTCGATCTCCTGCTGGGCGGCCGCGTTCTGCGCGAGCGCACCGGCGGGCAGCAGGAACAGGGCGCTGGCGGTGGCCAGCGCAACACGGGAAAGGAAAGCGCGCATGATGGTTCTGGGGCGTCTGAAAAAAGGGGCCCCATTGTCTTTGCGGTCGACTTTCAACTTTCTGAAAGCAAACGGCTAATTCGGCGCACGATGTTGCCGTTTGTCGCAGGATGTATACGGCGCGGCGGCTGATGCCGCCGACTGGGGGCTAGCGGGCCTTCTTGTGCCGCGGCGCGTTGCGTAGCCGCGTGCCCAGGATGCGGTCGTGCAGGAACTGGCCGTCGGGATCGAACCAGGACCAGATGAAGATGGTGAAGGGCGCGGCGACGATGAACATGTCCATCGAAGGCCAGCCGGTGGCGCTGGCAGCCGCCCACACGACCGCCGCGCCGGCCAGCACCAGCGGCCAGACCAGGACGTAGCGCAACATCAGGCGGGGCGTGGACGGGGTGTTGCCGTCGCGGTCGACCAGGCGGATGTTCCAGGTCTTCATGGGCAGGGTCTGGCCGCGGCGGCGCCAGCACAGCACGAAGTACGCCCCGATGGCGACGAACAGCCAGGCCTGCCGGGCGCCGCGCAGTTCCAGCGCGTTCTTGCTTTGGGTCAGGGTGTCCAGCAGGTAGCCCGCCAGGAACACCACGCCGAACAGCAGCACGGCTTCGTACATCATGCAGGCGAACCGGCGCAGCCGGTTGGGGGTCTGGTCGAGGAGGGCGTCGGTCGTCATGGGTCGCTATTATCCGACAAAGCCCAGGCCTTCCAAGGCAAAAAAAAACCCACCGGTAAGGGCGGGTCTTAAAAGGGGCTATGCAGCCCCCAAGGGGAAAACTGTTCAGGCCGTAAGCCTGGGCCTTGCTTAGGCGGCGGAGTGCGCGTTCTTGGCGCTCGTCTTGCCAGCCAGGGCACGGATGCCGTGGGCCAGCTTACGCAGGCCGGCGGCCAACGCCCGCATCGGGTGCGGACGGAATTGTTCTTCAATAGCCTGGAGCATCAGTTGGCGCTCGAGTTCGTCGGTCAGGCGGATGGTGTTGTTCGGGTTGATCACAATAGCCTCCACGGGCTTGCACTGTTTGTTTAGCTACTAGGGATAACCCGAATTATAGGGGTTAACCCTGAACTTGTGCAAGTGCCCGGTGCATATTGGCAACACCTTGGTGCGATGATGCGCTCAAACGGTGCTGGGGAAAACCATAAGCAAAGATAAGCGCGCCATGTTGCGGCGCCTTTACAACGCGCTGTTCAAGGCGAAAGGGGGGGCGCCCCGGGGGCGAAACCGCCCGGGGCGCGAGGCCGCTCAGGCGTCGCGGTAACCGGCCGCGACCAGCTCGAAACCGAACAGGCGGCAGTCCAGCGAACCGTTGTGCAGGGGCACGCGGCGCTTGGGTTTCAGGCGCAGCTGGTTGGGCAGCGTCAGGTCGCTGGTGATGACGTGCAGCTGCCAGCCCGCGAAATTGCGCTTCAGGCAGGTGGCCCAGTCGCGCCACAGATCCGCATCCTGTTCCGTCCCCATGCGCTCGCCGTAGGGCGGGTTGGTGACGATCCAGCCGTGGTCGGCGGGCGCGGTGACGTGGCGGGCATCGCCGACCTCGAAGCGGATCGAGTCTTCGGTCAGCCAGGCGCGTTCGGCGTTGTTGCGGGCGAATTCGATGGCTTGCGGGTCCAGGTCGTAGCCGACCAACGGCGCGTCCAGCTGCGGCAGGATGCGCGCGCGGGCGTCGTCCTTCAGGTCGCGCCAGCGGTAGGCGTCATGCCCGCGCAGGCGTTCGAAGCCGAACGGGCGCGAGATGCCCGGGGGCACGCCCAGCGCGATCCAGGCGGCCTCGATCAGGATGGTGCCCGATCCGCAGAACGGATCCAGCAGCGGGGCGGCCGGATCCCAGCCCGCCAGCGCCAGCATGCCGGCGGCCAGGTTCTCGCGCAGCGGCGCCTCGCCCTTGTCCAGGCGCCAGCCGCGCTTGAACAGCGACTCGCCCGAGGTGTCCAGGTACAGCGTCGCGGTATGCCCGGTCAGGAACAGGTGCACGCGTGCGTCCGGACGCACGGTGTCGATGCTGGGGCGTTCGCCTTCCAGTTCGCGCAGGCGGTCGCAGATGCCGTCCTTGGCGCGCAAATTGCAGTACTGCAGGCTTTGCACCGGGCTCTTGATGGCCGAGGTGTCCACGCGCAAGGTCTGCTCCGCGCCGAACCAGCGCTCCCAGGGAGTGTCGCGGGCCAGGTCGAGGATGTCGTCTTCGTGCGAGATCTCGGCATGGGCGACCTGCACCAGGATGCGGGTGGCCAGGCGCGAATACAGGTTGGCGCGCTGCACGCCGGCCCAATCGGCCGTGAACGAGCAGCCAGCGCGGCCGGCCCGGGCGTCCTCGAAGCCCAGCGCCTGCATTTCGGCCGTCAGCGCCTCTTCCAGCCCTTGGGGGCAGGGGGCGAAGATGGGGAACGTTTCCGCCTGGCGGGTTTCGCGCGGACGGCGGTTGCGGACCTCGACGGCGGATTCGCGGCGGTCTTCGTGCTGCTCGCGGCTGTCAACGACATCCGATTCGTGCTCGGGTTCAGCCTGGTATTCGGGCGCCGGACCGTCGTCCTCGAACGGGTCGTAGAAGCGTCCCGCCGGCGTGGCCGGCGCGATGTACTGATCGTCGCGCAGGCGCGGCGCGCGCTGCGGGGCGCGGCCGGAGCGGCCGCCGGACTCGGTCTCGCGGCGCGGGCTGTCGGCCCGCTTGCGGTCCGGCGCAGGCCGCCCGGAGGCAGCCCGGTCCGAGGCGCCGCGTCCCGGCGTGGCCCGATCCGACGCGCCGCGCGCGGACTGGCCGCGGCCGGCGCCACGCGGGCCGCGGGCTTCCTCGTCCTTGCGCCGCTGGTAGGCGGCGGGATCCTTCTGGCGTTCGATGCTTTCCTTGGTGCGCTCCTGTTGCGCGACTAGGCGGGCGCGGGCGCCCGTGCGGGTGCGCTTGGGGGCGTCTTCGGCATAGGCGTCGCGCGCCGTTTTCTTGATCGTCAGCGTCTTGCGCGGGCGGTCCTGTTCATCAGAGGACATACGAATCCTGGCGGATGTGCAGAGGTAGGGGGTATCAGAAGGGTTTGACGACGACCAGCGCCACCACCACCAAGAGCAGCAAGACGGGAACTTCGTTGAACCAGCGATAGAACTTGTGCGAACGGGTGTTCTTGCCCTGTTCGAATTTGCGCAGCATCAGGCCACAGGCGTGATGGTAGCCGATGACGAGCAGGACGAAAAAGAGCTTGGCGTGCATCCAGCCGTTGCCGGGGCCCACGCCGATGCCATAACCCAGGTACAGCCACATGCCGAACACGACCGCGACGATGGCCAGAATGGTGGTGAAGCGGTACAGGCGGCGCGCCATGCCCAGCAGGGTGGTATGGACCGCGGGGTCCGATTGCTGCGCCAGGTTCACGAATATGCGCGGCAGGTAGAACAGGCCGGCGAACCAGGAAGCGATAAAGACAATATGAAAGGTCTTGACCCAAAGCATGGCCATGGCGCGATCCAGTCGAGAAAGCCGCATTGTAAGCTGCGCCACCGCGCGCTCAGGCCAGCAAGCCCAGCCCCGCGGACGGGGCTGGTCGGGACGGCGGCTCAGATCACATACAGGTCGACGTACTCGTGCACCGGCATGGCTTCCAGCCGCTTCTGGTCCAGCGAGGCCTGCAGGATGCGGTCCTGCTGGCGGGCGGGGAACATGCGCGCCAGATTGGTGCGGAACTTGGTTTCCAGCAGCGGTATGCCTTCGGCGCGGCGGCGCTTGTGGCCGATGGGGTACTCGCAGACGATCTCGTCCAGCCGCGTGCCGTCCTTGAATTCCACCGTCAGCGCATTGGCGATGGAACGCTTGTCGGGGTCGTGATAGTCGCGGGTGTAGGCCGGGTCTTCGACGCAGACGATCTTGTCGCGCAGCGCGTCGATGCGCGGATCCCGCGCCACCGCATCCTCGTAGTCGGCCGCGGTCAGGCGGCCGAACAGCGTCGGCACCGCCACCATGTACTGGATGCAGTGGTCCCGGTCGGCCGGGTTGGCCAGCGGCCCCTTCTTGTCGATGATGCGGATGCAGGCTTCGTGCGTGCGGATGGTGATTTTCGCGATGTCGTCGGCGCTCTTGCCGGCGGCCTGCAGCCGGGCGTGGAGTTCCATTGCGCATTCGACGGCGGTCTGCGCATGGAATTCGGCCGGAAACGAAATCTTGAACAGCACATTTTCCATCACGTAGCTGCCGTAGGGGCGCTGGAACCGGAACGGCTGGCCCTTGAACAGCACGTCGTAAAAGCCCCAGGTCTTGGCCGTCAGCACGGACGGATAGCCCATTTCGCCGGTCCGGGCGATCAGCGCCAGGCGCACGGCGCGGCTGGTGGCGTCGCCCGCGGCCCAGCTCTTCCTGCTGCCGGTGTTGGGGGCATGCCGGTAGGTGCGCAGGCTCTGGCCGTCGACCCAGGCCAGCGACACCGCGTTGATCACTTCCTCGCGGCTCAGGCCCAGCATCTGCGCCACCACGGCGGTGGAGGCGACTTTCACCAGCACGACGTGGTCCAGGCCGACCTTGTTGAAGGAGTTTTCCAGTGCGATGCAGCCCTGGATCTCGTGCGCCTTGATCATGCCGGTCAGCACGTCGCGCATCAGCAGGGGCGGTTTGCCGGCCGCGACCGCGGTGCGGGACAGCCAGTCGGCGGTGGCCAGGATGCCGCCCAGATTGTCGGACGGGTGGCCCCATTCGGCGGCCAGCCAGGTGTCGTTGAAGTCCAGCCAGCGGATCATCGCGCCGATGTTGAAGGCGGCCTGCACGGGATCGAGCTGGAATTGCGTGCCCGGCACCTTGGCGCCGTGGGGGACTGTCGTGCCGGGCACGATGGGGCCCAGCAATTTCCTGCACGCCGGATATTCCAGCGCTTCCAGGCCGCAGCCCAGCGTGTCGATCAGGCAGTTGCGCGCCGTTTCGTACGCCAGGCCGCTCTGGATTTCATACTTCAGGACGTAGTCGGCGATATCGACCAGAACCAGGTCGGGATCGGGACGGACGTTGGAGATCGGGGCAGACATAGCGGTACCTCTCCATGGAATGAATACAGGTGGCCATGCCGTGCCCTCGTCCGCGCCCTGGTGCCGTGGCTTACTTGCGCTTTTCCAGCGGCACGAACTTCTGGTCTTCCGGGCCCACGTAGTTGGCGGTGGGGCGGATGATCTTGTTGTCGATGCGCTGCTCGATGATGTGGGCCGACCAGCCCGCCGTGCGCGCGATGACGAACAGCGGCGTGAACATGGCGGTGGGGACTCCCATCATGTGATAGCTGACGGCCGAGAACCAGTCCAGGTTGGGGAACATCTTCTTGATGTCCCACATGACCGTTTCCAAGCGTTCGGCGATGTCGAACATCTTGGTGCTGCCGGCCTTCTTGGACAGCTTCTTGGCCACTTCCTTGATGACCTTGTTGCGCGGGTCGGACACGGTGTAGACAGGGTGGCCAAAGCCGATGATAACTTCCTTGGCTTCGACGCGGCGGCGGATGTCGGCCTCGGCCTCGTCCGGGGTTTCATAGCGCTTCTGCACGTCGAAGGCCACTTCGTTGGCGCCGCCGTGCTTGGGGCCGCGCAGCGCGCCGATGGCGCCCGAGATCGCGGAGAACATGTCCGAGCCGGTGCCGGCGATGACGCGCGCGGTGAACGTGGACGCATTGAACTCGTGTTCGGCGTACAGGTTCAGCGAGATGTGCATGGCCTTGACCCACTCGTCGCTGGGCTTCTCGCCGTGCAGCAGGTGCAGGAAATGGCCGCCGATGCTGTCGTCGTCGGTCTGCACGTCGATGATGCGGCCGTTGTGGCTGTAGTGGTACCAGTACAGCAGGGCCGAGCCCAGGTTGGCCATCAGGCGGTCGGCGATGTCGCGCGCACCCGGGGTGTTGTGATCGTCTTTTTCAGGCAGCACGCAGCCCAGCACCGACACGGCGGTGCGCATCACGTCCATCGGGTGGCTGGCGGCGGGCAAGGCTTCCAGCGCGGCTTGCAGCTGGGCGGGCAGGCCGCGCAGGCTGCGCAGCTTTTCCTTGTAGGCCTTCAGTTCGGCCTTGTTCGGCAGCTTGCCGTGGACCAGCAAGTGGGCGATTTCCTCGAATTCGCTGGCGTCGGCGATATCCAGGATGTCGTAGCCGCGGTAGTGCAGGTCGTTGCCGCTGCGGCCGACCGTGCACAGCGCGGTGTTGCCGGCGACGACGCCGGACAGCGCAACCGACTTCTTGGGCTTGAAGCCGGCTTTTTCTTCCGGCTGGGCGTCCGTCTTGGCCACTTGCTTCTTGGGAGCCGTGCTCATGTCTCTACTCCTTCCTTTCGCGATGGTCGTTGCTATTGGGGGTGGGCATGCAAGGCGCCGGGCGGCTGCCGCGGCGCCGGAAACCGGGGGGCTGGCTTACGCCTTGCCCTTCTGGAACAGCGCGTCCAGCTTCGATTCGAATTCGTGGTAGCCGATGCGGTCGTACAGTTCCTCGCGCGTCTGCATCAGGTCCACCACGTTCTTCTGGTGGCCGTCGCGGCGGATGGCGGTGTAGACCGCTTCGGCGGCCTTGTTCATGGCGCGGAAGGCCGACAGCGGGTAGAGCACCATGCCCACGCCCACGCTCTTCAGTTCTTCCACCGAGAACAGCGGCGTCTTGCCGAATTCGGTGATGTTGGCCAGCACCGGCACCTTGACCGCCTTGACGAAGCGGTCGTAGGTGGGCAGGTCGTAGGCGGCTTCGGCGAAGATCGCGTCCGCGCCCGCTTCCACGCAGGCCAGCGCGCGCTCGATGGCGGCATCCACGCCATGCGAGGCGATCGCGTCGGTACGGGCGATCAGGTAGAAATCGGTGTCGGTGCGGGCGTCGGCCGCGGCCTTGACGCGGTCGGCCATTTCCTCGGTCGAGACGATTTCCTTGCCGGGGCGATGGCCGCAGCGCTTGGCGCCCACCTGGTCTTCGATGTGGCAGGCGGCGGCGCCGAACTTGATCAGGCTCTTGACGCTGCGGGCGATGTTGAACGCCGACGGGCCGAAGCCGGTGTCGATGTCGACCACCAGCGGCACGTCGCAGACGTCGGTGATGCGGCGCACGTCGGTCAGGACGTCGTCCATGGTGTTGATGCCCAGGTCGGGCAGGCCCAGCGAACCGGCCGCGACGCCGCCGCCGGACAGGTAGATGGCGCGGTAGCCGGCGCGCTTGGCCAGCAGCGCGTGATTGGCGTTGATGGCGCCGATGATCTGCAGGGGGCTTTCTTCGGCAAGCGCGCGGCGAAAGAGGGCGCCGGCGGATTCGGGTCTGGACATGGGTGGTCTCCGTAATTTGGACCGGGTGTTTTCATGGGCCCCGGATGAAACGACTGGAATGCGGACTGGCGCGTCGCAGGCCTGGCCGGGACGCGTCCCGTCCTGGTTCCTGACCTTACCGCGGGCCCGGAAAATAAATCTGTCCCCTTCGCGACATTTCTTTGCGCAGGGGCAAAGGGACAGGTTTATGTTTCGGTCTTGCCTAGGAATTGGGCCCGCGCAAACGGGCCCAATTCTTTACTCATGCGCTGCTTACTTCAGCAGGTCCTTGACGCCGTCGCGCTCTTCGAGGAGCTCTTTCAGCGTGAAGTCCAGGCGCTCGCGCGAGAAGGCGTCGATTTCCAGGCCTTCGATGCGCTTGTATTCGCCGTTTTCGGTCGTGACCGGCACGCCGTAGATGATGCCTTCGGGGATGCCGTAGGAGCCGTCCGACGGGATGCCCATCGTGACCCACTTGCCGTTGCTGCCCAGGACCCAGTCACGGACGTGGTCGATGGCGGCGTTGGCGGCCGAAGCGGCCGAGGACAGGCCGCGGGCTTCGATGATGGCGGCGCCGCGCTTGCCCACGGTGGGGATGAACGTGTCGCGGTTCCAGGCGTCGTCGTTGATCAGCTTGGACAGCGATTCGCCGCCGACGGTGGCGAAGCGGTAGTCGGGGTACATCGTGGGCGAGTGGTTGCCCCACACGACCAGCTTTTCAATCGCGGCGACCGGCTTGCCCGACTTGGCGGACAGTTGCGACAGGGCACGGTTGTGGTCCAGGCGCAGCATGGCGGTGAAGTTCTTGGCGGGCAGGTCCGGCGCCGACTTCATGGCGATGTAGGCGTTGGTGTTGGCCGGGTTGCCGACGACCAGGACCTTGACGTTGCGGCTGGCGACGTCGTTCAGGGCCTTGCCCTGAGCCGTGAAGATCTGGGCGTTGACCGACAGCAGGTCCTTGCGTTCCATGCCAGGGCCGCGCGGGCGGGCGCCAACCAGCAGGGCCACGTCGGCGTCCTTGAAGGCGGTGCGCGGATCGCTGTGGGCGGTGACTTCTTGCAGCAGCGGGAAGGCGCAGTCATCCAGTTCCATGATGACGCCCTTCAGGGCCTTTTGCGCTTTCTCGTCGGGGATTTCCAGCAGTTGCAGGATGACGGGTTGATCTTTACCCAGCATTTCGCCCGAGGCGATGCGGAATAGCAGTGCGTAACCGATTTGGCCGGCGGCGCCGGTGACGGCGACACGCAAGGCAGGCTTGGACATGGACGTTCTCCGTAATGGTTTGGCGAGAAAAAATCTCACCAAGCAGTGTAATCGTTGGGCGTGAAAATCAACGCGTGTGCAACGGCGCGCGCAGCGGCATGCGCGGGGCCCGGGCAGCGTTGAATCCTAGATCGAATTTACGTGTCCGTCAATTGCTCTTCTATCTTATATAAGACATAAGACGTTGGACAGCGTCCCGGCCGATATGCCACAATAGAGCGTTTATTCGAATGCGCCGCAACCCGGTTTCGGTTGCGCGCCTGTATCAAGCCAGAACACCGGCGGCAGCAGCGCATTGCGGATGGGTTCGCTGCCTCGCGCCGCCCTCCCATTTCCTCCGGATAAACATGACTCAATCAAAAAGATCCATGGCAGAGCCCCGGCCCGAAACCTCCTTACGCATTCGCGCCGCCCGCACGGCGGGCGAGGGGGCCGCTTTCAGTCCGCTCTACCGGCAAATCAAGGATCTGCTTGTCCAGAGCCTGGAACGCGGCGAATGGAAGCCCGGTGAACTCATCCCCAGCGAAATCGATCTGGCTGCCCGTTTCCAGGTGAGCCAGGGCACGGTGCGCAAGGCGGTCGATGAGCTGGCTGCCGAGCACATGCTGCTGCGCCGGCAGGGCAAGGGCACTTTCGTCGCCACCCACCACGAAGCGCGTGTGCGCTACCGCTTCCTGCGCCTGGCCGCCGACGACGAAGGCGAGGCCGGCCGGGCGGAAAGCCGCATCCTGGAATGCCGGCGCCTGCGTGCGCCCGCCGAGATCGCGCGCGCCCTGGACCTGCGGGCCGGCGAAACCGTCGTCATGATCCGCCGCCTGCTGTCCATGGGGCAGACGCCCACCGTCGTGGACGACATCTGGCTGCCTGGTTCCATCTTCCGTGGACTGACCCTGGAGCTGTTGACCGCCAACAAGGCGCCGCTCTACGGTCTGTTCGAATCCGAATTCGGCGTGAGCATGGTGCGCGCGGACGAAAAGCTGCGCGCGGTGATCGCGCCGGCCGAGGTCTGTCCGCTGCTTAATGTTCCCGCCGGGACGCCGTTGTTGCAGGTGGATAGGGTGTCTTATACGTATGGTGACCGCCCCATGGAAATTCGCCGGGGGTTGTACTTGACCGATCGATACCACTACCGCAATAGTCTGAATTGATGAGTTTTTTACCTACGATTTGATACCGACCCTATCTCTGGGCGAAAATACCGTGTTTGCCCGCAAGGGCTACGGCATTTCCGCCGTAACGATTCCCTAGTTCCGAAACACCGAGGCCGTCATGTCCGACACCGCTGCCAAGCCACGTCCGCAGTTTCGCAATATTGGTATTGCGCAACTCGCCAGCTACCGCCTGCCCCTGGCCGGCAAGCTGTCCATCCTGCACCGCGTCAGCGGCGCGCTGCTGTTCCTCTGTCTTCCCTTGGTCATTCTGCCGCTGTTCGCGGCCAGCGTGGCCGCGCCGCAGACGTTCGCAGCCGTGGCCGCGTACGCCGGCAATCCGATCGTCAAGCTTGTCTTCCTGGTCCTGATCTGGGGCTATCTGCACCACTTCTGTGCCGGCATCCGCTACCTGCTGCTGGACCTGCACATTGGTATCGACAAGCTGTCGGCCAAGAAGAGCGCCGGCGTGGTTTTCGGGGTGAGCCTGGCGCTGACCCTGGTGTTCGCTCTCAAACTGTTCGGAGTGCTGTAATGGCCGACGTCAAAAACTACGGACCCAAGCGTCTGGTCGTGGGCGCCCATTACGGCGTCATGGATTTCATCATCCAGCGCATCACCGCCGTCATCATGGCCGTGTACACGCTGGTGCTGCTCATCGGCATCCTGATGATGCCGGCCTTCACGTACGAGCACTGGACTGCGCTGTTCAACTTCTACGTGGGCGTTCTTCCGGTTGGCCAGATCCTGGCCACCCTTGCATTCATTGCGCTGGCCTGGCATGCCTGGATTGGTGTGCGCGACATCTGGATGGACTACGTCAAGTCGGTGGGCGTGCGCCTGCTGCTGCAAGTGCTGACGATCCTCTGGCTGGTCGGTTCGGTCGTTTACTTCGCGCAAATCCTCTGGAGCATTTAAGCCGTGGTCTCTGTCATGAAATCCCTGCCGCGCCGCCAGTTTGATGTGGTGGTCGTTGGCGCCGGTGGAGCCGGCATGCGTTGTTCGCTGCAACTGTCCCAAGCGGGCCTGTCCGTTGCAGTGCTGTCCAAGGTGTTCCCCACGCGTTCGCACACGGTTGCCGCACAGGGCGGCGTGAGCGCCTCGCTGGGCAACATGAGCGAAGACAACTGGTACTGGCACATGTACGACACCGTCAAGGGTTCGGACTGGCTGGGCGACCAGGACGCCATCGAATTCATGTGCCGCGAAGCGCCGAACGCCGTGTACGAGCTCGAGCACTTCGGCATGCCGTTCGACCGCAACCCCGACGGCACCATCTACCAGCGCCCGTTCGGCGGCCACACCGCCAACTTCGGTGAAAAGCCGGTCCAGCGCGCCTGTGCCGCTGCCGACCGCACCGGCCACGCGCTGCTGCACACCCTCTACCAGCGCAACGTCGCCGCGCGCACCCAGTTCTTCGTCGAATGGATGGCGCTGGACCTGCTGCGCAACGAAGCGGGCGACGTCGTGGGCGTGACCGCCCTGGAAATGGAAACGGGCGAAATCTACATCCTGGAAGCCAAGACCACGGTGCTGGCCACCGGCGGCGCCGGCCGCATCTGGGCCGCTTCCACCAACGCCTTCATCAACACCGGTGACGGCCTGGGCATGGCCGCCCGCGCGGGCATTCCGCTGCAGGACATGGAATTCTGGCAATTCCACCCGACCGGCGTGGCCGGCGCCGGCGTGCTGATCACCGAAGGCGTGCGCGGCGAAGGCGGCATCCTGCTGAACAAGGATGGCGAACGCTTCATGGAGCGCTATGCGCCCACGCTGAAGGATCTGGCCCCGCGCGACTTCGTGTCCCGCTCGATGGACCAGGAAATCAAGGAAGGCCGCGGCTGCGGTCCGGACGGCAGCTACGTGGTCCTCAAGCTGGACCACCTGGGCGCCGACGTGATCAACAAGCGTCTGCCCTCGATCCGCGAAATCGCGATCAAGTTCGGCAACGTGGACCCGATCAAGGAACCGATCCCCGTCGTTCCGACCATCCACTACCAGATGGGCGGCATTCCGGCCAACTACCACGGCCAGGTGCTGACGCGCGAAAACGGCGAGAACAAGATCGTCAACGGCCTGTACGCCATCGGCGAATGCGCCGCGGTGTCGGTGCACGGCGCCAACCGCCTGGGCACCAACTCGCTGCTGGACCTGATCGTGTTCGGCCGCGCCACCGGCAACCACATCGTCAATTCGCATCCGGAACGCCAGCACGCGCACCAGCCCGTGCCGCAGCAAGCCGTCGAATTCTCGCTGGACCGCGTCAACAAGCTGGAATCGCGCACCTCGGGCGAGAAGACCCAGGACATCGGCAACGCCATCCGCTTCTCGATGCAGCGCCACTGCGGCGTGTTCCGCACGCTGGAGCTGCTGAACGAAGGCGTGACCCAGATCGAGGATCTGGCCAAGCAGGCCGACCACATCTACTTCAAGGACAAGTCCAAGGTGTTCAACACCGCGCGCGTCGAGGCGCTGGAAATGGCGAACATGACCGAAGTGGCCCGCGCCACCATCAAGTCGGCCGCCGCCCGCACCGAAAGCCGCGGCGCACACGCGCTGGACGACCACCCGACGCGCGACGACGAAAACTGGCTGAAGCACACGCTGTGGTACTCCGAAGGCAGCCGCCTGGATTACAAGCCCGTGCAGATGAAGCCGCTGACGGTCGAGTCCTTCCCGCCCAAGGCGCGTACCTTCTAAGTCCGGATTGAGCCCACTATGAGCACCAAGAGAATCGTCAAGTTCGAAATCTACCGCTACGATCCGGACAAGGACGAGCGCCCGTACATGCAGAAGCTGGACGTCGAACTCCAGCCGACCGACAAGATGCTGCTCGATGCGCTGGTGCGCATCAAGAACGACGTCGATGACAGCCTGGCCCTGCGCCGCTCGTGCCGTGAAGGCGTGTGCGGTTCGGACGCCATGAACATCAACGGCAAGAACGGTCTGGCGTGCACGACCAACCTGCGCGAACTGAAGGAACCCATCGTTCTGCGTCCGCTGCCGGGCCTGCCCGTCATCCGCGACCTGATCGTGGACATGACGCACTTCTTCAACCAGTACCACTCGATCCGCCCGTACCTCATCAACGACACGCCGCCGCCCGAAAAGGAACGTCTGCAGTCGCCCGAGGCCCGCGAAGAGCTGGATGGCCTGTACGAATGCATTCTGTGCGCGTGCTGTTCCACTTCCTGCCCGTCGTTCTGGTGGAACCCGGACAAGTTCGTCGGCCCGGCCGGCCTGCTGCAAGCCTACCGCTTCATCGCCGACAGCCGCGATGAAGCCACGGGCAGCCGCCTCGACAACCTGGACGATCCGTACCGCCTGTTCCGTTGCCACACCATCATGAATTGCGTCGACGTCTGTCCCAAGGGACTGAACCCGACCAAGGCGATCGGCAAGATCAAGGAACTGATGGTTCGCCGTACGGTCTAGTTTTAAGCAAGCGCATTTTGCCTCCGGCGGCGTTTTTGCCGCCGGGCCGTCCCAAGGCAAAAACGCCCTCCAGGGGGTGGCAAACCCGTGTAGCGGGTGCGGCGTTGGGGCTTTTTTTAGGTGTAAAGAAAGATGAGCAAGCTAACTGAATTGGAGCGGGCGCGTTTGCGTTGGCGGGCGCGCCGCGGCTTGCTCGAAAACGACTTGATCATCACCCGGTATCTGGATGCCCACGAGGCTGAACTTACCGATGATGACGTGGCCGCATTGACGCAGCTTTTCGAGATGGGAGACAACGACCTTCTCGATCTGCTGCTGGCCCGCAAAGAGCTTGAGGGCGCGCTGGACACGCCCAGGCTTCGGAGCATCATTGGCCAGATGCGCGCGCTCTGATTAATTGAGAGGAATGAACATGAACCTGTCTGACAAAAAAGCCACTCTATCCTTCTCGGATGGCAGCGCCCCCATTGAGTTCCCTGTTTACAAGGGTACGGTTGGTCCGGATGTGATCGACATCCGCAAGCTGTACGGCCAGACGGGCATGTTCACGTTTGACCCCGGCTTCATGTCCACCGCCGCCTGCGAATCGGGCATCACGTACATCGACGGCGACAAGGGCGAACTGCTGTACCGCGGCTACCCCATCGAGCAATTGGCCGTCAATTGCGACTTCATGGACATCTGCTACCTGATCCTGAACGGCGAACTGCCCAACAAGGACCAGAAGGCCGATTTCGATTCGCAAGTGACCCATCACACGATGGTCAACGAGCAGCTGCACTTCTTCCTGCGCGGCTTCCGCCGCGACGCGCACCCGATGGCCGTGCTGACCGGCCTGGTCGGCGCGCTGTCCGCGTTCTACCACGACTCCACCGACATCACGAACCCGCAGCATCGCCACATCTCGGCCATCCGCCTGATCGCCAAGATGCCGACGCTGGTCGCGATGGCCTATAAGTACTCGCAAGGCCAGCCCTTCATCTACCCGCAGAACAACCTGTCCTACACGGGCAACTTCCTGCGCATGATGTTCGCCACGCCGTGCGAAGACTACAAGGTGAACGAAGTCGTCGAGCGCGCGCTGGACCGCATCTTCATCCTGCACGCCGACCACGAGCAGAACGCTTCGACCTCGACCGTCCGCCTGTGCGGCTCGTCGGGCACCAACCCGTTCGCCGCCATTTCGGCCGGCGTGGCTTGCCTGTGGGGCCCGGCTCACGGCGGCGCCAACGAAGCTTGCCTGCAGATGCTGGAAGAGCTGCAAGCCAACGGCGGCATCGCCAAGGTCGGCGAGTTCATGGAGAAGGTCAAGGACAAGAACTCGGGCGTGCGCCTGATGGGCTTTGGCCACCGCGTCTACAAGAACTACGACCCGCGCGCCAAGCTGATGCAGGAAACCTGCAAGGAAGTGCTCTCGGCCCTGGGCCTGGAAAACGACCCGCTGTTCAAGCTGGCCATGGAACTGGAACGCATCGCCCTGTCGGATCCGTACTTCGTTCAGCGCAAGCTGTACCCGAACGTGGACTTCTACTCGGGTATCGTCCAGCGCGCCATCGGCATCCCGACCTCGCTGTTCACGGCCATCTTCGCGCTGGCCCGCACGGTGGGCTGGATCGCCCAGTGGAACGAAATGCTGTCGGATCCCGATTACAAGATCGGCCGTCCGCGCCAGCTGTTCACCGGTTCGGTCACGCGCGATGTGCCGCCGATGGACAAGCGTTGATACGCAGCCTGGCTTGAGCAAGAAACCGCCTTCGGGCGGTTTTTTGTTGCCTGTTCGCCGTGTGGCCGCGGCGTGATGGTTTGGCGTGTACCATCCTTGCCATGATTCCGATAGCGCTGCCTTCCGCCGGCTTTTACATTTTTGTTTCCCTGGGTTTTCTCGCCGGTCTGGCGTTGCTGGCCTGGGCCGTGGTCCTGGTTGCCATCGGCGGCGCGCGCCGCACGGTGCGCAAGTACTGGAAGACCTCCACCCTGGTATTCGTCGTGCTGGCCGTGCCGTTCGCCTTCTATGCCTGGGTGCAGACGGTGATCTGGCAAATCGAGCGGGAGGGCGCCCGCGCCGAGGCAGCTCGCAATGTCACGCTGCAGGAAGCCACGACCGTCGGTGGCACCGTCATGCCCGCGGGAACGCGGCTGAAGCTGCAGGACGAAGGGCAGCTGGAGACCTATCTCGAAGCGGAGTTTCCGCAGCCCGTGGCCATGTATGGCGTGCAGGCGTCGAGCGCGCGGCGTTATCTCGATTCGGACTATGACGACGAAACCTACGCCTTGCGGGGCCGCTATCCGCGCAACGTCATCCTGCGCGGTGCGGGCAGCCAGACCGTGCTGGGCTGGCGGTGCGACGCCACGCAGGAGATCGAGTTCGAGGTGAAGCGCGATGGCGCGATGACGGCGCTAGACAAGTGCGTGCTGGGTCCGGGCAACCGCGCCGAAACCCTGGATCTCGCGCCGGGTTCCATCCTCTACGGCTCCAGCGGCACGGTCTACACCGATGGCTCGAGCGATCCGGATCGCTGGCGCATCGAGGTCAAGGATCCGATGGCGGTCCGGATATTCGGGCTGCCCTTGAGCGAGCCCAGGCTGTATCTTGACGAGGCGCGGCGCCTGCTGCGGGTCAGCGATGCGGAACTGGCTTGCCCGACGCGATTCGGCGGCGTGAGCTATGCCGCCGGCACTCAGGTGAAGTCGGTGCGCCGCGGCCGCGGCGATGCGCGCGAACCGTACCCGGGCGTGCTGGTGCTGAGCCCCTGGAATGGCCAGGCCGCCAAACGCGACGGCCAGGCCGACGTGCCGGAAGGCATGTCGGTGATGCAGACCTTGGCCGGCGAGGTCGTGGACGTGGTCCAGAACGATACGGTGGGCGTCTTCCACTTCGCCACCTTTGTCGTGGGCGACGAGGAGCCCGAGGCCCGCCGCCGCGCATCCTGCTCTTGATGCGCGCGGCCCTGGCGGAGTGTTACGCGCCGATGCCGCGCGCCATCAGCACGGCGAACAGCGGCAGGAAGATGAACAGGTGCGATTCGATCATGACCCAGCGCCGCGCCCGCTTGATGTCGGCGGCCGCGGGCAGGAAGCCCGGCTGCTGGCGCGATTGCTTGGCCCAGCGCAGGAAGGTCATCGTGGGCGCGATCGAACAGAGGCCGATGATGACGAAGAGCGTGATCTTGGCGTGGAACCAGGGATTGCTCATGTAGAACGCGGCGCCCTTGATGCCCAGCGTCAGGCGCAGCACGCCGGTGACAAGCACCACCACGGCGCTCAGCGCATAGAGGCGGTCATAGATGACCAGGCGCTTGAGGCCGGCGGCGGTGAGATCGGGCCGCAGCAGCACGGCTTCGGCGGTCAGGACCACCACCAGCAGGAAAATGGCCAGGTAATGAAACCAGGCATACAAGGCGTCGGCCAGCATGTGGACTCCAGAAAACAAGGTTGAACTTGGTTTTTACCATCAGCCCGGGCCGGCAGGCTATCGCGGCGGAAAGTGCCCGCAGCAAGAAATAGGGCGCCCCAAGGGGCGCCCTTTGCCTTAATGGCCGTCGATGATCAACGACGCTTCTTGGCGGCCTCGGCGGCTTCCTGCTGCGCGTCCACCACGGCCAGCGCCGTCATGTTGACGATGCGGCGCACGGTGGCGCTGGTGGTCAGGATGTGCACAGGGCGCGCCGCGCCCAGCAGGATCGGACCCATCGCGACGCCATTGCTGCCAGTCATCTTCAACATGTTGTACGTGATGTTGCCGGTGTCCAGCGTGGGCATGACGAGCAGGTTGGCGCGGCCCTTGAGCGTGCTGTCCGGGTAGGCCAGCACGCGGATCTTTTCCGACAGGGCGGCGTCGGCGTGCATTTCGCCGTCGACTTCCAGGTCGGGAGCGCGGTCCTGCACCATCTGGCGCGCGGCGGCCATCTTGCGCGAGGATTCCGTCACGCGGCTGCCGAAGTTGGAGTGCGACAGCAGGGCGATCTTCGGCACCACGCCAAAGCGCAGCATTTCGTCCGCGGCCTGGATGGTGATGCTGGCGACTTCCTCGGCCGTCGGGTTCTCGTTGACGTGGGTGTCGGTGACGAACAGCGTCTGGTCGGGCAGCATCAGCACGTTCAGCGCGGCGTAGGTCTGGCCTTCCTTCTTGCCGATGATTTCGTCGATGTACTTGAGCTGGTTGTCGTACTTGCTGGCCACGCCGCAGAGCAGGGCGTCCGCGTCGCCACGGCGCAGCAGCATCGCGCCGATCAGCGTGTTGTGCTTGCGGATCATCGCCTTGGCGATGGCCGGCGTCACGCCTTCGCGGCCCTTCAACTGGTAGTACGCATTCCAGGTTTCGTTGAAGCGGCTGTCGTCTTCCGGATCCACGATCTCGAAGTCCTGGCCGGCCGCCAGGCGCAGGCCGAACTTCTTGATGCGCATTTCGATGACGGCCGGGCGGCCGATCAGGATCGGGAACGCCAGCTTTTCATCGGCCACGGTCTGCACCGCGCGCAGCACGCGCTCGTCTTCGCCGTCGGCGTAGATGACGCGCTTGGGCGCCTTCTTGGCCTGGGCGAACAGCGGACGCATCAGCTGGCCCGAGTGGTACACGAAGCCCATCAGCTTCTGGCGGTAGGCCTCGATGTCTTCGATGGGGCGGGCAGCCACGCCGGAGTCGGCGGCGGCTTGGGCCACGGCCGGGGCGATCTGGACGATCAGGCGCGGGTCGAAGGGCTTCGGGATGATGTAGTCCGGGCCGAACGACAGTTCCTGGCCGGCGTAGGCGCGGGCCACTTCGTCGTTTTGTTCGGCTTGAGCCAGTTCGGCGATGGCCTTCACGCAAGCCAGCTTCATTTCTTCCGTGATGCGCGAGGCGCCGGCGTCCATGGCGCCGCGGAAGATGAACGGGAAGCACAGCACGTTGTTGACCTGGTTCGGGTAGTCCGAACGGCCGGTGGCGATGATGCAGTCCGGGCGGGCGGCCTTGGCCACCTCGGGACGGATTTCCGGTTCCGGGTTGGCCAGCGCCAGGATCAGCGGGCTGGCGGCCATGGTCTTGACCATGTCGGCGGTCAGCACGCCGGCGGTCGAGCAGCCCAGGAACACGTCGGCGCCGTTTACCACGTCAGCCAGCGTGCGGGCGTCGGTCTTCTGCGCGTAACGCTTCTTGTTGGCTTCCATGTTTTCATCGCGGCCGTCCCAGATCACGCCGCGCGAGTCCACCACGTAGATGTTCTCGCGCTTGACGCCCAGGTGCACCAGCAGGTCCAGGCAGGCGATGGCGGCGGCGCCGGCGCCCGAGCAAGCCAGCTTGACCGAGCCGATGTCCTTGTTCACGACCTTCAGGCCGTTCAGGATGGCGGCCGACGAAATGATGGCGGTGCCGTGCTGGTCGTCGTGGAAGACGGGGATCTTCATGCGCTCGCGCAGCTTCTTCTCGATGTAGAAGCACTCGGGCGCCTTGATGTCCTCGAGGTTGACGCCGCCCAGCGTGGGCTCCAGCGCCGCGATGATGTCGACCAGCTTGTCGGGGTCGTTCTCGGCCAGTTCGATGTCGAACACGTCGATGCCGGCGAACTTCTTGAACAGGCAGCCCTTGCCTTCCATCACAGGCTTGGCGGCCAGCGGGCCGATGTTGCCCAGGCCCAGCACGGCGGTGCCGTTGGTGATCACGCCCACCAGGTTGCCGCGCGAGGTGTACTTCGAGGCGGCGTCATCGCCTTGGTCGAAGATGGCCATGCAGGCGGCCGCCACGCCGGGGGAGTAGGCCAGGGACAGGTCGTCCTGGTTGGCCAGCGTCTTGGTCGGCGTGACCGAGATTTTGCCGGGGGTGGGGTAGGCGTGGTAGTCCAACGCCATTTTGGTGAGGGTTTCGTCCATGGGATACAGGCCTTGCGGGCGCTAAATGGAAAGGAAATGGGATTGCAAAAAGCGGGCTCGCGGCCCGCCGTATTTTCTGGGAAATGCTTGGGAACACCCGTATTTCAACAGAAAGCGCGGGTGCTTGGTTGTTGCGCTGCAGCGAATGGACGATTTTGCGCAAAACCTCGCTGCATCCCGGATTGCAATCCTATCTATCCCAAGGCGGCGTTTGCCGCGTGCCGGCATTCAGGCGCGCGCGCAGCGTCTGGGCGTCTTCCTGGCGGTCCAGGCTGTCCAGCGCGTACAGCACGATCCAGTCCGCGCTGACCTCGAAGAAGTCGCGCAGCTGGGCGCGGGTGTCGCTGCGGCCGAAGCCGTCGGTACCCAGCGTGCGGTAGGGCGCGGGCACCCAGGCGCGGATCTGTTCCGGCACGGCGCGCACGTAGTCGCTGGCGGCAACCACCGGGGCGTTGCTGGCGCCCAGGCAGGTGCGGACCCAGTCGGCGCCGGACGCAAGGCCGAGCACGCGGGCGCGTTCGGCTTCGCGGCCGGCGCGGGCCAGCTCGGAAAAGCTGGTGACGCTCCAGACTTCGGCGTCCACGCCGTAGTCGGCCTGCAGCCGTTGCGCGGCAATTTCGGCCTCGCGCAGCATGGGGCCGGCGCCCAGCAGGCGCACCTGGGCCTGCCCGCGCGCGGGCCGCAGGCGGTACATGCCGCGCAGGATGCCCTCGCGTACGTCTTCGCCTGCCGGCATGTCCGGCTGCGCCAGGTTCTCGTTGGTGACGGTCAGGTAGTAGAACTCGTCGCGCTGCTCGTCCAGCATGCGGCGCATGCCGTGCTCGACGATGATGGCGACCTCGTAGGCATAGGCCGGGTCATAGGCGCGGCAGTTCGGCACTGCGGCGGCCATGATGTGGCTGGAGCCGTCCTGGTGCTGCAGCCCTTCGCCGCCCAGCGTGGTGCGGCCGGAGGTGGCGCCGACGAGGAAGCCGCGCGTGCGCTGATCGGCGGCAGCCCAGATCAGGTCGCCGATGCGCTGGAAGCCGAACATCGAGTAATAGATATAGAAGGGCAGCATCGGCAGGCCGTTGACCGAATAGCTGGTGCCCGCGGCCGTCCACGAGGAAATCGCGCCGGCCTCGGTAATGCCTTCTTCCAGGATCTGGCCGTCGCGCGCTTCGCGGTAATACAGCACCGAGCCGATGTCCTCGGGTTCATAGAGTTGGCCTTGCGCGGAGTAGATGCCGATCTGGCGGAACAGGTTGGCCATGCCGAAGGTGCGCGCCTCGTCCGCCACGATGGGCACGATGCGCGGCCCCACGGTGGCGTCCTTGAGCAGGGCGGTCAGCATGCGCACGATGGCCATGGTGGACGACATTTCCTTGCCGTCGGCGGCCAGCGCGAAACGCGCCCAGTGTTCGGCGTCCGGCGGCGCCAGGCGCGGCGCCTCGGTGTTGCGGCGGGGAATGTGGCCGCCCAGCGCGGCGCGGCGGGCCTGCAGGTGGCGCAGTTCGGCGCTGTCCTCGGCCGGGCGGTAGAACTTGAGCGCCAGGCAATCGGCGTCCGAGATCGGCAGCGCGAAGCGGTCGCGGAAGGCCAGCAGCGCCTCGTCGTCCAGCTTCTTCTGCTGGTGCGTGGTCATCTTGCCCTGGCCGGCCGACCCCATGCCGAAGCCCTTCTTGGTCTGCGCCAGAATCACCGTGGGCTGGCCGCGATGGCGCACGGCGCGGTGGTAGGCCGCATGGATCTTCACCATGTCATGGCCGCCGCGGTGCAGCCGGTCGATGGCCTCGTCGCTCCAGTCGGCCACCAGAGCAGCCAGTTCGGGATTCTGGTTGAAGAAGTGGGCGCGGTTGAAGGCGCCGTCGTTGGCCGCGAAGGTCTGGAACTGTCCGTCCACGGTGTTGGCGAAGGCGCGCGCCAGGGCGCCGCCGGTGTCGCGCCGCAAGAGCGCGTCCCAGTCGCTGCCCCAGACCAGCTTGATGACGTTCCAGCCCGCGCCCGCATACAGCGTTTCCAGCTCATCGATGATGCGGCCGTTGCCGCGCACCGGGCCGTCCAGGCGCTGCAGGTTGCAATTGACCACGAACACCAGGTTGTCGAGTTTCTCGCGCGCGGCCAGCGTCAGCGCGGCGATGGATTCGGGTTCGTCCATTTCGCCGTCGCCGAAGATGCCCCAGACCTTGCGGTCGCCGCCGGGCATGAGCGAACGGTGCTCCAGATAGCGCATGAAGCGCGCCTGGTAGATGGCGTTGATGGGGCCGATGCCCATCGACCCCGTGGGGAACTGCCAGAAGTCGGGCATCAGCCACGGGTGCGGGTACGACGACAGTCCGCGCAGGCCGCGCGCGCCGGCCGTGATCTCCTGGCGGAAATGCGCCAGGTCCTCTTCGCCCAGGAATCCTTCCAGATAGGCGCGGGCATACACGCCGGGCGCCGAGTGCGGCTGCATGTAGACCAGGTCGCCGGGGCCGTCCGGGCTCTGCGCGCGGAAGAAATGGTTGAAGCCGACCTCGAACAGGTCGGCGGCCGAGGCATAGCTGGCGATGTGGCCGCCCAGCTCCCCATGCGCCTGGTTGGCGCGCACCACCATCGCCAGCGCGTTCCAGCGGTTGATGCGGGCGATGCGCTCCTCCACGGCGAGGTTGCCGGGGAAGGGCGGCTCCTGGTCGGCGGGGATGGTGTTGAGGTAGGCGGTGCGGGTCTGGCTGTTGGCGCGCAGGCCCAGCGACGCCGCATGGCCCAGCAGATTGTCCAGCACGTAGCCCGCCCGTTCAGAACCTTCCGCCTGTACCAGCGATTCCAGCGCCTCGCGCCATTCGGCGGTTTCGGCGGGATCGGCGTCGTGCTGGATGTCTTGCCCGGGGGCGGAACTGGCGTCGCGCATGGTCTGGTCGTCTCCTGGTTTGACGTCCATGCTAGACCCTAGCCCCTGGCATGGGTGATCAAAATTCTGGGGAAACTTCGGAAAATTCAGCATAATCTTTTGCAAGTTTTACTGCTTGCGGCAGCTTCTGCCGAGGATATGCTTGGCGGTCGTCTCAGAGGGGTGACCGCTGGGTGGACGCGAAGGCGCTAGAATTCGCGCCTGGCAAGATAGGAATAACTGCAATGACCCAACCCATCAGCGTCCCGGCAGAGGTCACGTTGCCCGAACTTACGTTCCGCGGCATCCTCCTGGGCGCAATCATCACCGTCATCTTCACGGCTTCCAACGTCTTTCTCGGACTGAAGGTGGGCCTGACGTTCTCATCCGCCATTCCGGCGGCGGTGATCTCGATGTCCGTCCTGCGCCTGTTCAAGGACGCGAACATCCTCGAAAACAACATGGTGCAGACCCAGGCCTCCGCGGCCGGGACGCTGTCGTCCATCATCTTCATCCTGCCGGCCCTGGTCATGATGGGACACTGGCAGGGCTTCCCGTTCTGGCAGACGCTGGGCATCTGCGCCGCCGGCGGCATGCTGGGCGTGATGTTCACCATTCCGCTGCGCCACGTGATGGTGGTGCAGAGCGACTTGCCGTATCCGGAAGGCGTGGCCGCCGCTGAAATCCTGCGGGTGGGCAGCGCCGAGCGCGCCCAGGACGAGGCCGCGGAGGACGGACGCGCACCGGCCAAGGCCGAGACCGGCATGGGCGACATCGTGGCTGGCGGCGTGGTCGCCGCCGCGGTCAGTTTCGCCGCCAGCGGACTGCGCGTGCTGGGCGACAGCGTCAGCGGCTGGTTCGCACTGGGCGGCGCGGTATTCCGGCTGCCCATGGGCTTTTCGTTGGCGCTGCTGGGCGCGGGCTACCTGATCGGCATCGTCGCCGGGCTGGCCATGCTGACCGGACTGATTATTTCCTGGGGCATCGCCGTGCCCATCCTGACCGCCATGGGCGACATGCCCGCGGGCACGTCGCTGGCGAAGTACGCTACCGGCCTGTGGGCTTCGCAGGTGCGCTTCATCGGCGCCGGCGTGATCGGCGTGGGCGCCATCTGGACGCTGGCCACGCTGTTCATGCCGATGGCGCGCGGCGTCAAGGCTTCGTTCGCGGCGCTGACCAAGGCGGGCGCCGCCCGTGCCGGGCGCGCGCCGCGCACCGAGCGCGACCTGTCGGCCGGCTGGATTTCAGCGGTGACGCTGGTGCTGGTGGCGGTGCTGGTCGTCACGTTCCAGGTGTTCCTGTCCGGCGCGCCGCTGTCGCCCGCCGGCATCTGGAAGCTGGTGGCCTACGCCGTGCTGTTCGCCTTCGTCTTCGGCTTCCTGGTGGCCGCGGCCTGCGGCTACATGGCCGGCCTGGTAGGGTCGTCGACCAGCCCGATCTCGGGCGTGGGTATCGTCGCCATCGTGCTGGTATCGCTGCTGATGCTGGCGCTGGGCGGCGAACTGCTGGGCGCGCAGAACGGCGTGCAGATGGCGATTGCGTTGTCGATCTTCAGCACCTCGGCGGTGGTGGCGGTGGCCTCCATTTCCAACGACAACCTGCAGGACTTGAAAACCGGCTGGCTGGTGGGCGCGACGCCCTGGCGTCAGCAGGTGGCCCTGCTGATCGGCTGCGTGGCCGGCGCGGCGGTGATTTCGCCGGTGCTGGAACTGCTCTACAACGCCTACGGTTTTGCCGACGCCATGCCGCGCGCAGGCATGGACCCGGCGCAGGCCTTGTCGGCGCCGCAGGCGACGCTGATGCTGGCGATCGCGCGCGGCATCTTCACGCACCAGCTCAACTGGACCATGATCCTGATCGGCATGGCGGTCGGCGTGGGGCTGATCGTGGTGGACGAAATCATGAAGCGCACCTGCCGCGTGGCCCGCATTCCGGTGCTGGCCGTGGGTATCGGCATCTACCTGCCGCCCACCGTCGCCGCGCCCATCGTGGTCGGAGCGGTCCTGGCATGGCTGCTGGAACGCGCTCTGCGCCGCCGCGCGGCCGCCGCCGGCAAGCCCTACGAGCAGTTCGCCGACGCGGCCAACCGCCGCGGCGTGCTGATCGCCTCTGGCCTGATCGTGGGCGAAAGCCTGGTCGGCGTGCTGATGGCCGGCATCATCGGCGCGGCCGGTACCGAAGCGCCGCTGGCGATCGCCGGCGCGGGCTTCGAGCACACGGCCTCGTTCCTGGGCCTGGCCGTCTTCGTGGCGGTGGCGATCCTGTTCTGGCGCCGGGTGATGAAACTGGCGTGAAGCGCCCGGCCGGTCCTGCCGGGCGCCCGCCTCAGGCGGCGTCCAGCAGGTCGGCCAGCGTGCGGGCGATGACCTTGGTGGCGCGCCGCAGGTCTTCCAGCACCACCCGCTCATCGTTGCGCTTGGCGTGCGATTCCAGCACGGTGCGCGGTCCGGCGCCGTAGATCACGCCCGGAATGCCCGCTTCGGCGTACAGGCGCACGTCGGTATAAAGCGGCGTGCCCATGGCGGCGATGGGCTCGCCGAACAATTCCTCTCCATGTTTCTGTATGGCCTGCACCAGCGGCTGGTTGCCCGGCAGCGGGCGCATGGAATTGGCCAGCAGCAGGCGCTTGATGTCCACGCTGATGCCGGGCACGGAGGCGGCGGTTTCCTGGATGATGCGGCGGATGTCGGCCTCGACCTCGGCCGCGTTTTCTTCGGGGATCATGCGCCGGTCCAGCTTGAACACCACCTTGCCCGGCACCACGTTGGTGTTGGTGCCGCCTTCGATGCGGCCGACGTTCAGGTAGGGGTGGCTGATGCCCGGCACCTCGGAGCGGATCTCCCGATACCGCGTGTTCTGCGCGTACAGCGCGTTCAGGATCGCGACCGCGCCTTGCAGCGCATCCACGCCGCTGCTGGGGATGGCGGCATGCGCCATCTTGCCGTGGACCGTCACTTCCATCTGCAGGCAGCCGTTGTGGGCGGTCACGACCTCGTAGCTGAAACCCGCGGCGATCAGCAGATCGGGCTTGGTCAGGCCTTGGGACAGCAGCCAGCCGGGGCCGAGCAGGCCACCGAATTCCTCGTCGTAGGTGAAGTGCAGTTCGACCGCGCCGCGGCTGGGGCGGGCGACGGCTTCCAACGCGCGCAGGGCGAACGTGTAGCTGGCGAAATCGCTCTTGCTGACCGCGGCGGCGCGGCCGTACAGGCTGCCGCCGTCGATTTCGCCGCCGTAAGGATCATGTTCCCAGCCTTCGCCCGGCGGCACCACGTCGCCGTGGGCGTTGAGCGCCACGCGCAGGCCGCCCGCGCCGTACTCGCGGCGCACGATGAGGTTGGTGATGGATTGCAGGCCATAGTCCCGCACCTCCTGCGCCGGCACCGGATGGGCTTCGGCCTCCAGGCCGAAGCCTTGCAGCAATTCGGTCGTGCGCTCGGCGTGTGGCGCATTGTTGCCGGGAGGCGTGTCGGTCGGCACGCGCACCAGCTCCTGCAGGAAGCGGACTTCCTCGTCAAAGTGGGCGTCAATCCAGGCGTCGAGTCGGGCGTAATCGGTCATGGTCGGCTATTGGGTGTCGTGGGCAAGATCGTCGAGCAGGCGCAGGAACGCCAGCACGGCAAGCTGGATGTCGTCGCTGGAGGTGGATTCGCGCGGGTTGTGGCTGATGCCGGAGTTCTGGCCGCGTACGAACAGCATGGCCTGGGGCATGACTTCATGCAGCTTCATGGCGTCGTGGCCGGCGCCGCTGGGCATGCGATGGACGGGCAGTCCCAGCGCGTCGACGGCGCGTTCCCAGCGCTGCTGCCAGGCCGGATCGCTGGGCGCGGCGGCGGCGCGCATGGTTTCTTCCAGCGTGTAGCGCAGGCCGCGGCGCTGGCAGATGGCTTCGAGCTCGGCCAGCACGTCGCGCGCCAGCGCATCACGCTGCGCGTCGCTGGGCGCGCGTAGGTCCAGGCTGAAGCGGCATTCTCCCGGCACCACGTTGATCGAACCGCCGGGCACTTCCAGCATGCCCATGGTGCCGACCGAGTCGCCGTCGCGGGCGGCGCGCTGCTCCACGTACAAGGCCAGCTCGGCCGTGGCGGTGGCGGCGTCGCGGCGGCGGTTCATCGGGGTGGTGCCGGCGTGGCAGGCCAGGCCGTTGATCCGCACCTGATAGCGCACGCAGCCGTTGATGGACGTGACCACGGCCAGCGGCAGCCCCATTTCGTAGAGCACCGGACCTTGTTCGATGTGGACTTCGACGAAGCCCAGATAGCGGGCGGGATCGCGCTTGAGCTTGGGGATGTCTGCGCTGCGTAGGCCGGCTTGCGCCATGGCGTCGCGCATGCTGACGCCGTCTGCGTCCTGCTGGTCCAGCCATTGCGGCTTGAAGTCGCCGATCAACGCGCCCGAACCCAGGAAGGTGGCGCGGTAGCGCTGGCCTTCCTCTTCCGCGAAGCCGATGACTTCCAGGTGGTAGGGCAGGCGCTTGCCCTGGCGGTGCAGTTCGCGCACGCAGGCCATCGGCACGAAGATGCCCAGCCGGCCGTCGTACTTGCCGGCGTTGCGCACGGTGTCGTAATGGCTGCCGGTCATGAGGGTGGGGGCGTCGGCGCTGGCGGCCAGGTAGCGGCCGACCACGTTGCCAACCGCATCGATGCCGACCTCGTCGAAACCGCAGTCGCGCATCCATTGCGACAACAGCGCGGCGCAGGCGCGGTGGGCTGCGGTCAGGTAGGTGACGGTGAGCTGGCCTTTTTCTGCGTAGCCCGGATCGCTGTGGACGGCCAGTTGTTCGCCCCAGTCCCAGATGTCGTTGCCGATGGCGGGCTCGGCGTCGAAGCTATCGCGCAGGCGGATCTCGGCGATGCGGTGCAGCTGCTGCTGGGCTTCTTCGAATTCCAGGTCCGGCGGGTTGTCCAGGCGGCGGGTGAATTCGTCGATCACCTGCTGGCGCGTCATGCCGGCGCCGCGCGGGCCGCGTACGGCCAGCACGAAGGGAAAGCCGAATCTGGCGCCGTAGTCGGCGTTCAATGCTTGCAGGCGAGCCAATTCGGCGGGCGTGCACGCGGCCAATCCGGCCAAGTCCTGTTCGCGTGCCGAATCGGCGTTCCGGGGCGTGCCTGCTGCCAGCTCCGGATGGGCGCGCAGCAGCGCCGTCCGGGCGTCGGCGTCGGCCTCGTTCACGGCGCGGCGCAGGCGCTGCGCCAGGTCGGCCAGCGAGCGAAACGGCCGGTGGCCAAGCGCGCGTTCGGCGATCCAGGGCGCATGTCCGTACAGGCCGTCGAGCATGGCGACGGCGTCCGCGGGCGCCGCCGCATTGAGTTGGGCTAGGGTATGGGCCATGGCCGTCCTGTTCAGGCGTTGGGGGTGTAGGGATGCGCCGCCTTCCAGTGGCGCGCGATGTCCAGCCGCCGGCAGACCCAGACGCGGTCATGGCTGGCAATGTGGTCCAGGAAACGCTGCAGCGCGGTGATGCGGCCGGGCCGGCCCAGCAGGCGGCAATGCATGCCGATGCTCATCATCTTGGGCGCTTCGTCGCCTTCGGCGTAGAGCGCGTCGAAGCTGTCCTTCAGGTACTGGAAGAAGGGATCAGCGTGCGAATAGCCCTGCGGCAGCGCGAAGCGCATGTCGTTGCAGTCCAGCGTGTAGGGCACGATCAGTTGCGGCACGACGCTGCCGTCCGTTTTCTGTACGCGCATCCAGAAGGGCAGATCGTCGCCGTAGTAGTCGCTGTCGTACTCGAACCCGCCATAGTCGGCCACCAGGCGCCGCGTGCGCGGACTGTCGCGGCCGGTGTACCAGCCCAGCGGACGGCTGCCGGTCATTTGCGTGATCGCGTCCATGGCCAGGCGCATGTGTTCGCGCTCGGTGGCCTCGTCGATGTGCTGATAGTGGATCCAGCGCCAGCCGTGGCAGGCGATCTCGTGTCCCAGTTCGACGAAGGCGGCGGTCAGTTCCGGATGGCGCTGCAAGGCCATGCCCACGCCGAATACCGTCAGCGGCAGGCCGCGCTTCTCGAATTCCCGCAGGATGCGCCAGACGCCGGCGCGCGAGCCGTACTCGTAGATGCCCTCCATGCTGAGGTGGCGCTCGGGATAGCTGGCGGGGTTGAACATTTCCGACAGGAACTGTTCGGACCCGGGGTCGCCATGCAGCACGCTGTTCTCGCCGCCTTCCTCGTAATTCAGCACGAACTGCACCGCGATGCGCGCCTGCCCCGGCCATCGGGCATGCGGCGGATTGCGGCCGTAGCCGGCCAGGTCGCGGGGGTAGGGGAGCGTGGAATCGTAGACGGTCATGAGGCGGGCGGAGGGCAACGGCGCGCGGCGGCCGGGCGTGGGTGAGCGGATGACTTCCTGATGATCAGCACCATAGCGGGAAATCGTAGGTTTGTATACAAACTATGTACATAATTTTATTTGGGGGCTGGAAAGGCGGGCCCAAACGAAAAACCCAGCCGGCGGATACGCCGGCTGGGCTGCGCTTCCTGCGCTCATCATCGGCGCTGGCGGCCAGGACTGGCAAGTCCAGGGCCTGGCCGGCCTTTCAGCGCAAGTCGCCGCAAGGCCAGCCGAAGGCGCCGTAGGCGCCCTTATCCGTTGCGGTAGAGAAAGCTGTAGGCGTTGATCGCCGGCACCCCTCCCAGGTGCGCATACAGAACCCGCGAGCCGGCCGGAATCTCGCCGCGGCGGATGATGTCCATCATGCCCTGCATGGATTTTCCTTCGTAGACCGGGTCGGTCATCATGCCCTCGAGCCGGGCGCAAAGACGGATGGCCTCGTTGGTCTCGGCCGAGGGCAGGCCATAGGCCGGGTAGGCATAGCGGGTGTCCAGCACCACGTCGCGCTCTTCGATGGCGGCGCCGAGTCCGACCATGTCGGCCGTGCGCCGCGCGATGCGCAGGATCTGCGCGCGGGTTTGCTCGGGCGTGCCTGAAGCGTCGATGCCGATGACGCGGTCCGCGCGGCCATCCGCCGCAAAGCCCACCACCATGCCGGCCTGCGTGCTGCCCGTGACCGCGCAGACGACGATGTAGTCGAACTTGAAGCCCAGCTCGGCTTCCTGGCGCCGCACTTCCTCGGCGAAGCCGACGTAGCCCAGGCCGCCGAGTTCGTGGTCGGACGCGCCCGCTGGAATCGCGTAGGGCTTGCCGCCGCGCTTGCGGACATCTTCCAGCGCCTCTTCCCAGCTGCGGCGAAAGCCGATGTCGAACCCCTGGTCCACCAGACGCACGTCGGCGCCCATCAGGCGGCTCATCATGATGTTGCCGACCCGGTCGTAGACCGCGTCCGAATAGTCCACCCAGTTTTCCTGCACCAGCACGCAGGCCAGCCCGAGCTTGGCGGCCACGGCTGCCACCATGCGGGTGTGGTTGGACTGGATGCCGCCGATGGTGACCAGCGTGTCGCAGCCCTGTTCCAGCGCCTGCGGGATCAGGTACTCCAGCTTGCGCAGCTTGTTGCCGCCGAAGGCGAGGCCGCTGTTGCAGTCTTCGCGCTTGGCGTAGATCTCGACCTTGCCGCCCAGATGCGCGGACAGGCGCTCGAGCTTCTCGATGGGGGTGTCGCCGAAGGTCAGGCGATGGCGCGGAAATCGTTGCAGATCCATGGGACTCTCCTGGGCCGGGCCGGGTGGCGCGGATGGAAAAATCATAGGAATTTCAAGGATTTGCCGTCAATTGCGTATTTTTATTATTTAAAAGGAAAATAATTAAATAAACGTCCAAGTTTCTATTTAATATTTCTAGATTGGCTTTTTGATCGAAATTTAATTTTCAGGGACGCATCAAATGCCGACGAATTCTGACCTGGACCGCATCGATCGCCACATCCTGCGCGTGCTGCAGCAGGACGCCCAGATCACCAACCTGGAACTGAGCGCGCGCGTCCACCTGAGCCCGGCCGCCTGCCTGCGCCGCGTGGAAAAGCTCAAGAGCGAGGGAGTCATCCGCAAGACCGTCGCCCTGCTGGAACCGGCAGAGGTGGACATGGCCACCCTGGTCATCGTGGGCGTGGTGCTGGACCGCTCCACACCGGAGTCCTTCACGGATTTCGAAGCCGCGGCGCGCGGCATCAGCGGCTGCCTGGAATGCCACCTGGTGGCAGGCGAGTTCGACTACTTCCTGATGCTGCGCATCCGCGACCTGGAACGCTTTAACAAGCTGCATGCGGGCGAGATCATCAAGCTGCCCGGCGTACGCCAGATCCGCACCTTTTTCGTCCTGAAAGAGATCCTGTCGACCACCGAATTGCCCGTATGAACGAGGCTAATGCGCAACACTGCAATTTTTGCCAGTGAAAATGATGCGGCGCGGCATTTTGGATTGCCGGAAATTGAATGCGAGTAGACGGCGCAATGGAAGGGGTTGCCTGGACATTCCAATGCTGCATGACGGCATTCCGAATGCGCTTTTGCGTCACGCAAACGCAAGAAGACGTCCTTAAACTCAAAGGGCTATACTCTTATCCCATACGGCTTTTAAGGCTTGTACGCGCCTTCTGCCCCTGCTATCCGCTTAACGGGAAGCCCGTGTCGCGGAAGGTTTTCCTGCATCGTGTCGAGTGAAGCACTCGTAAAGGTGAAGCGATATGTCTTCGGAAATAGAATCTCTATCCACGTCTTATCTCTTTGGGGGTAACGCCCCTTATGTTGAGGAGCTTTACGAAGCCTACCTCGACAATCCCGGTTCGGTACCTGACAACTGGCGCGAATACTTCGACCAGCTGCAACACGCTCCCGCCACCGACGGCCAGGAATCCACCCGCGACCAGGCCCACGCTCCCATCGTCGAATCGTTCGCCCAACGCGCCAAGGCCAATGCCTTCGTGCAACGCGCGGCCGAACCCGATCTGACCGTGGCCAGCAAGCAGGTTTCGGTGCAGTCGCTGATCGCGGCCTACCGCTCCCTGGGTTCGCGCTGGGCCGACCTGGATCCGCTCAAGCGCCAGGAACGTCCCCCGATCCCCGAACTCGATCCGGCCTTCTACGGCCTGACCGAAGCCGATCTGGACCAGACCTACTCGGCCACCAACACCTACTTCACGACCGCCAGCACCATGACGCTGCGCGACATCCTGAAGGCGCTGCGCGACACCTACTGCCGCAGCATCGGTGCCGAATTCACGCACATCTCCGACCCCGCCGCCAAGCGCTGGATCCAGGAACGCCTGGAAGCCACCCTGGGCGCGCCGGCCTACTCGGCCGAAGAAAAGCGCCACATCCTGCAGCAGCTGACCGAGTCCGAAGGCCTCGAGCGCTTCCTGCACACCAAGTACGTCGGCCAGAAGCGCTTCTCGCTGGAAGGCGGCGAAAGCTTCATCGCCTCGATGGACGAAGTGGTGAACCACGCCGGTGAAAACGGCGTCCAGGAAATCGTGGTCGGCATGGCCCACCGCGGCCGCCTGAACCTGCTCGTGAACATCATGGGCAAGATGCCCGGCGACCTGTTCGCCGAGTTCGAAGGCAAGCACGCCGAAGGCCTGACCGACGGCGACGTGAAGTACCACAACGGCTTCTCCAGCGACCTGTCCACCCGTGGCGGCCCGGTCCACCTGTCGCTCGCGTTCAACCCGTCGCACCTGGAAATCGTCAACCCCGTGGTCGAAGGCAGCGCACGCGCCCG
Source organism: Achromobacter xylosoxidans (assembly GCF_014490035.1). Classification (NCBI taxonomy): domain Bacteria; kingdom Pseudomonadati; phylum Pseudomonadota; class Betaproteobacteria; order Burkholderiales; family Alcaligenaceae; genus Achromobacter; species Achromobacter xylosoxidans. The sequence continues at coordinate 5,041,713 of NZ_CP061008.1, read as the reverse complement.
CCAGGAACGCCGCGGCGACGCCGAAGGCAAGCAAGTCCTGCCGGTGCTGGTGCACGGCGACGCGGCCTTCGCCGGCCAGGGCGTGGTCATGGAAACCCTGAACCTGGCCCAGACCCGCGGCTACGGCACGGGCGGCACGCTGCACATCGTCATCAACAACCAGATCGGCTTCACCACGTCCGACCCGCGCGATTCGCGCTCGACGCTGTATTGCACCGACGTGGTCAAGATGATCGAAGCGCCGGTGTTCCACGTCAACGGCGACGATCCCGAAGCCGTCGTGTTCGTCACCAAGCTGGCTCTGGACTACCGCCTGCAGTTCCGCCACGACGTCGTCGTGGACATCGTCTGCTTCCGCAAGCTGGGCCACAACGAGCAAGACACCCCGTCGCTGACGCAGCCCCTGATGTACAAGCGCATCGGCCATCACCCCGGCACGCGCAAGCTGTACGCCGACAAGCTGACCACGCAAGGCGTGCTGGCCGAAGGCGAAGCCGATCAGCTCGTCAAGGACTACCGCCAGCTGATGGAAGACGGCCAGCGCACCATCGAGCCGGTGCTGACCGACTACAAGAGCAAGTACGCCATCGACTGGTCGCCGTTCCTGGGCGCCAAGTGGACCGACCAGGCCGACACCGCCGTGCCGCTGGCCGAACTCAAGCGCATCGGCGAACGCATCACCACCGTGCCGGAAGGCTTCACGGTGCACCCGCTGGTCGCCAAGCTGCTGAACGACCGCCGCACCATGGCCAAGGGCGAAATGAACCTGGACTGGGGCATGGGCGAACACCTCGCCTTCGCGACCCTGGTGTCCTCGGGCTACGCCATCCGCATCACCGGCCAGGACTCGGGCCGCGGCACGTTCACGCACCGCCACGCCGTGCTGCACGACCAGAACCGCGAACGCTGGAACGACGGCACCTACATTCCGCTGCAAAACGTCTCGGAAGGCCAGGCTCCGTTCACCGTCATCGACTCCGTGCTGTCCGAAGAGGCGGTGCTGGGCTTTGAATACGGCTACTCCAGCGCCGAACCCAACACGCTGACCATCTGGGAAGGCCAGTTCGGCGACTTCGTCAACGGCGCCCAGGTCGTGATCGACCAGTTCATCAGCTCCGGCGAAGCCAAGTGGGGCCGCCAGTCGGGCCTGACCCTGATGCTGCCGCACGGCTACGAAGGCCAGGGTCCCGAGCACTCGTCGGGCCGCATCGAGCGCTTCCTGCAGCTGTGCGCCGACAACAACATGCAAGTGGTCCAGCCGACCTCCGCGTCGCAGATCTTCCACGTGCTGCGTCGTCAGATGATCCGTCCGTTCCGCAAGCCGCTGGTGCTGTTCACGCCCAAGTCGCTGCTGCGCAACAAGGACGCCGGTTCGCCCCTGACCGATCTGGCCGGCGGCAGCTTCCGCCCGGTCATCGGCGAGGTCGACGAGGCCATCGACGCCAGCAAGGTCAAGCGCGTGCTGGCTTGCTCGGGCAAGGTCTACTACGATCTGGTCAATGCCCGCCGCGAGCGTGGCGCCGACAACGTTGCGATCGTCCGCGTCGAACAGCTGTATCCGTTCGCGCACAAGTCGTTCGAAACGGAACTGCGCAAGTACCCGAAGGCAACCGAAGTGATCTGGGTTCAGGACGAACCGCAGAACCAGGGCGCCTGGTTCTACGTTCAGCATCACGTGTACGAGAACATGGTCGAAGGCCAGAAGCTGGGTTACGCCGGCCGCGCCGCGTCGGCATCGCCGGCCGTGGGCTACCTGGCCAAGCACCAGGAGCAGCAGAAGGCCCTGATCGACACGGCTTTCGCGCCCAAGTTCAAGGTCATGTTGACGAAGTAACACTCGCTTGATGCACGCGCCGCGCGCGCAGGTTTCTGGAATTCCGATTCGAAGCTTGCCGCGCAGCGCGACCAGAACACAAACTTTACGGAACAAACAAAATGGCTATTACCGACGTCGTCGTCCCCCAACTCTCCGAATCCGTCTCCGAAGCGACGCTGCTGACCTGGAAGAAGCAGCCGGGCGCTGCCGTTGAAGCGGACGAAATCCTGATCGAAGTCGAAACCGACAAGGTCGTGCTGGAAGTGCCGGCTCCCGCCTCGGGCGTGCTGGCTGAAATCGTCAAGGGCGACGGCAGCACCGTCACCTCCGGCGAAGTGCTGGCCCGCATCGACACCGCCGGCAAGGCCGCCGTTGCCGCCGCCGCGCCCGCCGCCGAAGCGCCCAAGGCCGCCGAGCAAGCCGCTGCTGCTCCCGCCGCTCCCGCTTCGTCGGCTGCCGCCGGCGTGGCTTCGCCCGCCGCTGCCAAGATCCTGGCCGAGAAGGGCGTCGACGCCGCTTCCGTGGCTGGCTCCGGCCGCGACGGCCGCGTGACCAAGGGCGACGCCCTGGCCGCCAGCGCTCCCGCCAAGGCTGCTCCGGCCAAGGCCGCCGCCCCGGTCGCGCCTCCGACGCTGTCGCTGGACGGCCGTCCGGAACAGCGCGTGCCGATGAGCCGCCTGCGCGCCCGCATCGCCGAGCGCCTGCTGCAATCGCAGCAGGAAAACGCGATCCTGACCACGTTCAACGAAGTGAACATGCAGGCCGTCATCGACCTGCGCAACAAGTACAAGGACAAGTTCGAGAAAGAGCACGGCATCAAGCTGGGCTTCATGTCGTTCTTCGTCAAGGCCGCCGTTGCCGCGCTGAAGAAGTTCCCGCTGATCAACGCCTCGATCGACGGCAAGGACATCATCTACCACGGCTACTTCGACATCGGTATCGCTGTCGGCAGCCCGCGCGGCCTGGTTGTGCCGATCCTGCGCAACGCCGACCAGCTGTCGATCGCCGACATCGAGAAGACCATCGCCGACTTCGGCCGCCGCGCCGCTGACGGCAAGCTGGGCATTGAAGAAATGACCGGCGGCACGTTCTCGATCTCCAACGGCGGCGTGTTCGGCTCGATGCTGTCGACCCCGATCATCAACCCGCCGCAATCGGCCATCCTGGGCGTGCACGCCACCAAGGATCGCGCCGTGGTTGAAAACGGCCAGATCGTCATCCGCCCGATGAACTACCTGGCACTGTCCTACGACCACCGCATCATCGACGGCCGCGAAGCCGTGCTGGGCCTGGTCGCCATGAAGGACGCTCTGGAAGATCCGCAGCGCCTGTTGCTGGACCTGTAATCTCGACGCCCCGGCCCGGCGCCCGATCGACCTTCGGGTCTTGCGGCGCCCCGGCCGGCCCCATGCCGGCCCGCAGGGCGGGGCGTGTTCCACTCAATACCTCTTCGCGAGAACACTATGTCCAAACAATTTGACGTCGTCGTCATCGGCGCGGGCCCCGGCGGCTACATCGCCGCCATCCGCGCCGCGCAGCTCGGCATGTCGGTGGCTTGCATCGACGCCTGGCAGAACGGCCAAGGCGGCCCGGCACCCGGCGGCACCTGCACCAACGTCGGTTGCATCCCGTCCAAGGCGCTGCTGCAATCGTCCGAACACTACGAACAAGCCAACCACCACTTCGCCGAGCACGGCATCGAAGTCAAGGGCGTCAGCCTGAAGCTCGACACGCTGATCGGCCGCAAGAACACGGTGGTCAAGCAGAACAACGACGGCATCCTGTACCTGTTCAAGAAGAACAAGGTCACGTTCTTCCATGGCAAGGGCGCGTTCGCCGGCCAGGTGGAAGGCGGCTGGGCCATCAAGGTCACCGGCACCGCCGAGGAAGACCTGGTTGCCAAGCATGTCGTGGTCGCCACCGGTTCGTCGGCGCGCGAGCTGCCCGGCCTGCCGTTCGATGAAAAGGTCGTGCTGTCCAACGACGGCGCGCTGAACATCGGCGCCGTGCCGAAGACGCTGGGCGTGATCGGCGCCGGCGTGATCGGCCTGGAAATGGGCAGCGTGTGGCGCCGCCTGGGTTCCGAAGTCACCATCCTGGAAGCCATGCCGGAATTCCTGGCCGCGGCTGACGGCCAGGTGGCCAAGGAAGCCCTCAAGGCCTTCACCAAGCAAGGCCTGAACATCCAGATGGGCGTCAAGATCGGCGAGATCAAGGCGACCGCCAAGTCCGTCACCGTGCCCTACGTCGACGCCAAGGGCGCCGAGCAGAAGCTGGTGGTCGACAAGCTGATCGTCTCGATCGGCCGCGTGCCTTACACCGGCGGCCTGAACGCCGACACCGTGGGACTGAAGCTGGACGAGCGCGGCTTCATCGCCGTGGACGGCGACTGCAAGACCAACCTGCCGAACGTCTGGGCAGTGGGCGACGTGGTGCGCGGTCCGATGCTGGCGCACAAGGCCGAGGAAGAAGGCGTGGCGGTTGCCGAGCGCATCGCCGGCCAGCATGGCCATGTCAACTTCGACACCGTGCCGTGGGTGATCTACACCTCGCCGGAAATCGCCTGGGTCGGCAAGACCGAACAGCAGCTCAAGGCCGAAGGCCGCGAGTACAAGGCTGGCAGCTTCCCGTTCCTGGCCAACGGCCGCGCCCGCGCGCTGGGCGACACCACCGGCTTTGCCAAGGTGATCGCCGATGCCAAGACCGACGAGGTCCTGGGCGTGCACATCGTGGGCCCGATGGCCTCGGAACTGATCTCGGAAGCCGTGACCATCATGGAATTCCGTGGCGCGGCCGAAGACATCGCCCGCATCTGCCACGCGCACCCGACGCTGTCGGAAGCCGTGAAGGAAGCCGCATTGGCCGTGGACAAGCGCGCATTGAACTTCTGATACGCGCATAGCCGATGCAAGACGGGGGCGGGTTCACGGATCCGCCCTTTTTTCATTCTGCTTTTCCTGCTCCCACATGAACGTCCGCGAATACTACGAACACGCCCTGGCCGAACGCGGCTACAAGCCCGACGAAGCCCAGAAAAAGGCGATCGACCGGCTGCAGCGCTATTTCGACGAATGGGTCAAGTTCAAGTCGATGCGCTCGAACGCGCTGAAGAAGCTGCTGAACCGCCCCGACGTGCCGCGCGGCGTGTACCTGTGGGGCGGAGTGGGGCGGGGCAAGAGCTTCCTGATGGACGCTTTCTACGCCACCGTGCCCGTGGTGCGCAAGACGCGCCTGCACTTCCACGAATTCATGCGCGGCGTGCACCGCGAACTCGAAGAAGTGAAGGGTATGCAGGATCCGCTGGACGAGGTGGCCCGGCGCGTGGCCAAGCGCTACCGCCTGATCTGCTTCGATGAGTTCCACGTATCCGACGTGGCCGACGCGATGATCCTGCACCGGCTGCTGTTCAAGCTGTTCGAGTACGGCACGTCCTTCGTGATGACGTCCAACTACGAACCCTCGACTCTGTATCCGGACGGCCTGCACCGCGACCGCATCCTGCCCGCGATCCAGCTGATCCAGGCGCGCATGGACATCATGAACGTGGACGCCGGCGTGGACTACCGCCGCCGCTCGCTGGAACAGGTGCAGTGTTATCACACGCCGCTGGACGAGCGTGCCCAGAACGCTTTGCAGGAAGCGTTCGACAGCCTGGCCGATACGCCGCCCCAGGATCCGGTGCTGCACATCGAACACCGCGAGATCCGCGCGCTCGCGCTGGGCGGGTCGGTGGTGTGGTTCGATTTCGCCACGCTTTGCGGCGGGCCGCGTTCGCAGAACGATTATCTGGAATTGGCCAATCGCTTCCACGCGGTGATCCTGTCGGGCGTACCCCGCATGGGACCGCGCCAGGCTTCCGAGGCGCGCCGCTTCACCTGGCTGATCGACGTGTTCTACGACCACCGCGTCAAGCTCATCATGTCCGCCGAATGCGAACCCGAGGAGATCTACACGGAAGGCGCGCTGGCCAATGAATTCCACCGCACCGTCTCGCGCATCCTGGAAATGCAGTCGCGCGAGTACCTGGAGTCGGAACGCCGCCACACCGTGTCGTTGTAGTCGCGCCGCATCTGTCCGGATTTTCCGGGCAGATCGCGGTTGAAATTGGTAATACAAGTCATTATCAATTAAGATTTGGAGACTTCTGGTCCAGCACCGCAGTTTCCAACGTGTCTTCCACCCTCCTGTCCGCATCGGCCGCGCGCACCGACCCTTCCGCCGCGCCCGTCGATGGCCTGTACCGCGATCATCGCTCCTGGCTGTTCGGCTGGCTGCGCCGCAGGCTGGGCTGCGAGCACCGCGCCGAAGACCTGGCGCAGGACGTGTTCCTGCGGGTGATCCAGGGCCGCAAGGCGGTGCGCGCCGCCGAAGCGCGCGGGCTGCTGACCACCATTGCCAAGGGTCTGGTAGTGGACCACCAGCGGCATGCGGCCTTGGAACGGGCCTATCTCGCCTATCTGGCCGCCATTCCCGAGGCCTATGCGCCATCCCCCGAGGAACAAACCGAGCAGCTGCAATCGCTGGCGCGGCTGGACCGTCTGCTGGACGGCCTGCCGCCCAAGGCCCGATCCGCGTTCCTGCTGTCGCAGCTCGACGGGCTGACCTATCCCGAGATCGCCCGGCGGCTCGAGGTTTCCTTGAGTTCGGTGCAGCAATACATGGTGCGCGCCATGACCGCGTGCTACGCGGCCTTTGATGACTAGCGCCGCGGATCCCGCCGCGGACCCCGTGGCGGGCCAGGCGATCGCCTGGTGGGTGCGGTTGCAATCCGGCCTGGCCGGAGCGGCGGAGCGGCAGTCCTGTGAGGCATGGCTGGCGCAAGACCCCGCGCACCGCTGCGCGTGGGACCGCTTGCAGCGCATCAGCCAGGACGCGCGCCGCGTGCCGGCGGCATTGGCGCATGGTGCGCTGACGCGCTCCGCATCGTCCTCGCCCCGATCGACCGGCCGTCGCACGGTTTTGCGCGGATTGCTGGCTATCGGCGGCACGGCTTTTACCGGCTGGGCTGCCTACCGCCACACACCGTGGCAGCGGCTGGCGGCGGACCTCAGCACGGGCGTCGGCGAGCGGCTGGCGGTAGCGGTGGCGGATGGGTTGCACATCACCTTGAACAGCGACAGCGCGGTGCGCCTGCATGTGCAGGGCGATGCCCGCGGCATGGACCTGCTGCGTGGCGAAGTGCTGGTGCGGGCCGAAATGCGGCCCGGCATGGCGGCGCTGCGCGTGGATACGGGGCATGGCGAGCTACGCGTCGAGCAGGCGCGCTTCGATCTGCGCCGCACCGCCGAAGGCGCGCGCGTGGGCGTGTACGAAGGCAGTCTGGCGCTTTTGCGCGGCGGCGCGGTCACCCATGCGGAAGCCGGGGAGCGCCTGCAATTCTCAGAACACGGCGACGTCGGCCGTCTTGCATCCGATTCCGACCGGCTGGCCTGGACCGACGGGCTGGTGGTGGCCAAGGACTGGCGCCTGGACTATTTCGCGCAATACCTGGCGCGCCAGCGGCTGGGCATGATTCGGGTGGACCCGGCGGTGGCGGGCCTGCGGCTGTCGGGCGTCTTTCCGCTGGACGACGCCGAGCGTGCGCTCAAGGCGCTGGAGTCCACCTTGCCCATCCGCGTGACACGACATACGCAGTATTGGCTGCAGGTCGGTCCGCGCGAGGCGTGAGCGTTACAAATTTTTTTGCCTGCGGCTTGCAGGTTTTCCGATCCCGTACGGAAGGCAGGGATAGATACCACCGTACAGGGAGAGTTTTGTGTCCGTTTCATCTCACCCGCGCTTGCGCGCCCCCTTGTCCGCCGGCCGCATGGCCCTGCTGGCCGCCATGTGCGCGGGCGGGCTTGCCGCCGGCATGCCGCAGTCCTGGGCGCAGCCGGCGCCCGCCTCCGCGAATGCGCCGCGCAGCTACCAGATCGCTGCCGGCTCCTTGGCCGATGCCCTGACGCAGTTCGCGCGCAGCGCCGGCGTGGTCCTGTCGTTCGACCCCGCGCTGGTGCGGGGACGCCGCTCGGACGGGCTGGACGGCGCCTATTCGGTGGGCGCGGGATTTGCCCGCATCCTGTCGGGCAGCGGGCTGCAGGCGCGCGCGCAATCGGGCAATACCTGGACCCTGGTGCAGGTCGCCGCGCCCGCGGGCGACACGCCCACGCTGGCGCCAGTGACCGTGTCCGGCTTGTCCGACAGCCCGATCACGACGGTGGGCTATGTCGCGACGGTGAGCGCCAGCGCCACCAAGACCGACACGCCGCTGATCGAAACGCCGCAGTCGGTATCGGTCGTCACGCGCGAGCAGATCACGGAGCAGGGCGCGCAGACGCTGAACCAGGTGCTGCGCTACACCGCGGGCGTGGCCACGGAATCGCGCGGCGCCACTGCTACGCGCCTGGACCAGTTCAGCGTGCGCGGCTTTTCGGCGTCGACGTATCTGGACGGCCTGCGGGTATTCGGCGGCCGCGACGCCTTGCCGCAGGTGGACGCCTATCGGCTGGAGCGCGTGGACGTGCTGAAGGGCCCGGCCTCCGTCATGTACGGGCAGGGCGGTCCGGGCGGCGTGGTCAACCAGGTCAGCAAGCGCCCGCTGGAAGAGACGCTGCGCGAGGTCGAGGTGCAGGTCGGCAACTATGACTACCGTCGCGCCAACTTCGATTTCGGCGGTCCGGTAGATGAAGACGGCAAGTTCCTGTACCGCCTGGTCGGCTCGGGCTACATGTCCGACGGCCAGGTCAAGGACACCAAGGAACGCCGCTACTTCGTATCGCCGGCCTTTACCTGGAAGCCCAGCGGCGACACGACGCTGACGGTGCTGACCAATTTCCAGCGCGATCCCGACATGGGTTCCTACGGCAGCGTGCCAGCCATGCGCACGCTGCTTTCCGCGCCCGACGGCATTCGCCTGCCGGCCGACTACTACGACGGCGACGCCAACTTCGAAAAGAGCGATCGCAAGAGCTATTCGCTGGGCTACGTGCTGGAGCACCGTTTCAACGACAACATCAAGGCCTCGCAAAGCCTGCGCTGGACGCGCGCGGAAGCGCAGTACCGCAGCATCTACGGCGCCATGACCAACAACTACGGCTACACCGACAAGACCTACCGCTACCAGCAGCGTGCGTCGATCGCGACCGACGTGGACGTGGGCGCGCTGGTGCTGGACAACAACGTGCAGGCGCGCTTCAACACCGGTCCCTTCGCCCATACTACGTTGCTGGGTTTTGACTACCAGCACGTCAAGACCGACACGCTGTCCGGCTTCGGCACCGCGCCCGCGCTGGATGTGCTGAACCCGAACAATCATCAGAACATCCCGGTGCCGGCGTTCTCGTCGGACGCAACCTCCAAGCAGTACCAGACCGGCCTGTACTTCCAGGACCAGATCAAGATCGACCGCCTGTCGGTGTTGCTGGGCGGACGCTACGACTGGTCGCGCACCGTGGGTGAGACCACCACGATCGCCACCGGACGGGTCGCGCCGTCCTCGCTGAATGCGGAGAAGTTCACGGGCCGCCTGGGTGCGATCTACAACTTCGACAACGGCGTGGCGCCGTACTTCAGCTATTCGGAATCGTTCGAACCGCAGTCCGGCACGGGCTGGCAGAACAAGCCGTTCAAGCCGATCGAGGGCAATCAGTACGAGGTTGGCATCAAGTACCAGCCGCCGGGCAGCGCCACGCTGCTGTCGTTTGCGGCGTTCGACATCCGCCGCGAGAACATGACCACCACCGATCCGGATCCGACCCATATCTGCGGTACGGCCGGCGGACGATGCTCGATCCAGGCGGGCGAACTGCGCACGCAGGGCATCGAGCTCGAAGCCAAGACCGAGCCCCTGCGCGGCCTGACGCTGGTGGCTGCGTACTCCTTGATGGACAACGAGTACTCCAAGGGCTATCCCAACGCCGCGGGCCTGAACCTGAAGGGCAAGACGCCCGTGGGCGTGCCTTCGCAACAGGCGTCCGCCTGGGCCCGCTACCAGTTGCAGGAAGGTCCGCTGGCGGGCGTGGGCGTGGGCGGCGGCGTGCGCTACATCGGTTCCTCGTATGCCAACGAGACCAACACGCTGAAGGTGCCGTCGGTCACGTTGTTCGACCTGATGCTGGACTATGACCTGGGCCGCGCGTCGCCGTCGCTCAAGGGCATGCAGGTGGCGCTGAACGTGCAGAACCTGTTCGACAAGGAATACATCGCCTCGTGCTCGGGCGATTCCTGGTGCTGGTACGGCTACCAGCGCTCCATCAAGGCCAGCCTGCGCTATCGCTGGTAAGCCTTGCCGCTATTTCGAAGTGAGAATGGTTATAATTTAAACCCTCCGAATCGGACCCGGGCCGCGGGGCTGGTCCGATCCGGTCCTCTAAAGGAAATCAACAATGACATTCGCAAGAACCTTGGCTGCCATCGCCTTGTTGAGCACGGCAGGGGCCGCGCAGGCGCATTTTGTTTGGTTGGAACGCAGCGCCGAGGGACCGGCCAAGGCGTATTTCGGGGAATGGGCGGATGATGTGCGCGAAAAGCGCGACGGCCTGCTCGGCAAGATCATGGTCGCACCGGTCGTGACGGGCGCCGACGGCAAGGCGCTGAAGACTTCGGGCGAAGGCGCGGACTTCCTCGAATTCGCGGCGGCGGGCAAGGGCGACGTGCGTCTGCGCCAGGCCTACCAGTTCAAGGACACCCTGGTGCAGTACGGCGCCAAGGCGGGCCGCGCGGACACCGAGGGCAAGCTGGACCTGGAGCTCGTGCCGGTCGCGGCCGGGACCAACGCCTTCGTGCTGCAGTTCAAGGGCAAGCCGCTGGCGAAGACGGAAGTCACCGTTTTCGGCCCGCCCAAGTGGGAGAAGCGCTTCCACAGCGATGAGAACGGCCGCATCGAGATCACCACGCCGTGGCCCGGCCAGTACGTGCTCGAAGCCGCCCACGTCGAAGACAAGCCGGGCGAGGCCGACGGCCGTGCCTACGCCAAGATCCGCTACGTTTCCACCACTACCTTCAACGTGTCCCAGTGAAAGCTCCCGCTGCCGGCGCAGGCATGATGCGCTACCGTCTGGCCGTCTTTTCCAGGGCGGCGGCCGCCATCCTGGGCGGCTACGCCCTGGCGTCGGCGGCCGCCGCCTGCCTGGCGATCTGGCTGCCCATGCGGCGGCCGGACGCCGTGGTCACGGCGCAGATGCTGTCCTTCGTGTTCTACGCCTGCGGCGTGATCTGGGTCTTTGCCACGCGCAATGCCTGGCGCGCCTGGGCCGGCGTGCTGTTGCCCGCTGCCTTGATGGGCGCGCTGTTCCTGGCCGGCCGGGCAACGGGGGCGGCATGAAGGCGAAAGTGGAAAGGGCGCCGGGCGAGGAAGGCCTGCGCCAATCCATGTCCTGGCTGCATACCTGGTCGGGGCTGATCTTCGGCTGGGTGCTGTTTGCGATGTTCCTGACCGGCACGCTGGCGTTCTTCCGCCCCGAGATCACGGCCTGGATGCAGCCCGAGATCCAGGTGCGGCCCGCGCCTGCTGCGCAGTCCGTGGCCGCCGCGCAAAACTACCTGGCCGAACACGCGCCCGACGCCACGCGCTGGTTCATCACGCCGCCGTCCGGCCGCGAGCCGTCGGTCCAATTGCTTTACCAGGTGCCCAAGCCCAAGCCGGGTGAACGCGGCTTCGTGCGCGTGAAGCTGGATGCGGCCACCGGCCAGGCCGTGACCGCGCGCGAGACTCGCGGCGGCGACTTCTTCTATCGCTTCCATTTCGAACTGGAAACCGCATTTCCCTGGGGGCGCTGGCTGGCCAGCATCGCCGGCATGTTCATGTTGGTGGCCATCATCAGCGGCATCATCACCCACAAGAAGATCTTCACCGATTTCTTCACGTTCCGGCCCGGGAAAGGCGGGCAGCGCGCCTGGATGGACGGCCACAACGCCTTGTCCGTGCTGGGGCTGCCGTTCCACCTGATGATCACGTTCAGCGGGCTGGTGCTGTTCATGGCCATGCTGATGCCGGCCGGCATCCTGGCCGTCTACGAGAGCCCGCGGCAGTATTCGGACGACGTTTTCAAGTCGTTCAGGATCACGCCCGCGCGCAACGAGCCGGCGCCGCTGATCGCGCTTGCGCCGTTGGTGGAGCAGGCGCAGCAACACTGGCAAGGCGGCCGGGTGGGGCGCATCACCGTCAACCATCCCGGCGATGCCGGCGCGACCGTGACCCTGGTGCGCGACGCTGCCGACGGCGTGTCGTTCGGCAAGCTGGCGCCCTACATGCGCTTTGACGGCGTCACGGGCGCACTGCGGGAAAGCGAGGACGAACTCGGCGCCACGGCGCGTACGGCGGGCGTCATCGTCGGCCTGCACCTGGGTCTGTTTGCCGAACCGTTCTTGCGCTGGCTTTATTTCCTGGTCAGCATGGCGGGCACGGCCATGGTGGGCACGGGCCTGGTTCTGTGGATCGCCAAACGGCGGCAGAAGGCACGTCCGGGCGCGCGCGAAGCATTCTCGCTGCGGTTGGTGGATGCGCTCAACGCCGGCACGATCGCGGGCCTGTTCATCTCGATCGCGGCCTTTTTCTGGGCCAACCGCCTCTTGCCCGTCGACCTACCGGGCAGACAGTTCTGGGAGTCTCGCGCCTTCTTCGCCGCCTGGGGGCTGTCGCTGGTCTACGCCTTCCTGTTCCAGCACCGCAAATGGCGCGACCTGCTGGCCGCCGCAGCCGTTGCCCTGGCGCTGGTGCCCGTGGTCAATGCCCTGACGACCTCGCGCCATCTGGGCGTGTCGCTGCCCGCCGGCGACTGGGTCATGGCCGGTTTCGACCTGACCTGCCTGGCCGGGGCGCTGCTGTTGGCCTGGATGGCGCGCAAGGCGGCCCGCGCTGGCAAGGTGGGCGCCAAAGCGCCCGCCAAGGGCCGCGCCGCGATCAAGCCGGCGGTCCAGCCGCAGGCCGCGCCGGCCCAGCCCGCCTACGAACCTAGAGGTGATACGCCATGACGCTAGCCGCCTTCTGCCTGGCCTATGCGGGCTTTTCCGCCCTGTGCCTGGGCATGGACCGCCACTACGAAGACCTGTTCGACCGCGCTCTGCCGCGGCGTCATCGGCTGCCCCTGCGCCTGTTCGGCTGGGGGGCGCTGGCCCTGTCCCTGTGCGCTTCGGCGGCGGTCTGGGGTTGGAGCTACGGCACGGTCGAATGGATCGGCATACTCAGCATCGCCGGGCTGCTGCTGATCTGGTTCCTGACGTTCCGGCCGCGCGCCGCGCTGACCGCGGGCGGGCTGTGCGCGCTGGCGGCGCCGGTGCTGGCCGTCCTGTAGCCGCGCGCCCGGCACGTTACACTGGGCGTTTCCCCTAGCAAACGCCTCTTCGCCTCATGAATACCCGCGTCCTCACCGGCATCACCACCTCTGGAACTCCCCACCTCGGCAACTACGCGGGCGCGATCCGTCCCGCCGTCCAGGCCAGCGCGCAGCCCGGCGTGGACGCATTCTTCTTCATGGCGGACTACCACGCCCTCATCAAGTGCGACGATCCCGCCCGCGTGGCGCGCTCGCGCCTTGAAATCGCCGCCACCTGGCTGGCGGTGGGCCTGGACCACGAGCGCGTGACCTTCTACCGCCAGTCGGACATCCCCGAGATCCCCGAACTGACTTGGTTGTTGAACTGCGTCACCGCCAAGGGCCTGATGAACCGGGCGCACGCTTACAAGGCTTCGGTGGACCAGAACATGGAAAAGGGCCTGGAGCCGGACGATGGCGTGACCATGGGCCTGTTTTCGTACCCGGTGCTGATGGCCGCTGACATCGTCATGTTCAACGCCAACAAGGTGCCGGTGGGCCGCGACCAGATCCAGCATCTGGAAATGGCGCGCGACATCGCCCAGCGCTTCAACCACCTGTACGGCCGCGACTACTTCACGCTGCCGGAAGTCGTGATCGAAGAGGACGTGGCGACCTTGCCGGGCCTGGATGGCCGCAAGATGTCCAAGAGCTACAACAACACCATTCCGCTGTTCGAAGGCGGCGCCAGCGCGCTGCGCGCGGCGGTGATGCGCATCGTGACCGACTCGCGCGCGCCGGGCGAGCCCAAGGACGCCGAGAACTCGCACCTGTACACCATCTATCGCGCCTTCGCCACGCACGAGCAGGCCGCCGCGTTGCGCAAGCAGCTCGAAGAAGGCATGGGCTGGGGCGAAGCCAAACAGGCGCTGTACGACCATCTGGAAAACCTGCTGGCGCCCATGCGCGAAAAGTACTTCGACCTGATGGCCAACCCCGGCCGCATCGAAGACATTCTGCAGGCCGGCGCCGCCAAGGCGCGCAAGCTGGCCACGCCGTTCATGCAGGAACTGCGCCAGGCCGTGGGCCTGCGCAACCTGGAAGCCGGCTCGGGCGCCAAGGCCGCACAGCCGAAGAAGGAAAAGGGCAAGGGCGCGCGCTTCGTCAGCTTCCGTGATGAAGACGGCGGCTTCCGTTTCCGCCTGCTGGCCGCCGACGGCGAGGAACTGCTGCTGTCGCAGCGTTTCGCCGATCCGAAGGAAGCCGGCGCGCTGATGCGCCGCCTGCAGTCGGAACCGGCCGATGCGGTGCTGCAGGCTGACGGGCAGGGCTATGCCGCGATGATCGACGGCGTGGCCGTGGCCATCGCGCCGGCAGGCGCGCAGGGCGAGTCCGGCGCCTTGCTGGAACGCGCGCGCGCCGCGCTGTCGTCTTTGTCGCAGGAATAAACCCAAGGGGCCGGCGCGCAGCCGGCCCGGCGGTTCAGGCCGCGCGGGCGCTGGCCACGATGCGCCCGTCGCGCACCTGGAAGCGCTGCGCGCTGCCCTGGCCGGCAATTTCCAGCATGTCGCCTTCCGTGTAGCCGGTGACGTTCGGGCAGTCCAGCCATTCCGGATTGATGAACGGGAAGTACTTCAGCGTGCCGCTGCCCTGGCTGGCGAAATCGAAGGTGGTGTTGGCGACCACTTCCGGGTCCCATTGGCTGGCGTCGAAGGTCAGCGCGCAACCCGCGCCGATGCGGTAGGTGATGCTGGCGCCCATGCTGGCGAATCCCAGTGCGCCGACGTGCAGCTGCGCCCCATTGCTCAGTTCGATGATGCGGCTGCCCAGCCGCTCCAGCGTGATGTGCTTGAAGCTGACTTCGGCGCCGTCGACAAGCAGGTGCGAATACTGGCCCAGGGTGATTTCGCTATAGACGCCGCTGGCGTTGGCTTCCTTGGCGGCGAGGGTTGCCGTTTCATTGGCGGCAAGCGTGATGGTATGGGACATGGCGGGGCGGATCTCCGGTCGTTCGGGGCAGGGCGCTGTTGTTCTTGTGCTGCTCCCCGGCAGGCGCTGCGCGCCATGGCGCGCCTGCTCGCGGGGGGCTTGTGCCGCCTTGCGGCCTGGCGCCGCCGGGTTTTATTATTTGGACACAATTAGATATTTTCTATCATTTTTGATAGGTTTGGCTTGAGACTACGCAAGTAACCCGTCTCTTTACGGGTAAGCCCTAGGCAAAAAAAAAACGGCGCATCAGGCGCCGGTTTTCCGTGGGGCGGTGCTTGCTCAGCGCTTGAGCTTGGCGAAGGCGTCCGCCATGGCGCTGTTCATGCCTGCGCCGGCCCCGGCGCCGGCGCGGCCGCCGTCGCCCTGCGGACGGCGGTTGCGGTCGCCGCCCTTGGGCGCGTCGCCGCTGCGGCGGGCGGGAGCCGCGGTGTCGTTCAGGCGCATGGTCAACGCGACGCGCTTGCGCGCCACGTCCACTTCCAGCACCTTCACGCTGACCGTCTGGCCCACCCGCACGACGTCGCGCGGATCCTTCACGAACTTCTCGGCCAGGGCCGAGATGTGGACCAGGCCGTCCTGATGCACGCCGATGTCCACGAACGCGCCGAAGTTGGCCACGTTGGTCACAACGCCTTCCAGCACCATGCCCGGGTACAGGTCGTTCAGCGTTTCGACGCCTTCCTTGAACTGCGCCGTCTTGAATTCCGGACGCGGATCGCGGCCGGGCTTTTCCAGTTCGGCGAAGATGTCGCGCACCGTCGGCAGGCCGAAGCGCTCGTCGGTGAAGTCGGACGGCGACACGCCCTTGAGCGCTTCGCGCTGGCCGATGATCTGCTTCACCTCGGCCTTGATCTTGGCGACGATGCGTTCGACCACCGGATAGGCTTCGGGGTGGACCGACGATGCATCCAGCGGGTTGTCGCCGTTGGGAATGCGCAGGAAGCCCGCGGCTTGTTCAAACGCCTTGTCGCCAAAGCGCGGCACCTTGCGCAGGATCTCGCGGGTCGGGAAGGCGCCGTTCTCGTCGCGCCAGGCAACGATGTTCTTGGCCAGCAGCGAATTCAGGCCGGACACGCGGGCCAGCAGGGCGGCCGACGCGGTGTTCACGTCCACGCCCACGGCGTTCACGCAATCCTCGACCACGGCGTCCAGCGAACGCGCCAGCTCGCGCTGGTTGACGTCATGCTGGTACTGGCCCACGCCGATGGCCTTGGGATCGATCTTGACCAGTTCGGCCAGCGGATCCTGCAGGCGGCGGGCGATGGACACGGCGCCGCGCAGCGTCACGTCCAGGTCGGGGAATTCCTGGGCCGCGGTTTCGGAAGCCGAATAGACGGAAGCGCCGGCTTCGGAGACCACCACGCGGGTGACCTTCAGGTCCGGGAAGCGTTCCATCATGTCGCCCACCAGCTTCTCGCTTTCGCGCGAGGCGGTGCCGTTGCCGATGGCGATCAGGTCGACCTTGTGGCGCGCCACCAGGGCGGCCAGCGTGTTGATGGTGCCTTCGCGGTCGCGGCGCGGCTCGAACGGGTAGACCGTGGTGGTGTCCACGACCTTGCCGGTCTGGTCGATCACGGCGACCTTGCAGCCGGTGCGGATGCCGGGGTCCAGGCCCAGCACGGCCTTGGGGCCGGCGGGCGCGGCCAGCAGCAGGTCCTTCAGGTTGGCGGCGAACACGCGGATGGCTTCGGCTTCGCCGCTTTCGCGCAGGCGGCCGATCAGTTCGCTTTCGAACGCCGTCAGCAGCTTCACGCGCCAGGTCCAGCGGCAGACTTCGCCCAGCCAGCGCGCGCGCGGCGTGGCGTCCAGCGCGAACAGGCCGTTGCCCAGCTTCAGGAAGCCGGCGATGCGGGCCACGCAGGGATGCGGCGTTTGCGCTTCCAGTTCGGCTTCCAGGCCCAGGCGCAATTCCAGCACGCCTTGTTGGCGGCCGCGCAGCAGCGCCAGGATGCGGTGCGAGGGCAGGGTGCGCAGCGGTTCGTTGAAGTCGAACCAGTCGCGGAAATTGGCGCCCTCGGTTTCCTTGCCGTCGACCATCTTGGAATGGATCAGCCCGGTGGACCACAGGTGCTCGCGCATGTCGGCCAGCAGGTCCGCGTTTTCCGCGTAGCGCTCGGCCAGGATGTCGCGCGCGCCGTCGAGCGCGGCCTTGGCGTCGTTGATGGACGCTTCGGGATTCAGGTACTGCGCGGCCAGCGCGACGGGGTCGCAGGCGGGATCGGCGAGGATGCCGTCGGCCAACGGCTCCAGGCCCGCTTCGCGCGCGATCTGCGCACGGGTGCGGCGCTTGGGCTTGTACGGCGCGTACAAGTCTTCCAGACGCTGCTTGGTGTCGGCCGTGGCGATTTCCTGCTGCAGCGCTTGCGTCAGCTTGCCCTGCTGCGAGATGGATTCAAGAATGGAGCCGCGGCGCTCTTCGAGTTCGCGCAGATAGCCCAGGCGCACTTCGAGATTGCGCAGCACGGTATCGTCCAGGCCGCCGGTGGCTTCCTTGCGATAACGGGCGATGAAGGGCACGGTGGCGCCATCGTCCAGCAGTTCCACCGCCGAAGCGATCTGGGAGGCGCGCGTACCCAGCTCGGTGGCGAGCTGCGCGACGATGCGGGCGTTGTCGACGCCGGCGGCGACGTACGTGATAGCGGAAGTTTCAGACATCTCGATACGACGACAAAAAGGAAAAACAAGGGGCGGATTGTGCCATAAGCCGCTGTTACAAAACGTGCCAGGGTGGACGGATATGTCCCCCTCGCGGCAGCCTGGCGGCCAATCCGCGGCCCGGCAGCGGGTATCATTTGGTCCTTTCCCACCCAAGTGTCTGGCGCCCGAACCGCAACCGGCACCGGTTCACCGTTGACTCGCTATGCTGGACCTGGATATCTCCGAATTCTTTGATGCCGAAGGCCCTTTGGCCACGGCCTTGCCTGGCTACAAACCCCGGCCTTCGCAGGTCGAACTCTCGCAGGCCATAGGGCAGGCCATCCAGGACCGCGCCACCTTGGTGGCAGAGGCAGGCACCGGCATCGGCAAGACCTGGGCCTATCTTGTACCCGCCTTCATCCAGGGCGGCAAGGTGCTGATTTCCACCGGTACGCGCACTTTGCAGGACCAGCTTTTCGCCCGCGACCTGCCGCGCGTGCGCGCGGCGCTGGCCGCGCCAGTGACGGCCGCGCTGCTCAAGGGCCGCGGCAACTACGTCTGTCATTACCACCTGGACCGCCTGCAGGGCGACGAGCGCGCGCTGAAGTCGCGCACCGAAATCCAGCAGTTGCGCCAGATCCAGGTATTCGCCGGCATCTCCAAGACGGGCGACCGCGGCGACCTGGCGCAGGTGCCGGAAGACGCCGACATCTGGCAGCGCGTGACCTCCACGCGCGAGAACTGCCTGGGCCAGGAATGCCCGCGCATCCGCGATTGCTTCGTGGTGAAGGCGCGCCGCCAGGCGCAGGAAGCCGACGTGGTGGTCGTCAACCATGCCCTGTTCATGGCAGACCTGGTGCTGCGCGAAGAGGGCGTGACCGATCTGCTGCCCGAAGCGGACACCGTGATCTTCGACGAGGCGCACCAGCTGCCGGACACCGCCACCCGCTTCCTGGGTAGCAGCGTGTCCACGCACCAACTGCTGGATTTCGGCCGCGCGTTGGAAGCGGCCGGCCTGGCCTACGCCCGCGAAGCCGCCAAATGGAGCGACGTCAGCCGCCATGTGGAAACGGCGGCGCGCGAGCTGCGGCTGGTCTGTGCGCCGCTGGACCGCATGCCGGGCCGCAAGGCCACCTTCGAGGCCATCCCCAATCCCGAGGAATTCGATGAAGCGCTGCTGGCGCTGCGCGAGGCCGTGGACGGCGCGGCCAAGGCGCTGGGCGCGGTGGCCGAAAAGCATCCGGACCTGATGGCGGCCGCGCGCAGCGGCGCCGAGATCTCGGTGCGCCTGAAACGCTGGGCCACGCCGGGACGGGCGGGCGCGGACCATGCCGACGAAGGCTGGGGCCGCGATGACCAGGCGTCCGAACCCGCCGTGCAATCGGCGCTGGGCGATGGGCTGTCCACGCCCGCCGCCATCCTGGAGGGTGCGGCCGCCGCGGAACAATGGACCGGTCCGGCGGTGCGCTGGGTCGAACACGGGCAGCACCATGTGCGCCTGCATTCGGCGCCGCTGTCGGTGGCGCAGGCTTTTTCCAAGTACCGCAAGCCGGGCCAGGCCTGGATCATGACCTCGGCCACGCTGTCCGTGAACGGCGAGTTCACCCACTTCACCAGCCAGCTGGGGCTGGAGAAGGCCCGCACGGGCAAATGGGAATCGCCCTTCGACTACCCCGAACAGGCCTTGCTGTTCGTGCCTCGCGGCATGCCCGAACCGCAGTCGCCGCAGTTCCTCGATCGTTTCGTGCAGACCTTGCTGCCGCTGCTGGAGGCCAGCCCGGGCGGCACGCTGGTGTTGTGCACGACGCTGCGCGCGGTGGACAAGGTTGCCAATCTGCTGGCGGATGCCTTCGACGATGCCGGCCATGAATGGCCCTTGCTCAAGCAGGGCGAGGGCACGCGCCGCGATCTGCTGGACCGCTTCTGCAAGCTGGAGCACCCCGTGCTGGTGGGCAGCGCCAGTTTCTGGGAAGGCATAGACCTGCCCGGCGACGTGCTGACGCTGGTAGCGATCGACAAGCTGCCGTTCGCGCCGCCCGACGATCCGGTCATCGAGGCGCGGCTGCGCGCCTGCCGCGCGCATGGCGGCAATCCCTTTGCGGAATACCAACTGCCGGAAGCCGCGATCTCGCTCAAGCAGGGCGCCGGCCGTCTGATCCGCACGGAATCGGACTGGGGCGTGCTCATGGTGGGCGACGCGCGCCTGGTCGAAAAGCCTTATGGCAAGCGCCTGTGGCGCGGACTGCCGCCGTTCGCGCGGACGCGCGAACTGGAAGAGGTGCTGGCGTTTTACCGGCGCAAACAGGAACCGCAGGACTAGCGGCCGTTCACGCCACAATGAGCCGGCCCTGGGGACCGCCCGCGCCAGCGGGCGCCCCTGGCAGCCACCTCAGGCCGCGACCCGTTCCATCCGCCGCGACATCGCCCACCAACCGGTCATGACCGCGGCCAGGCCCACGATGGGCAGCATGGCGGCATTCAACGTTTCCCAGCCCATGCGCGCGAGCGCCGGGCCCGCGGCCAGCGTGGCCAGGGCGGTGGTGGCATAGCGCAGCATTTCGGCGGCCCCTTGTACGCGCGCCCGTTCGGCGGGCCGGTAGGACTGCGCCAGCAGCGTGGTGCCGCCGACGAACATGAAGTTCCAGCCCACGCCCAGGCAGAACAATGCCGCGTGGAAGGCCGTGAGCGAAGTCGATTGCATCGCGATCACCGAGCAGGCCGCGTTCAGCGCCATGCCCATGCCGAGCACGCGGGGCAGCCCCAACCGGTTGATCAGCGCGCCGGCGAAGAAGGCCGGCGCGTACATGCCGATCAGATGCCACTGCATGATGCTGGCGCCGTCGGCGATGCTGTGCTGGCAGGCGACCGCTGCCAGCGGCGCGGCCGTCATGACGAACATCATCGATACCGAACCCACGACGTTGTTGGCCAGGGCCGCGACGAATATCGGCTGCCGCATGACCTCGCCCAAAGGACGGGCCGGCAGGTCCGCGGCCTGCGTGCCGGCGGGCTGGCCGCCGGCGGCTTCCTGGTCGCGGTAGGCGATCAGCAGCAGCGCGCTGGCGACTCCCAGCAGCGCCACCATCAGATAGGCGCCGGAGAAGATCGCGGCGGGGAAGAGGTCCTTGGCCCAGGCCGCCAGCGCCGGCCCCGCGATGGCGGCGATGACGCCCCCCGTCAAGACCACGGATATGGCGCGGCTCTTGGCCTCGGCGGGCACCGCGTCGGCGGCGGCCAGCCGGTAGTACTGCGCGAAGGCCTGGAACACGCCGACCAGCGCCGTGCCCAGGCAGAACAGCCAGAAGTCGCTGGCGAACACCGCGGCCACGGAAATCAGCCCGCCGGCCGCGCCCGCCAGCGATCCCAGCATGAAGCCCGCGCGGCGGCCGATGCGTTGCATCAGCAGCGATGCATACCAGGTGACCGCGGCGCCTGCCACCGTGATCAGCGCGAACGGCAGCGTGGCCAGCGCCGGATGCGGCGCCAGCATCTGGCCGGTCAGCGCCGTCAGGGTCAGGTCGATGGAGATCGCCGCGATGTACAGGCCCTGGCAGACGGCGAGGATGCGGGCATTGCGCAGGCCGCGCGTGGAGGAGGTCATGGCTGGTGGGAGTCCGGAGGATTGACAGGCCCCACTCTAGCGCCGGAAACTATGGCAAGAATGACTATTTTCCCTCATTTCATGCCATGACCCATCGCGTCTGCATTTTGCCTGTACCCAACTTCCAGCTGCTGGACATGGCTGGGCCGCTGTCGGTCTTCCAGATCGCCGCCGAACTGGTGCCGGGCGCCTATGAGGTGGCCGTGGCATCGGCCGAGGGAGGCCTGGTCCGCTGTTCGGCCGGCGTGCCCGTGTTGACGCGGTCCTGGCGCGGCCTGCGCGCCGACACCGTGCTGGTGCCGGGCGGCCAGGGCGCGCGCGAGCCCCAGGCGGCCCCGGCCATGCTGGCCTATCTGCGCGCCGCGCACGCTCGCGGCCGGCGCGTGGCCAGCGTCTGCACCGGCGCTTTCGTGCTGGCGCAGGCCGGCATCCTGCAAGGGCGCCGCGTGACCACCCACTGGCGCCATGCCGCCGAACTGCAGCAGCGCCATCCCGCGCTGGCGGTGGAAGCGGACCGCATCTACGTCGAGGACCGCGCGGTCTGGACCTCGGCGGGCATCACCGCCGGCATCGACCTGGCGCTGGCCATGGTGCAGGCAGACCACGGCGAGGCGGTCGCGCGCGCCACCGCCCGCGAGATGGTGGTCTATCACCGGCGCACGGGGGGACAGTCGCAGTTCTCGGCGCTGCAGGACCTGGCGCCGGCCAGCGGACGCATGCGCGAGGTGCTGGCGCACGTGGGCCAGCACCTGGACGAAGTCCTGGATATCGAGCGCCTGGCCGGCGTGGCCTGCCTGAGTCCGCGCCAGTTCTGCCGCCAGTTCAAGCTGGAAACCGGCGAGACCCCGGCCAAGGCCGTGGAACGCGTGCGCGCCGAGGCTGCCCGCGAACTGGTCGAGGAGGGCGACGCCGGCATGGATGCCATCGCGCGCCGGGTGGGTTTCGGCGACACGGAGCGCATGCGCCGCGCCTTCATCCGCATCTACGGGCAGCCGCCGCAGGCCCTGCGGCGCGGCGCGCCGGCATAAAAAAAAGCCCCTGCGTCGTGGCAGGGGCTTTCTTCGCTGCGGCGGTTACGTCAGTTGAACGGGTTCCACCAGCTCTTGTCGGCCTTCAGACCCTTGGTCTTGAAGTCGCTGTTGGGGAAGTTCTTGTCGTACACGCGCTGCGAGTCATTCTTCAGTTCGGTCAGGCCGAGCTTGTCGTAGGACTCGACCATCAGGTAGAGCGCTTCCTCGGTGGCGGGGGCGCCTTCGAAGTCGGTGATGACGGTCTGCGCGCGGTTGGCCGCGGCCACGTAGGCGCCGCGTTCGTAGTAGTAGCGGGCGACGTGCACTTCGTTCATGGCGATGGTGTTGACCAGCCAGGCGACGCGCTTCTCGGCATCCACCGTGTACTTGCTGTCCGGGTAGCGCTTGATCAGCTCGTTGAACGCGTCGTAGGACGCGCGCAGGCCCTTGGGATCGCGCTCGGCGGGATCCTGGCCGGTGATGCTGCTCATGAAGGCGCTGGCCGGGGTGAAGTTGATCAGGCCCTTCAGGTAGAGGGCGTAATCGGTGCCGGGGTGGTTGGGGTAAAGCTGCTGGAAGCGGTCGATGGCGGCCAGGGCCTGCTCGTTTTCGCCATCTTTCCAGTTGACGTAGGCAAGCTCAAGCAGCGCTTGCTGGGCGTAGACGCCGAAGGGGTAGCGGCTTTCGATCGCGGTCAGACGCTCGCGCGCTTCTTTCCAGCCGCCCGAGGCCATTTCCGCCTTGGCGTCCGCGTAGAGCTGTTCGGCGCTCCAGTTGGTGGTCTTGTCGTACTTGCTGTTGCTTGAGCCGCAACCGGCGATGACCATCACGGCGAGCAGCGCGATAACCACGCGCAAGACCGGCCCGCTTCGGGAGGCGGGATTCGAGGGAGCTGCGGAGTGGTGAATCACGAGAATCGTATCCTTGGTGTTAGCATGCAAGGCTGATTATATGATTTGTCTCCATGTCTGATACAGCCTCCGGCGCGGATCTCGTTTCCGACGACGAACTCCTGGGTATTTCCGAAGAAAACCCGCGGGGGGAACCGCAATTTGTAACAGTGCCTTCCGGCACGCGCGCCGACCGGCTGGACAAGGTGCTGGCAGGGCTGATGCCCGAGCATTCCCGCAGCCGGCTGCAGGGCTGGATCGAGGCCGGCAACGTCCACGTGAACGGCAAGCCGGGCAAGATCCGGCAGACGGTCGGCCCCGACGATGAACTCACCGTCTGGCCCCAGCCCGCGCCCGAAACCCTGGCCTTCGCGCCCGAACCCGTGGATTTCGCGGTCGTGGCCGATAGCCCCGACTGGATCGTGGTGAACAAGCCCGCCGGCCTGGTGACGCATCCCGGCGCCGGCAACTGGAGCGGCACGCTGCTCAACGGCCTGCTGTACCGCTATCCCGAACTGGCGCAGGTGGCGCGCGCCGGCATCGTGCACCGCCTGGACAAGGACACTTCCGGCCTGATGGTCGTGGCGCGCAACGAAACCGCGCAGACCCATCTGGTGCGTCAATTGCAGGCGCGCAGCATGGGCCGCGAGTACGTGGCGCTGGCCCACGGCTGGCTGGCCGGAGCCGGCAAGGTCGACCGTCCCATCGGCCGCGATTCGCGCGTCCCGGTGCGCATGAGCGTGGAGCGCCCGGTGGCGCCCAAGCCCGCCATCACCCATTACATGCCCGCCCGCCGCGGCGAGGCGGATCCCGGCGGCCGCGTCACCGAAGTGGTGTGCCGCCTGGAAACCGGCCGTACCCATCAGATTCGCGTGCACATGGCCAGCCTGGGGCACCCGCTGCTGGCCGACACGCTATACGGCGGCAAGAACATTGCGGGCGCGCAGCGGCAGATGCTGCATGCGCGCGCGCTGCACTTCGAAGATCCGGGCGGCCGCGGCGAAGTCGACTTCACCGCGGCCGTGCCACCCGACATGAGCTTGGTCCAGGAAGAGATTGCATGGAACGCGTAGTGGCAGGCCTGCCGGTGGTGACTGGCCCGCAATGGCCGGGCGTGAACTACTTCTGCACGACCCGGGCAGGGGGCGTCGGCGTCGCGCCGCACGACACCTTGAATCTGGGGCGCCGCGCCGGGGATGACCCGGACACGGTCACCGAGAACCGTCGCCGCGTGCGCGCCGCATTGCCGGCCGAACCCTTGTGGCTGCGCCAGGTCCATGGCAGCGAAGTGGTGGATGCCGATCAGGCCGACCTGCCGGACGAGCCGGCGGTCGACGCCAGCGTCACGGCGCAGCCCGGCCGCGTGCTGGCGGTGATGGTCGCCGATTGCCTGCCCGTGGTCATCGCCGATGCGCAAGGCACGGTGCTGGGCGCGGCGCATGCCGGCTGGCGCGGCCTGTCGGGCGGCGTGCTGGAGAACACGCTGGCGGCCATGCGCGCCAAGGCGCCGCAGGCCTCGGGCTGGCGTGCCTGGGTCGGGCCAGGCATCGGCCCGCAGGCGTTCGAAGTCGGCCAGGACGTGCTGGACGCCTTCTCCAAGGACGATCCCGCGACCCTGCGGTACTTCACGCCGCGGCCGGGCATTTCCGGAAAATGGCTGGCCGACCTCGCCGGATTGGCTGATTTCCGCCTGCGCCGCGCCGGGGTACAAGAAGTGTCCTTGAGCGGGATGTGCACGGTGGAGGGGGCGGATCGGTTCTTCTCGTACCGCCGCGACGGCGAAACCGGACGCATGGCTTTGCTGGCCTGGCTAGGCCCGGTTTGATCTGGCGCAAGGCCCGCAGCCGGCCTTGCGTCATACCCTGTCAGGCCTCCTTGTATACCCGCATTGACAGTCCCGGACCCGGAATGCAACATCAATCGCGTAGTTTCGATAACAAGGTGTCGAAGTGAATGCCAATCTCTCCGCAGGGCCCATTCCGGTGAGCGTGGCACCGGAAGTCCTGGCCGACATTCAGGCCGAATTCTCCCGCGAGTGGCAGCGCCTTTGCGATGACGCCCGCCGTGGCGCGCTTGCGCCGCCGCCAGACCGCCGTTTTTCGGGCGATGCCTGGGCCTCCAATCATTCGCATCTGTTGCTGGCGCATACCTATCTGCTGTCGGCCCGCGCCATGTCGCGCATGGTCGACGCGGCCCAAGTCAGCGAGCCCATGCGCGACCGCCTGCGTTTTTCGATCATGCAATGGGTCGACGCGCTGTCGCCGTCGAACTTCCTGGCGCTGAACCCGGATGCCCAGCAATCCATCGTCGAAAGCGCCGGCCGCGCGCTCAACGAAGGGCTGGCCAATCTGCTGGGCGACGTCAAGAAAGGCCGCATCACGCAGACCGACGAATCGCAGTTCGAGATCGGCCGCAACGTCGCCGTGACGCCGGGCGAAGTGGTGTTCGAAAACCGGTTGTTCCAGCTCATCCAGTACGCGCCGTCGACCGCCACCGTGCACGAACGGCCGCTGGTCATCGTGCCGCCGAACATCAACAAGTTCTACATCCTGGACCTGCAGCCCGAAAATTCCTTCGTGCGGCACGCGGTGGACCAGGGCTTTACGGTGTTCCTGATTTCCTGGCGCAATCCGGTGTCCAGCGACACCGATGGCGTGGACCGCGCGACTTGGTCCGATTATCTGGACGACGCTGTGTTGCAGGCGCTGCGCGTTGCCAGCGACATCACCAAACAGCCGCAGGTCAATGCGCTGGGCTTCTGCGTGGGCGGCACGATGCTGGCTTCCGCGCTGGCCCTGGCCGAGGCGCGCGGCGAGCATCCGGTCGCATCGCTGACGCTGCTGACCTCGCTGCTGGATTTCCACGATACCGGCATCCTGAACGTCTTCGTCGACGAGGCCCACGCGCTGCTGCGCGACCACCAATTGGGGCAGGGCGGGCTGATGCCCGGGCGCGATCTCGCCACCACGTTCTCGTTCCTGCGGCCCAACGAGCTGGTCTGGAATTATGTGGTCGGCAACTATCTGAAAGGCCAGAAGCCGCCCGCGTTCGACCTGTTGTTCTGGAATGGCGACAGCACCAATTTGCCTGGCCCGTTCTTCTCCTGGTACTTCCGCAATACCTACCTGGAGAACAACCTCAAGGTACCGGGCCGCGCGCATGCCGCGGGCCTGCCGCTGGACCTGACGCGCCTGGAAATGCCAGCGTACATCTTCGGGTCACGCGAGGACCATATCGTGCCCTGGGTCTCGGCGTATGCGTCGACCCAGGTGCTGCGCGGACCGCAGCGCTTCGTGCTGGGGGCATCCGGCCACATCGCTGGCGTGGTCAACCCTCCGGCGAAGAAGCGCCGCAGCTATTGGGCGGCTGACAAGCTTGAACAGTCAGGCCATCATCTGCCTGGCGATCCGAACACATGGTTCGCGCAGGCCGTCGAGACGCCGGGCAGCTGGTGGCCCGATTGGGCCGGCTGGTTGTCGGGCCACTCGGGCAAGCAGGTCAAGGCGCGCGAAAAATTGGGCAATGCCAAGTACCGGCCGATAGAGCCGGCGCCTGGCAGGTATGTGAAAGTCCGGGCAGCCTGAAACCGCGACCAGCGGTTAGGCCCAGACGCGAAGAAGGTTAATTAACGAGGCGTCCGTCGCACACAGGAGGAAGTCCAATGAGCGGAAAACTGGCTTACGTAACAGGCGGGATGGGCGGTATCGGCACCTCTATTTGCCAGCGCTTGGCCAAGGATGGCTTTCGCGTGGTGGCAGGTTGCGGCCCCAGCCGCAACTACCAGCAATGGCTGGATGAGCAGGCAGCGCAGGGCTACACGTTCTACGCATCCGTGGGCAACGTGTCCGATTGGGACTCCACGGTGGAAGCCTTCGAACGGGTCACGAAGGAGCTGGGCCCGGTCGACGTGCTGGTCAACAACGCGGGCATTACCCGCGATGGTCTGTTCCGCAAGATGAGCGCGGACGATTGGCGCGCGGTCATCGACACCAACCTGAACAGCTTGTTCAATGTGACCAAACAGGTGATCGACGGCATGGTCGAACGCCAGTGGGGGCGCATCATCAACATCAGCTCGGTGAACGGGCAGAAAGGCCAGTTCGGCCAGACGAACTATTCGACCGCCAAGGCCGGCATCCATGGCTTCACCATGGCGCTGGCCCAGGAAGTCGCCAGCAAGGGCGTCACCGTCAACACGATCTCGCCCGGCTACATCGGCACCGACATGGTTCGCGCCATCCGCCCCGACGTGCTGGAAAAGATCGTCGCCACCATTCCGGTGCGCCGCCTTGGCACGCCGGAAGAAATCGCGTCCATGACGTCGTGGCTGGCCTCGGACGAGTCCGGTTTTTCGACGGGCGCGGACTTCTCGCTCAATGGCGGCCTGCACATGGGCTGACCCATCGCGGACCGCCAGCGGGCGGCCCGTCGGCGCCGGAGGGCCTCGGGGAGAGGGCCCTCCGGATTACACTAACCCTATCCGAAGCCTTAGAGATCGCCCGATCCGGGGACAACCATGACGCAAGCACAAACCGGCGCCAGCCTGCGCCTGATTAAAAAGTACCCCAACCGTCGCCTGTACGACACCCGGACCAGCACCTACATCACCCTGGCAGATGTCAAGCAACTGGTCCTGGCAAACGAAGAATTCCAGGTGGTCGATGCCAAGAGCAGCGAAGACCTGACGCGCAGCATCCTGCTGCAGATCATCCTTGAAGAGGAAAGCGGCGGCATGCCCATGTTCTCGTCGAACATGCTGTCGCAGATCATCCGTTTCTACGGCCATGCCATGCAGGGCATCATGGGTTCCTACCTGGAAAAGAACATCCAGGCCTTCATGGAAATCCAGCAACGCATGGCGGAACAGTCCAAGGGCCTGTACGGCAGCCAGTTCGGCCCCGAGGCCTGGACCCAGTTCATGAACGTGCAGACGCCCATGCTGCAGAACATGATGAACAACTACATCGACCAGAGCAAGAATCTGTTCGTGCAGATGCAGGACCAGATGCAGGATCAGACCCGCGCCATGTTCTCGACCTTCCCGTTCACGCCCGGCGGCACGCAAGGTCCCGGACGCAAGTAACGGCGGGGCCGCGCCAGGCGCGCGCCTCATCGATCAACACCCCAAAAGCCGGACGGAGATCCGGTTCTTGGGGTGTTTTTTCATCATCGCGCGCG
Organism: Achromobacter xylosoxidans; assembly: GCF_014490035.1. Classification (NCBI taxonomy): domain Bacteria; kingdom Pseudomonadati; phylum Pseudomonadota; class Betaproteobacteria; order Burkholderiales; family Alcaligenaceae; genus Achromobacter; species Achromobacter xylosoxidans. Next base: position 5,013,361 of record NZ_CP061008.1, on the reverse strand, counting down.
GCCTTTTGCTCGCGCGGCATGCAAAAGAACCGACCCCAGGAGTGCAAGCATGAGACTGAACAAGGCGTTTTCCCGCTTGGCCTGCGCGGCATTGGCCGGCTTGACGGCCGTGTCCGCGTCGCCCGCCGCTTGGGCTTGCACGCGCGTGGTTTTCCATGGCGCCAACCAGCAGGTCGTTACCGCGCGCTCCATGGACTGGAAGAACGACATCACCAGCAACCTGTGGGTATTGCCGCGCGGCATGGCGCGCAGCGGCGAGGCCGGCCCGAACTCCCTGCGCTGGACTTCGCGCTACGGCAGCGTGGTCACGTCCGGGTATGACGTCTCCACCACCGACGGTGTGAACGAAGCGGGCCTGAGCGCCAATCTGCTGTGGTTGGCCGAATCGCAGTACCCGCAATTCGACGCGAAGGGCAAGCCCGGCCTGACCATCGCGGCGTGGGCGCAGTACGTGCTGGACAACTACGCCACCGTCAAGGAAGCCGTGGCCGCGCTGGAGCAGGAACCCTACACCATCGTCTCGGACAACGTGCCCGGCGAGGACCGCCTGACGACGCTGCACCTGTCGATCTCGGACGCCAGCGGCGACAGCGCCATCGTCGAATACATCGGCGGACGCCAGGTGATCCACCACAGCCGCGATTACCAGGTGATGACCAACTCGCCTCAGTTCGAACAGCAGCTCGCGCTCGATGCCTATTGGCAGCAGATCGGCGGCACTACCATGTTGCCGGGCACCAACCGCGCGGCCGATCGTTTCGTGCGGGCATCGTTCTACATCAACGCCATCCCCAAGGATCCCGATCCCAACAAGGCGCTGGCCAGCGTCTTCAGCGTGATACGCAACGTCTCCGTACCCTACGGCATCAGTACGCCCGGACAGCCCAATATCTCGTCCACCCGCTGGCGCACCGTTTTCGACCACCAGCGCAAACTGTATTTTTTTGAGTCGGCCCTGACGCCCAACACGTTCTGGGTGGATCTGAAGGCCCTCGATTTCAGCCCGGAAAGCGGCAAGGTGCTGAAGCTGGACCTGGGGCCGGATCAGCGCCACACGTTTGCGGGCGACGCCACGCGCGACTTCCAGCCCTCGGCGCCGTTCAAGTTTCTCGGGCTCTGAGTCATCCGGGGCCGCACCTCTTTCACCGCTTGATCAAACGCAATGATCCGCAGATTTCCCTGGCCCGAGGTTCAGGGTTCTGTCAGTTGATTTGGTTACATTAATGAAAACGGTTCTTGTTTGTATTTTAAGAGCCGTCGTCTCATTCGTGACTCAAGGATTATGCACATGATCAAGAAAGCCTTGGCCCTGGCCATCGTCGCCCTGAGCGTTTCCGCCGCGAACGCGGCCGAATACCCCATCGGCAAGCCGGTGGAAAAGGGCGGCATGGAAATCGGCGCGGTATACCTGCAGCCGATCGAAATGGACCCCCCCGGGATGATGCGTCCGGCCAAGGATTCGGATGTGCACCTTGAGGCCGACATTCACGCCACCGCCGGCAACAAGACGGGCTTCCCTGAAGGCGAGTGGGTGCCCTACCTGGTCGTGAAGTACGAAATCCAGAAGGTCGGCAGCCAGAACGTGCAGAAGGGCACCTTCATGCCCATGGTCGCCAACGACGGTCCGCACTACGGCGAGAACATCAAGCTGGAAGGACCGGGCAAGTACAAGCTGAAGTACACCATCCTGCCGCCGACCGAGGACAAGATGAGCCACTTCGGCCGCCACATCGACAAGGAAACCGGCGTGGGCCCGTGGTTCGAGCCCTTCGATCTGGAATATGAATTCGTCTACGCCGGCACCGGCAAGAAGGGCGGCTACTGATCGTGCGCAGCCTGCTACGCGTTGCCGCCGCATTGCTGATCGGCCTGGCGGGCCTGGCCGGGGCGGCATCCGCGCAGGCTGACGAACTGCCCACGTTCACGCTGACCTTCAAGCCGAACGGGACGTTCGAACCGGCCACGCTGGAAGTGCCGGCGGGCCGGTTCAAGATCGAGCTCATCAACGAGAGCAACGAGCCGGTGGAATTCGAAAGCATTCCGCTGCGCAAGGAAAAAGTCCTGGGGCCGGGCGTGAAGTCTTTCGTGGTGATCACTATTTCCCGCCCCGGCGAATATCCCTTTTTCGACGATTTTCACCAGAGCGTGAAAGGCACCTTGGTCGTCAAGCCCAAGGAATAAGCGGTAGCAATATATGGAACAGGTCCTCTTTATCGTCTGGCGTGAAAGCGTCGAAGCCATGCTGGTGGTGGGCATTCTCTACACCTGGCTGCGCTCCACGCCCGAGGGCAAGCGCGGCCTGAACTACCTGTGGGGTGGCGTCGCGGCAGGCTTGGCGCTGGCCGTGGCCCTGGCGCTGGTGCTGCTGGGCGTGTCCACCTGGCTCAGCGACGAAGGCCAGGAATGGTTCCAGGCCATCATGTCGCTGGCCGCATGCGCACTGGTGGTGCAGATGGTCGTGTGGATGAAGAAGCACGGCCGCACGCTAAAGGGCGAACTCGAAGGCGGGGCGCGCGCTTCCGTCGCCAACGACAACTGGTGGGGCCTGTTCGTGCTGGTGGCCATTGCCGTGGCGCGCGAAGGCAGCGAAACCGTGGTGTTCCTGTACGGCACCGTGTCGGCGGGCGAGGGCGGCAGCGACATGCTGATGCTGGCGCTGGCCGGCGTGGCTGGTTTCGCGGTGGCGCTGCTGACGTTCTGGCTGCTGCAGCTGGGCGGCAAGCTCATCACCTGGCGCCGCTTCTTCCGCGTGACCGAAATCCTGTTGCTGCTGCTGGCCGGTTCGCTGCTGGTGGGCGGCCTGGATCACCTGATTTCGCTGGACGTACTCCCGACCATCGTGGATCCGGTCTGGGACAGCTCCTGGCTCCTGAGCGACAGCACCGGCGTGGGCAAGATCCTGGCCGACTTTGCCGGCTACCGCGCGCTGCCTGCGCTGAGCTCGGTGCTGTTGTGGGCGGCCTACTGGATCATTGTGTGGGCGCTGCTGCGCTGGGTGGGGGGCAAGCCGGCAGGCGCTGCCGCCGCCGCCCGCAGCGCTTCCTGAACCCGACTGTTGCCGGACTGAATATTTGAAGGTTTGACCATGGCAGCTGCACTCGGGAGGGCGACCTCCCGTATCGCCGACTTCCTCCGTGACCATGCCCCGCTGTTGCGCAAGCTGCAGTGGGGCATTGTTGCGATATACGCGTTCCTTTTGATCGTGCCCGCGATCCTGCCTTTGCCGGACAATGCGGCCTCGGTGTTCAACAATCTGACCATCGTCGCGCAGTTCGCGTTCTGGGGCGTGTGGTGGCCGTTCGTGCTCATCTCCATGCCCATTCTGGGCCGGGCCTGGTGCGGCTGGCTATGCCCCGAGGGCATGCTGACCGAATGGGCCAGCGAACGCGGCCAGGGCCACGCCATCCCGAAATGGATGCGCTGGGGCGGCTGGCCTTTCGTCGCGTTCGCGCTGACCACCGTTTACGGCCAACTGGTCAGCGTCTATCAGTATCCGCTCGCGGTACTGGCGGTGCTGGGCGGGTCCACGGTCGCGGCCATGATCGTCGGCTGGCGCTACGGCCGCAGCAAGCGCGTGTGGTGCAAGTATCTGTGCCCGGTCAACGGCGTCTTCAACCTGCTGGCCAAGCTGGCTCCCTGGCATTTCAAGGTCGACGAAGAGAAGTGGCGCCATCCGGTCATCCGCATCGAGCCCATCAACTGTGCGCCGCTGGTACCGCTGCGCCACATGAAGGGCGCGGGCGACTGCCATGTCTGCGGACGCTGCAGCGGCTATCGCGGCGCGATCGAGTTGACGCCGCGTTCGCCTGAAGAAGAAATCGTGCATGTCACCCATGGCGATCCGTGGCAGACCGCGCTGCTGTGCTTCGGCCTGATGGGCATCGCGATCGGCGCCTTCCTCTGGAGCGCCAGCCCCTGGTACGTGACCGCCAAGCAGTGGGCCGCGACCTGGCTGGTCGAACACGACATCATGTGGCCGCTGCTGGACAACGCGCCCTGGTTCATCCTGACGCATTACCCGGAAGTGAACGACAGCTTCTCGTGGCTGGATGGCGCCGGCATCCTGATGTTCGTCGTCGGCGCCACGATCTGTGTCGGCGGCGCTTCCTTCCTGTCGTTGTGGATCGCCGACCGCCTGGCGCCCGCCGCGCCGGTGGAAGGCGAACCCGCGACGCGCTGGGGTCGTCCTGGCCTGCATAAGCTGGCGCAGGCCTTGATTCCTTCCGCCGGCATTGGCGTGTTCCTGGGCCTGTCGGCCACTACCGTCAACCTGCTCAAGCACGAAGGGATGCAGGCCGCCTGGGCCGCGCCCGTGCGCTTCACGCTGCTGAGCCTGGCGGTGCTGTGGACGCTGCGCCTGTTTGCGCGCCTGCTCAAGCCGCGCCAAGCCAGCGGCTGGCGCAAGGGGCTGGCCTGGCTGGTGCTGGCGGCCGGCCTGGCGCCGTTCTGCCTGGCCTGGGTATTGTTCTTCGCGGTCTGGTAGCCCGGGTCCGAGGCTTGCGATAAAGTGGGAAACGCGCCGGCCTGAGCCGGCGCATACGTTTTCAACTATCGCTACCGCCATGGCCTCCTACGCTTTCCGCCTGCTCAACGTTTTCGCTTCCTCCACCTTCAGCGGCAACCAGCTCTGCGTGTTCGAAGACGCGCGCGGCATGGACGACGCCACCATGCTGAATCTGGCGGCGCAATTCAATCTGTCCGAAACGACTTTCATCCTGCCGTCCGACAAGGCGGCAGCGCGCGTGCGCATCTTTACGCCGGGCTTCGAGATGAAGTTCGCGGGCCACCCCACCATAGGCACCTCGCAGGTCGTGCGTGACTTGCGGCAGACGGGCGATGCGTTGACGCTGGAGTTCGCTGCCGGCGTGGTGCCGGTGACGGCGCGCGGCGATGCCTGGACCTTTACCGCGCCGTGCCCGGATGGCGTGCGCACCGCCGCGCCCGCGCTGGAACGAGGCGAAATTGCCAGTCTGCTGGGCCTGGATGCAAGCGATCTGCTGGACGATCCGATCTGGCTGGACACCGGCGCCGATCAGCTGCTGGTGCCGCTGGCCAGCGTCGACGCGGTGCGCCGTGTTGCGCCCGATGCCTCGCGGCTGGACCGCTGGCAGGCCAACAGCCTGGGCCGCAAGGTCATGTATGCCTACGCTTTCGACGACGAGCGGCAGCAGGATGGCCGCCAGGTGGTGGTGGCGCGCTATTTCTACGCCAAGGCGGGCGGCGGCGTGAACGAAGACGCCGGCACGGGTTCCGCCTGCGCCAATCTGGGCGGCTGGCTGCTGCATCAAAAGCGTCCCTTGCCCGCCAGCATCCTGGTGGAGCAGGGCGACCAGATGGGCAGGCCCTGCCGGCTGTTGCTGGACGTCCAGGCCGACGGCCGGATCCAGGTGGGCGGACGGGCGCTGGAGATAGGCCGGGGCGTGGTGAACATCTGATCCGGAGCGCCGCGGGTAGCGGCGCAAAACAAGGCGGCGCCTGTGTCGGACACAGGCGCCGCCTTGTATTTCAAGAACGGGCCGCAACAGCCCGGTTGGGGTTACTTCTTGTTCTTGGCCGGGTCGACCTTGATGTTGTTCATGACCTGCTTGACGCCTTCGACGCCGCGCGCCACGGTGGCGGCATGATCGGCTTCGGCTGCGGTGCCGACGGTACCCGTCAGCTTGGTGACGCCCGCATTGGTCTCCACGGCGATGTCCAGCGCGCTCAGCTGCTTGTCGGCCACGATGGCGGCCTTGACCTTGGTGGTCACGGTGGCGTCGGACGCGTACTCACCCACGGACTGTTTCGGCTTGCCGTCGTCGGCGGCAAAAGCCATGGAAGTGAAGACGGCGCCCGTGCCCAGTGCAGCGGCGGCGATCAGCTTGCGGAATTCCATAGTCATGCTCCTTGTTAGTGGTTCAGCGCGTCGGGACGCGAGGATGGGGTAGTGTCTTGGGTGCGAGTTCTATTTCTTGCGGAATGCGCCGCCGAGGATGGACAGCAGCGCCAGTACCAGAAAGACGAAGAACAGGATCTTGGCGATACCGGCAGCGCCGGCGGCGATGCCGCCGAAGCCCAGGACAGCCGCGATGATGGCGATGACGAAGAAAACTACGGCGTAATGCAACATGTCAGCTTCTCCTGGTGGTTTATCGGATCAAGGATTGCGGTCGAAGAAGTCACGGACTTCTTTTTCGGCCTGCTCCTTGGTCTTGCCGTAACGCTCCTGAATCAGGCCCGCCAGACGTTCGGCGTTGCCTTCGGTGCGGGTCAGCTCGTCATCGGTGAGCTCACCCCAGGCGGCCTTGGCCTTGCCCGTCAGTTGCTTCCATTTGCCAGCGATGATGTCGTTGTTCATGGTGACCTCTCCATTTGCTAGCGGCATCCGGTTTGCGGCCTGTAAACCGGGCTGTCGCGGTTGAGTGGGACACTGATCAGCTAGGGCCTGTCGGTTCAAGTGATTCCGTCCAGGCCATGCACTTACCGTACGGGTCCGCGGCATGGCCGTCAAACCTGGCTGTGGGCAAATGTAACGGCCCGGCGCCGGCGAAATGGCCCGGTTTCCGGCGGGTAGGGATTGCAGGCGCACTAGATCCCGTAGTTACATTCCGGCAATGTCTTGTCCCCTTTTGAGGGAGGCTGGTAACTGGATCTGCAAGGCTGGACGCGGGCATGCGCGCTTGGCTTGCCGGCGGGCGCGCCGGTATAGTGTCCGCGGAACCCGCAAGCAGGTTCGGCCACGGAATATGGAAAGAGGAACTCGCATGACGCAACGACTTTGCCGCGCTATCTTGCTGACGCTGGCCGCGATGGCCGCGCTCGGATGCACGCACGTGACGGACCGCTATCAGGCCGCCGCGCCCGTAGTGTCGTCCAGCAGTTGACCGGCGCGCGCTGATGCAAACGGGGCGCCCTTGGGCGCCCCGTTTGTCCTTCAGGAACCGCGTGCGGCTCAGGCCTGCGCGATGCGGCGCGCGATGTGATCCAGCGCTTCTTCGACCTGGTCGACCAGGATCAGGCACAGGTCGCCTGCGCCCAGGCGCGCCAGCGCCGTGTCGATGGCGAGAAACTCGCCGTGGATCTCTTCGACGTGCTTGCTGCGCGTGGCGTTGGCCAGGCCTTGCTGCAACAGGGCCAGCACTTCGCCGTCGGCGCGGCCGCGCTGGCACTGGTCCTGGTAGAGCAGCACGTCGTCGAAGGCTTCGCCGAGGATCTCGGTCTGCATCCGGATGTCTTCGTCGCGCCGGTCGCCCGCGCCGCTGATGACCACGGAGCGGCGCTTGGCCGGCATGGCGTCCACCGCGCGCACCAGGGCCAGGATGGCATCGGGATTGTGGCCGTAGTCGGCGATGACCGTGGCGCCGCGGTAATCGAACACGTTGAAGCGTCCGGGCGCGGTCTGGGCGTCATTGACGAAGCTGGCCAGGCCGCGGCGGATGATGTCCGTGTCCAGGCCCAGCGCCCAGGCAGCGGCGATCGACGCCATGGCGTTTTCCACCTGGAAGGTGATCGTGCCGTTGCGCGTGAGCGGAATGGCGGCCAGCGGGTAGCGGGTTTCTTCGCCGCCCTGTGCGGTGACGATGGAGTCGCCGTCGCGGTAGACGCAGCGCAGGCCTTGGGCGCGATGCGTGGCCAGCACGGGATGATTGCGGTCTTCGGCGAAGTAGGTAATGGAGCCCGGGCAGCTTGCCGCCATTTCAGCCACGATGGGGTCGGCCGCGTTCAGCACCGCGGTGCCGGTGGGGTGCACGTGCTGCACGATCACGCGCTTGACCACGGCCAGGTCTTCGACCGTGCTGATGTAGCCCAGGCCCAGGTGGTCGCCCATGCCGATGTTGGTAACGATGGCCACGTTGCAGCGATCGAAGGCCAGGCCTTCGCGCAGGATGCCGCCGCGCGCGGTTTCGAACACGGCTGCGTCGACGTCCGGGTGCATGAGCACGCTGCGGGCGCTGCGCGGACCGCTGCAATCGCCGGTGTCGATGCGCAGGTTGTCGACATAGACGCCGTCGGAGTTGGTCATGCCGACACGGTTGCCGGCGACGCCCAGGATGTGGGCGGTCAGGCGCACCGTGGTGGTCTTGCCGTTGGTGCCGGCCACGGCCACGACCGGGATGCGGCCGTCGTCACCGTCCGCGTACATGTTGGCGATGATGGCCTCGCCCACGGCGCGGCCCTTGCCGAAGGACGGATTCAAATGCATGCGCAGGCCGGGGGCGGCGTTCACTTCCACCACGCCGCCGTTCTGGTCTTCGAGCGGGTAGAGCACGCTTTCGGCGACCACGTCCACGCCGCAGATGTCCAGCCCGATCATGCGGGCCGCCGACACCGCGCGCGCGGCCATTTCCGGGTGCACTTCGTCGGTCACGTCGGTGGCCGAGCCGCCGGTGCTGAGGTTGGCGTTGTTGCGCAGGAAGATCAGGGTGCCGGACGGCGGCACGGAATCGGCCTCGAAGCCCTGCTTCTTGAGCGTGGCCAGGGCGATGTCGTCAAAGCGGATCTTGGTCAGCGAGGTGGCGTGGCCGTCGCCGCGCAGCGGATCGGCGTTGACCTGGTCCACCAGTTGACGGATGGTCTGCACCCCATCGCCCGTGACTTGCGGCGGATCGCGGCGCGAGGCCGCGACCAGTGCGCCGCCGACCACCAGCAGGCGGAAGTCGTGGCCGGGGATGTAGCGTTCGACGATGACTTCGGAGCTGATTTCCTCGGCCACTTCAAAGGCCTGGATCACGCGCTCGCGGGATTCGATGTTGACGGCGACGCCGCGTCCCTGGCTGCCGTCGCGCGGCTTGACCACGACCGGGCCGCCCAGTTCCTCGGCGGCGGCCCAGGCTTCTTCGGCGGTGGTCACCGAGCGGCCCATGGGCACCGGCACGCCGGCGGCGTCCAGCAGCATCTTGGTCAGGTCCTTGTCCTGTGCGATGGACTCGGAGATGGCGCTGGTCAGGTCGGTTTCGGCGGCCTGGATGCGGCGCTGCTTGCTGCCCCAGCCGAACTGCACCATGCTGCCCTGGGTCAGGCGGCGGTACGGGATGTTGCGGGCGGTGGCGGCGTTGACGATGGAGCCGGTGCTGGGTCCCAGGCGCACGTCTTCGTCGAGTTCGCGCAGGCGCTTCAAGGCGTCGGCGAGATCGAAGGGCGTGTCGTCCAGCGCGGCGCGCACCAGCACTTGCGCCAGTTCCATCGCCAGCTTGCCGACTTCTTCCTCGCTGTACTCGACCACCACCTGGAACACGCCAGGCTCGATGGTGGAGGCGGTGCGGCCGAACGTGACGGGGCAGCCGGCATGCGCCTGCATCGTCAGGGCCACGATCTGCAGCACGTGCGCGATGGAGACCGCGCCCTGATGGCCTTCCGGGCGCAGCAGCCCGGTCTGCGGCAGACGGGCGCGCAGGCGTGCTTCGAAATCAGGCAGGTTGTCGATGGAGCATTCGGCGTCGGCGCAGGAAACGATGGCCTCGATCGCGGTGTTCTTGCTCCACAGATTGGGGCCGCGCAGTGCTCGGATACGGGAAACTTCCATGGCAGGTATTCCTGTCTAGCTCACGCGCGCCCCGCTGGTGCGAGGGCGCGCGCAGATATTGTCAGTATTGCTGAATCCAGCGGCGGACCAGGTCGATGGTGGGACCGGAGAAGGCTTCGTCGGACTGCAGCAGGACGAAGTCGCCTGCGGCGATGGCGTCGAGCTGGCTCTGGATGGCCTTGCCGTGGTCGGGCTCGTCCTGGATGTCCTTGACGCGGGAACCTTGCGCCAGGCCCTGGCGCAACAGCGCGCGCGCTTCGCCTGCGGGACGCTTGCTGCGCACGGTCAGGTCGTCGTAGAGCACCACGCGGTCGAACGCGTCGCCCAGCAGCTTGCCCTGTTCGATCAGGTCCGCGTCGCGGCGGTCGGCGCCGGCCGAATAGACGGCGGCGCGCGTGGTCGACGGGAACTGGTCGATGGCGGCGATCAGGGGGCGCAGCGCCGAGGCGTTGTGCACGTCGTCGACCACCACGGTGCTGCCGTTGCGTTCGAACAGCGTGAACTGCCAGGGAGCGTCGGCCTGGTCGATGTCGAAGGTTTCGATGCCGGCGCGGATCAGCTCCACGGGAATGTCCAGCGCCCAGGCCGCGCCCACCGCGGCCAGCACGTTCTCGACCTGGAAGGCGACGCGCCCGCCATGGGTCAGCGGGATCGAAGCCACGGTGGCCAGGCGTTCCTCGCGGGTGCCTTGCGCCAGCACGATGCCGCCGTCGCGCACGAATACGGCGCGGCCGTCTTGTTGCAGGTGGGCGGTGATGGCGGGCAGGGCGGGATCGATGCCGAAGAAGATCACGGCGCCGTCGGATAGCTCGGCCATTTCCACCACGCGCGGATCGCGCGCGTTCAGCACGGTGGAGCCGCCGGGCAGCACCACGTCCACCTGCGTGCGGAACACATTGAACATGCGCTCCGTTTCATTGATGTCGAAGTCGCCGAGATGATCGGCGTCGTCGATGTTGGTGACCACGCCCACCTGGCAGCGGTCATAGGCCAGGCCCTGGCCCAGGATCACGCCGCTGTCGTTCTCGATGACGGCGGCATCCACGTTGCGGTTCATCAGCAGGCGCGTACCGGAAGCGAAATCGGCGCGGTCGCCCTTTTGCACCAGGCGGCGGTCCAGGTACAGGCCTTCGCTGCAGGCCAGGCCGGTGCGCTTGCCGGACAGGCTCAGCAGGCGGGCAACCAGGCGCGCCACCACGGTCTTGCCGTTGGTGCCGGTCACGCCCACGATGGGGATGCGGCCTGCATCGCCTTCAGGGAACAGGTGGTCGACGATGGCGCGGCCCACCGGGCGCGGCGTGCCGTCGGCCGGCTTCAGGTGCATCAGCAGGCCGGGGCCGGCGTTGACTTCGACGATGGCGCCGCGCTGTTCGTCCAGCGGGCGCGAGATGTCCTCGGCCACCAGGTCCACGCCGGCGATGTCCAGGCCGACGATGCGCGCGGCCAGGGTCACGGTGGCGGCGATGCTGGGGTGCACGCGGTCGGTGACGTCGAAGGCGACGTTGCCGCTGCGCTGCACCAGCACGCGCTGGCCTTCGGGCGGAACGCTGTCTTCCGACAGGCCCTGGCGCGCGATTTCCAGCCGCGCGGCGGAATCGAGGCGCACCGGGTTCAGCGGGTGGTTCTCGGTGCGGCCGCGGCGCGGGTCGGTATTGATCTGACTGTCGATGAGTTCGGTGATGGTGGACTTGCCGTCGCCCGTCACCCAGGCCGGTTCGCCGGCGGCGGCGGCCACCATGCGGTTGCCCACGACCAGCAGGCGGTGTTCGTTGCCCAGCACGAAGCGTTCGACGATCACGCCGCTGCCTTCGTCCACGGCCACGCGGTAGGCCGACACCACTTCCTCGCGCGTGGTCAGGTTGGTGAACACGCCGCGGCCGTGGTTGCCGTCATAGGGCTTCACGACCACCGGCAGGCCGATGTCCTCGGCCGCTTCCCAGGCGTCGTCCTCGCTGCGCACGAGGCGGCCTTCGGGCACGGGCACGCCGCAGGTCGACAGCAGTTCCTTGGTCAGGTCCTTGTCGCGCGAAATGCCTTCGGCGATGGCGCTGGTGCGGTCGGTCTCGGCCGTCCAGATGCGGCGCTGGGCCGAGCCGTAGCCGAACTGCACGAGGTTGCCCTCGAACAGGCGGATGTAGGGAATATCGCGGTCGTCGGCGGCATCCACGATGCAGGCGGTGCTGGGGCCGAGACAGTGCTTGTCGATCAGGCTGCGCAGCTTGGCGATGGCGGCGGGCACGTCGAAGGGGCGGTCTTCGATGGCGGCCATGACCAGGTCGCGGGCTTCGTTCAGGGCGGTGCGGGTGACCTGTTCCTGCCAGGCGCGCACCACCACCTTGTAGACGCCGCGGGTGGAGGTTTCCCGGGCCTTGCCGAAACCGCCGCGCAAGCCGGCCAGGTTCTGCAGTTCCAGGGTGACATGCTCAAGTATGTGGCCGGGCCAGGTGCCTTCCTTCAGGCGCGACAGGAAACCGCCCCGGACCCCCGGGCTGCAGCGGTGCTCGATCAGCGTCGGCAGCCATTCCGTCAGGCGTTCGTAAAAGCCGGGGATGGTGTTGGAGGGGTAGTCCTCCAGTTCACCGATATCCACCCACGCTTCGAGTACCGGACGGTACGTCCAAATGTTCGGGCCGCGCAAAGCCACGACATCGAGAAATTCAATGTCTTTCTTTTTCATGTTTTAATTTACGAGAGAAGCAGGTTGGCACGCGCGGACGCCCCTATGCAAGACCGCGAATTTATTGGGGTTGCGCCTTTAGAATAATGCCAACGAGTGGGGGATCCCAGATATTCCTAATTAGAAAAATCGGCTGCTACTATACGACGCCTTCAAGGCGTGAAATCGTTATGTTGTAAGGAAGGGACACGTTTGCCGCCAGTCCAGGTTGCGAACCGGTTGCCGCCTAGTAGGGCAGAGTCCTGGCCCGGTATGCGTTCCAATGAAAAAACCAAACCTGCTTTCCGGCCTTGCCGAAGCCTTTCCTGCCCGCTGGCGCGATGAAATCAGCGCCGAACTGGCGGACGGCGAAACCTTGTTGGCCTGGGTTGAAATAGACCTGGATCAGCGCCTGAAGTTCCGTCCGGGGCTGATCGCCGCCACCGACCGCCGGCTGCTGGCCCGCCATCCCGACGAACCGCGCTGGGAATCCTGGGCATACGGCCCCCAATTAAAGCTGAGCCTGACCGACCACGCCGGCGCCGCGCTGCTGGAATTGCACGACGATGGCTCCCGCCTGGGCGCGTGGCGTTTTACGCTGGCGCGCAATCCGGCCGCGTTGAAGCTGCTGGCGCAGTTCGAGACCCAGCAGGCCATCCGTTTGTCGGGCCATCAGGACGAGGAACTGGCGGAGCGCACCTGCACCGTCTGTAATAACGTCATTCCGGCGGGCGAGGAAGAATGCCCGACCTGCAACCAGGAACAGGCGGCGCCATCCACCACTTGGGCGCTGCTGCGCCTGTGGCGTTTCGCCCGCCCTTACCGCGGGCCGCTGCTGGCGGGTTTCGTGCTGACCCTGCTGGGCACGGCCGCCACCCTGGTGCCGCCGTACCTGACCATGCCGCTGATGGATGACGTGCTGATTCCGTTCCAGAACGGCGCGCCCATCGATTACGACAAGGTCCGCCTCTATCTGGGCGGGCTGCTGGCCTCGGCTTTCCTGGCCTGGGGCCTGGGCTGGGCCCGGACCTACATCCTGGCCTGGGTCAGCGAGCGCATCGGCGCGGACCTGCGCACCACCACTTATGAGCACCTGCAGCAGTTGTCGCTGGAGTATTTCGGCGGCAAGCGCACCGGGGACCTGATTTCCCGCATCGGCAGCGAAACCGACCGCATCTGCGTGTTCCTGTCGCTGCATTTGCTGGACTTCGCCAACGACATCCTGATGATCTGCATGACCGCGGTCATCCTGGTGTCCATCAATCCGTGGCTGGCGCTGGTCACGCTGGTGCCGCTGCCGTTCATCATCTGGATGATCCACGCGGTGCGCGACCGCCTGCGCCATGGCTTCGAAAAGGTCGACCGCATCTGGTCGGAGATCACCAACGTCCTGGCCGACACCATCCCGGGCATCCGCGTGGTCAAGGCTTTCGCGCAGGAAAAGCGCGAAGTGGCGCGTTTCCGCGAAGCCAACAACCGCAACCTGGAAGTCAACGACCGCGTGAACACCACCTGGTCGCTGTTCTCGCCCACGGTCACGCTGCTGACCGAAGTGGGCCTGCTGGTGGTGTGGATCTTCGGCATCTGGCAGGTGTCGCAGAAGCAGATCACCGTCGGCGTGCTGGCCGCCTTCCTGGCCTATATCGGGCGCTTCTACATGCGCCTGGATTCGATGAGCCGTATCGTCTCGGTCACGCAGAAAGCGGCTGCCGGCGCCAAGCGCATCTTCGATATCCTGGACCATGTCTCCAGCGTGCCGGAACCGCAGAATCCCGCCAAGCTGCCGCATATCAACGGCCGCATCGAGTTGCGCGACGTGGGCTTCCGCTACGGCAACCGCCAGGTTATCCGCGGCTTGAACCTGAACATCGCGCCGGGCGAGATGATCGGCCTGGTGGGTCACAGCGGCTCGGGCAAGAGCACCTTGATCAACCTGATCTGCCGCTTCTACGACGTGTCCGAAGGGGCGGTGCTGGTGGACGGCGCCGATATCCGTTCGGTGCGCGTGGCGGACTACCGCCGCAACATCGGGCTGGTGCTGCAGGAGCCGTTCCTGTTCTTCGGCACCATCGCCGAGAACATCGCCTACGGCAAGCCGGACGCCACCCGCGACGAAATCGTGGCGGCGGCGCGCGCCGCGCATGCGCATGAATTCATTCTGCGGCTGCCGCACGGCTACGACTCGCTGGTCGGCGAACGCGGCCAGGCCCTGTCCGGCGGCGAGCGCCAGCGCATCTCGATCGCGCGCGCGCTGCTGATCGATCCGCGCATCCTGATCCTGGACGAGGCCACCTCGTCGGTGGACACCACCACCGAAAAGGAAATCCAGAAGGCGCTGGACAACCTGGTGCGCGGCCGCACCACGATCGCCATCGCCCACCGCCTGAGCACCTTGCGCAAGGCGGACCGCCTGGTGGTGCTGGACCGCGGCCAGATCGTGGAGCAGGGTCCGCACGAAGAACTGATGGCCCGCGAGGGCGCCTACTACCGCCTGTACCAGGCGCAGGCGCGCCAGGCCGAGGCCGACGCGCAGGCGTCGGGCAGCGAAGACATGGCCGCCGTGGCCTGACGCGGAACCGGAATTATCGTCATGACCTTGCCGTCTTTTCAGCTGCGCCGCAATGCCTTCGGGCGCCTGGAGTTCCAGTCCGCCGATGGCCAGAACCACGAGGGCGTGCTGCCCGTGCGCGCCTTTCCCATCAGCGAGCCTGGCCGCGGCTTGTCGCTCGTGACGGTGGACGGGCGCGAACTGCTCTGGATCGAACACCTGTCCGATGTGCCGTCTCCGCAGCGCGAGTTGATCGAGGAAGAACTGGCGAGCCGGGAGTTCATGCCCGAGATCCGCAAGCTGGCCAGCGTCTCCACCTTTGCCACCCCCAGCACCTGGCAGGTCGATACCGACCGCGGCCCCACCTCGTTCACGCTGCGCGGCGAAGAGGACATCCGCCGCCTCAGTCCGCAGACCCTGTTGATCGCCGACAGCCACGGCATCTTCTATCTGGTGCGCGACATCCAGTCGCTGGACAAGCACAGCCGCAAGCTGCTGGACCGCTTCCTCTAGCCCTCAGCCTTCCCGCGGCCGCTTGAACGGGGAGTGCGTTTCCAGCTCTCCCAGATAATCCGTCACCGCCGCGGTTTCCTCGTCCAGGAAGTTCTGGATCGCGTCCGCGAAGCCGGGATGCGCGACCCAGTGCGCCGACCAGGTGGGCGTGGGCAGCAGCCCGCGCGCCATCTTGTGTTCGCCTTGCGCGCCGCCCTCGAAGCGGGCGATGCCGTGGGCGATGCAGTAGGCGATGGACTGCATGTAGCAGGTCTCGAAGTGCAGCCCCGGAACGTATTCGGTCGCGCCCCAGTAACGCCCATACAGCGCGTCGCCGCCCGCCAGGTTGAGTGCGGCGGCCACCGGCTGGCCGTCGCGCTCTGCCAGGATCAGCACGAAGGCCTCGGGCTGTTCGCGGTACGCGCGGCGGAAGAATTCGTGGTTCAGGTAGGGCGGATTGCCATGGCTGAAGTAGGTGCGGCAATAGCATTCGTAGAAGAAGTCCAGCTCGGTCTCGCCGATTTCCGCGCCGCGCAGCCAGCGGTACGACAGCCCGGCGGCCGCGACCTTCTTGCGATCCTGGCGGATCTTCTTGCGCTTGTCGTGGCTCATCGTGGCCAGAAAGGCGTCGAAGTCCGCGTAGCCCGGATTGGTCCAGTGGAACTGCACGCTTTCGCGGATCATGAAGCCGGCCTCGCGCAGCGCGCGCATGTCGGCCTCGGCAGGGAACAGCAGGTGCAGCGACGACACCTTGATCTCTTCGGCGAAGGCGACCAGCCCGCGCACCAGCGTGGCGCGATCCTCATCGTTGCCGGCCAGCAGCCTGGGACCGGTGACCGGGGTGAACGGAATGGCCGACAGCAGCTTGGGGTAGTAGCGCAGCCCGTGGCGCTGGAAGGCGTCGGCCCAGGCGTAGTCGAATACATACTCGCCGCGCGAATGGGATTTCAGGTACAGCGGTGCAGCGGCGGCCAACGCATCGTCGCGCCACAGCGCCAGGTAATGCGGAGCCCATCCGGTCTGAGGCGCGGCGCAGCCGGTCTCGTGCAGCGCGCGCAGGAACGCATGGCGCAGAAAGGGCTGGTCGCCTGCCAGCGCGTCCCATTGCTGGGCGTCGATGCGGGACAGGTCGGTCTCTATGGTCAGGCGCAGGGAATCCATGGGTGAATGATAAAGTCTCCGTGTATGCGCGCGGCCTGCGGCCACGGCGCTTTCAAGGGATTTCGGGTGGGCGCGAGGCCGCCCGGCACAGAGAAGCATATGGATAGCAACACGACGCCCGCCGCGGCCGGGCATCGCCAGGATTGCCTGCGCGGGCAGGCGCTGGCGGCCCTGGCCGCGACGGCCTGGCAGGACAAGCTGGCGGCAGTGCGCGCCATGTCGGATGAGGCGGCGCTGGACTGCGAGCGGACATACACGCCCACGGCTGGACTGCCGGGCCGTCCAGCCCGGCCCGAGCTGGTGGCTCCGGCCCAGGTCAAGCAGCGTTCCATGGCCACCGAGGAAGGGCGCGCGGCGCTGCTGCACGCGCTGGCGCACATCGAATTCAATGCCATCAACCTGGCGCTGGACATCATGTGGCGCTTTGCCGGCATGCCTCAAGCCTTCTACCTCGACTGGCTGCGCGTGGCGCGCGAAGAGGCCTATCACTTCGATCTGCTCAGGCAGCGCCTGGCCGCCATGGGGTGCGCCTATGGCGACTTCCCCGCCCACAACGGCCTGTGGGACATGGCGCAGCGCACGCAAGAGGATCTGCTGGCCCGCCTGGCCCTGGTGCCGCGCACGCTGGAGGCGCGCGGCCTGGACGCTTCTCCCGCGATCCGCGCCAAGCTGGCGGGAGCGGGCGACGCGGAAAGCGCCGCCATCGTCGACATCATCCTGGCCGACGAGATCGGCCACGTGGCCATCGGCAATCATTGGTACAAGCAGCTGTGCGCGCAGGCGGGCAAGGATCCCGTGTCCAGTTATGCCGAACTGGCGCAGCGTTACGACGCGCCCCGGCTGCGCGGCCCCTTCAACCTGGAGGCGCGCCGCGCCGCCGGATTCGACGACGCCGAGCTTGCCGCGCTGCAGGCCGGTTGATTGGAAAACATGAGCACCGACACTTTCATCAAAGCGCTGCGGACCCGCTGCTTGCGTCCACTGACCATCTTCTTGACGGGAGGCGCGCTCATTTCGCTGGCGCCTGCCGCATCGGCCGCCGACGCGTTCGCGGCCTGCCTTGCGCAATTGCGCGGCCCGGCGCTCAAGGCCGGCGTGTCGGGCGCTACCTTCGACACCCAGACGGCGGGGCTCGCGCCCGACATGACGGTGCTGAATCTGCTGGACGCCCAGCCGGAATTCAAGACGCCCATCTGGGACTACATGGCGGCTCTGGTCGACGATGAGCGCGTGGCCGACGGCCAAGCCGGCATGGCGCGCTGGCAGTCCGACCTGGACCGCGCCGCGTCGCGCTACGGCGTGGACGCGGCCACCATAGCCGCGGTGTGGGGCGTGGAAAGCAACTACGGCCGCACGCTGGGCGGCCGGCCCCTGCTGACGTCGCTGTCCACGCTGTCCTGCTTCGGCCGGCGCCAGGCCTATTTCCGCGGCGAGTTCTTTGCCACGCTGAAGATCATCCAGGACGAGCACATCGCGCCAGAACGTTTGACCGGCTCCTGGGCGGGCGCCTTCGGCCAGACCCAGTTCATGCCCTCGACGTACTTGCGGCTGGCGGTGGACTTCGATGGCGACGGCCGCCGCGACCTGGTCGACAGCGTGCCGGACGCGCTGGCATCGACGGCCAACTTTCTCAAGCGGGCGGGCTGGAACAGCGCGCTGCAATGGGGCTATGAAGTCCGCCTGCCGGCGGGCCTGGATACGTCGGGCGCGGGCCGCAAGAACAAGCGCGCCATGTCGTATTGGGCGGGGCGGGGCGTGACGCGCGCCGATGGTCAGCCGCTGCCCGCGGGCGACACGCCGGCGGGCCTGCTGCTGCTGGCTGGCAGCAAAGGTCCCGCCTTCCTGGTCACGCGCAACTTCGACGCCCTGTACTCCTACAACGCCGCGGAAAGCTATGCGCTGGCCATCGCCCACCTGTCCGACAGGCTGCGCGGCGGCGGTCCGCTGGCGCAGCCCTGGCCGACCGACGATCCGGGCCTGTCGCGCGCGCAGCGGCGGGAATTGCAGCGGCTGCTGATTGCCCGGGGCTATGAGATCGGCGAACCCGATGGCATGATCGGCGCCCGTACCCGGCAAGCCCTGCAGACGGTGCAGCGCGAACTGGGCCTGCGGCCGGACGGCCGCGCCGGCCTGAAGTCCTTGCAGGCCCTGCAGGCAGGAAAAACCGCCAACTGACGGGTCGGAATCGATAAGCTTTGTAAAGATGCCGGGTGTCATCCATCGGATGACAGGCAGGGCGGCAGGCATGGGCCTATACTGAATCTCCGTTTTTTCAGGAGCACGATGATGAGCCTATTGGATACCTTGGCCTCGATGGCCGGCGGCGGTCAGCAAGGGGGCTCGGCTTCGCTGCTGCCCGCGCTGATCGAGCAACTGAACAAGTACCCGGGCGGCCTGACCGGCCTGATCGCCAGCTTCCAGAAGGGCGGCTTGAGCGAGATCGTGGCCTCGTGGGTGGGCACCGGCCAGAACATGCCGGTCAGCGCCGATCAGCTCGGTTCCGTGCTGGACCCTGGCGTCGTCAACGAACTGGCCGCCAAGACCGGCCAGGACACGGACTCCGTGCTGGGTTCGCTGTCCTCGCTGCTGCCGCAGCTGGTGGACAAGGCGACGCCCAACGGCGAGGTCCAGGGCGAACAGCAATTCAACCCGGCCGACCTGCTGGCGTCCTTGTCCGGCATCTTCGGCAACCGCGCAGGATAAGTCCTATCGCCAGGCAGCCCATGCAGGCTTCTGCGCCTGCTTCCACCGGCCGGCGGCGTCTGTTGCAGGGCCTGGGCGCGGCGGCGCTGGCCGCCAGCCTGCCCGCCTGCGCGCCGGCCTGGTCGGTGCAAAGTACCTTCTGGCAGCTTTGGCCCAGCCATCTGGAATTGAGTCCAGAGGCCTGGCGCGAACGCATCGCCGCCATGCATGCGCTGGGATTCCGCGAGATCATCATCCAGTGGGTAGGCGCCAGCGGCGGGGCGCAGCCCTGGCAACTGCCCGCGCCCACGCTGGCGCTGATCTTCGACGAGGCCGAGCGTCTGGGCATGGGGCTGCAACTGGGCCTGCCCTACGACGAGCGCTGGTGGCGACAGCTTGGCAATCCGGATGACGCGGCGCTGGCCGAATTCCTGCAAGCCGCGCAGACGCAGGCGCTGGCCTATGCGGGGGCGTCGAACGCGACCGGGCTGGCGGCGTTTCGCGGCTGGTACATCCCCTACGAGATCGAGCAGCACAGTTGGGCCGCGCCCGGCCGCCAGGCGCGGTTGGCGCAATGGCTGCGCGAGCTGTCCGATCCGCTTGCGCAACAGACGGGACGCGCGCCCGCCATTTCCACCTATCACAGCAAATTGCCAGGAGCGCTGAGCCTGGCCGACCTGTGGAACGGATTGTTGGATGTTGCCAAGCTGAGGCCCATGGTCCAGGACGGAGTGGGCGTGTCCGGCATGGCGGCGTATGAGGCGCTGGAGCCCCTGCATCGCATGCTGCTGGCGCGGCGCGCGCCATTCGACCTGATCGTCGAATTGTTCGAGGAACTGCCGTCCGAACGCCAGGACGGCACCACCTTCAATGCCCGCTCCGCGGATGCGGCGCGCGTGCGCCGGCAGTTGCGCATCGCGCGGCGCTACCGCGCGCAAAGCGTGGTCGCCTTTGCGGCGGACCCCTGGCTGATCGGGCCTACGCCCGAGGCCGAGCGCTTGCGGCGCGAATGGCCGCTCTAGGCGGCCGTTTAGCGGTCGGGAAGGGAAGGGTCAGCGCGGTTGCGCCGCGGCCATGGCCTTGAGCTGCGCGCAGGTCTTTTCCTTGTCGGCCGCGCTCAGTGTGCCCAGTTGCACCTTGGCTTGGCTGTAGGACTTCGAAAAAGCGGCGTCGAAGTCCGCAGCGGACATGCCCTGGGCGCTGGTCGCGGTCTTCTGTTGTTGCTTCATCTGTTCGAGCTGCGCTGCCGTGTAGGCGCCGCAGTATTCGGCGGCGGCATGCATCTGGCCGCTCACGGCCGCCAGGTTGGGCATCTGGCCCGGCATGGTCTGCTGGGCAAGGGCGGCGCTGCTGGCCAGGGTCAGGGCGACGGTCGTCAGGGCGATACGGGCTTGTTTGAACATCGGCAATTCAATCTCCAACGCGGTGAGGGATGGGGTTTGCACGCCTGGCGATCGCGCTGCCTGCGTGGCGCGGAGCACTATGCCCGAATCATTGTTATAGGCTTATGAATCGATGTAATCGTGTGTATCAGCGGCTCAGTACGACAGCGTCATGTTCATGAACCAGCCCTTGGCGCGGTCGCTCTCGCCGCCGCCCAGGCTGGTGCGGTACTGGACGCCGAAGTCCAGATAGGAGCGCGGCGCGTTGTAGTGGTCTTCGCGGAACCAATAGCGCACGTTGAAGCCCGGTCCCACGCCCAGCGACCAGGAGGTGCCATGGTCGGACAGGACCACCGACTGGTTGCCGTAGCCGGGCAGGTCGTTCAGCTTGGCCACGCTTTTCTGCCACAGCCAGTCCGCGCCGACCACCGCATACGGAAACAGCACCAGCTTGTCGCTGATGCTGGTGGCGCGGAAGCTGCGGCCCACGCGCAGCTCGCCGGACAGGAAGGCCTGGTCGCGCTTGAGGCGGCCCGAGGAACTGCCCAGGTCCTGCTGGCGCTGGCCCTTGGAGTCCACCGAGTAGGCGGTGTAGTTGGCGCTATTGTCGTCCCAGAGATAGCCGCCCTGCGCATAGCCTTCGATGGTGAGCCAGCTCGGCACGTCCACGCGCAGCTCGCGGCCATGGTAGTAGCCGTAGGTGAGGTAGGTCATCCATCCGCCCGCGTTGCCGTTGAGCTTGTAGCGCGCGACCGCGCTCTGGTCCTGCAGGTTGGGGTAGGCGCTGTGGAAGGCCTGCTGCGCCGCGCATTGCACCGCGCTGGATTCCGGATAGGCGTAGCCCTGGCGGGTGGCCGACCCCAGGAAGAAACGCCGTTCTATGCCGAAGGTCACGCCGGTGTCGGCCAGCAGGTAGCGCAGGCCCAGCGCGCCGATGGTGCTGGGGATGCCCGCGGCCGAGCTGCTGTTGCGCAGGCGTTCGTCGGCCGAGCGGTTGTCCGGCGTGCTTTCTCCGGTGCAGGGATCCACGTTCCTGCGCGACTCGTAGGTGCTGCCGCCGTCGTACAGCGTGTTTGAGCTGCGCGCATAGGCTTCGAGCATGCCCCAGCGATTGTTCAGCTGCGGCGGACGCCAGAAGATTTCCGCAGTGCTGAATACCACGTCGCCTGGCGTGTTGATGGCGGCGCCGCCCATGCTGGAGTTGGCGGGGCGCGCACCGCGGTAAGACGCGGAGAACGAGCCGCCCCATTCGCGCGACAGGGCGGCGACGCCGCTGCGCGTGTTGTAGCGCTCAAGCGGCGTAAGGCCCAGCTGGCCGGCATCGTCCATGTCGATGGCTTGCTTGAGCGAGTCGGTGGCGGCGCGGTTGTCGCCCATTGCGGACTGCGCATAGGCCTGGTCCAGGATCAGGCGCGGCGGCGCCTGGCCGGTGGCGCGCGCGGCCGCGAAGTCGGACGCGGCGCCCGCGGGCTGGCCCAGGCGCTGGCGCGCGTAGCCGCGCTGCGCCAGCAATTGGGCCGAGTCCGGCTGGCGGGCGATGGCGTCGCTCAGCCGGGTTTCCGCCTCGGCGGCTTGCGCCTTGTTGCCGGCGGCCAGCGCGGTCGTCAGCAGCTGGGCATAGCTTTCGTTGTCCGGCGCTTGCGCCACGGCCTGGCGCGCCAGGGCGATGGCTTCCTGGTAGGCGCCCTTGTCGTAGGCGGCATAGGCGCCCGTGGCGGCCGCGCTGCCCGGAGCCGGCGCGGCGGGCGCCTGGTTCGCGGCGATCTGCTTCTGAAAGGCCTGTTGCCTGGCCTGTAGCGCCGCCTTGTTGGGCGCGCCCAGCGCCAGCGCCGTGTCCACGGCCTGGCTGGCGGCTTCATAGCGCTGTTGCGCGCCCAGCGATTCCACCCACAGCAAGGCCCATTCGCCTTGCCTGGGCACGGCGCGGAAGGCGCGTTCGGCGCCTGCCGCCGCCGCTGCGTAGTCCTGGCGGCCATAGTCCGCATAGGCGCGCGCCGCCACGGGATAGGCGCGCTGGTAAGGGGTTTGCGGCGCGGATTTGCGGGCAGGGGCGGGGGTTTGTACAGGCGCCTGCCCGGAAGTTTGCGCAGGCGTTTGCGCCGCAGGCTGCGCGGGCGTGGCGGCTACCGCGGGCGGGCGTTGCAGGTTGGCCTTGGCCTGGCGCAGTTCGGGCGTGCCCAGGCCGTCGGCGATCGCCGCATCGGCCGCGCGCGCGGCCTCTTGGCGCTTGCCCTGCTTTTCCAGGGCGTACACCAGCAGCAGCCGCAGGCGGGCCACGTCGGGCCGCAGGCGGATGGCGTTCTCCGCCATGATCTGGGCGGTTTCGTAATGGCCGGCGTCGTACTGCTTGTAGGCCTGGTCGGCGAGTTGGTAGGCGTCGCCTTCCAGCGGACGTTCGGCTGCGGCGGCGGGTTGCGCGGCCGCTTGAGGGACTGCGGCCACGCACAGCAGGGCGCTGAAAGCCAGCGTACGGGAAATGACGGTCATGGAGGTGTGGGCCTGTGCGATAGCGGGTCCGCGGGGTGTTCGGTCTGCGTCGGGGCGCCTTGCTGGAACGACAGCGCTTCGTGCAGCGTCTTTTCGTCGAGCCAGCCCCGTTCCATCAGGATTTCGCCCAGCGGCCGCTTCTCGCGCGCCTGGATCTCCAGCGCCTGCTCCAGCATCTGGTGATCGATGGCCTGCCAGGACAGCAGCAGGTCGCCCAGGCGCTGGCGTTGCTGCGCCAACTGGTCGGTGGAGGGGAAGTCATGCATGGTCTTGTCCCAGGCCAGCCGCTTGCCCGTGATCAGATGGCCGATGAACAGGCGCCAAGCCCGCGCCGCCGCCATGGCGTTGATGAAGTTGCCGACGATCATGCGCGGCATGGACAGCAGCGCATGCTCCCAGCCGTACATGCGGCCGACGAAGTACGCGCGTTGCACCACGCGCAGCAGCAGGGCCCCCGCGTTCAGCCACATCAGCGTCACCAGCCAGCCGCCCGGACGGAAATAGGAGGGGTAGTAGACCTTCCACCAGCCAAAGCGGTCGGCCAGATAGAAGAGAAAGAAGTTGGCCAGCAACAGATAGGCCAGTATCGCGATGAAGGATGTGAACAGTCCCTTGCGGTCGCGGAACAGCAGATACTTGGTGGCCAGCGACCCGGTCCATCCCACCTGTTGCCAGCCTTGCAGGCCGATGCCCAGCGTCCAGCGGGCCTTCTGCCGGTAAGCGGTGCGGAAGGTGTTGGGGAAGTACTCGCGCACGCCCAGCGGCATCTTGATGGCGGAGATCTTCTCCCGCCCCAGGCCGAACCAGGAACGGCGGCGCGTCACGTACTCGACCTCGAATTTGCCGAAGATCTGGCGCATGCCGCGCTGGGCCAGGCGCGCGCCGATGTCGTAATCCTCGGTCAGCGTGTCGGTATTGAAAGGCTGGTTGTTGGTCTCTGCCGCCAGCACCTCCAGCGCGTGGCGCGAGAAGCAGGTGCCGACGCCGGCGGACGGCACCATCTTGGACAGGCTTTCGCGCACCACCAGGTCCTTGGTGTGCCATTCGGCGAACTCGTCCATGTAGGTGCCGGCGACCAGTTCGTGCCACTCCCGCTCCAGCGACGTGACCGGCAACTGGATGAAATCGATGCGCGGCAGCAGGTAGTTGTAGTACTTGAGTTCCAGCGGGTGCAGCACGTCTTCGCTGTCGTGCAGGATCACGCCGGCGAAGGGTTCGGGCTGCTGGGCGTTCTGCGCGAAGATGGCCTGCACGATCCAGTTCAGGCAGTCGGCCTTGCAGGTCGGTCCGTCGTGCGGCACTTCCACCCGTATCAGTTGGCGGTAGCGCCGCCGCATGCGTTCCACTTCCTTGATGGTGCGCTCGTCGTTCTGGTAGGTGCCCGCGAAGATCATGTAGTTCTTGTATTCCAGCGTCGACACCATGTTTTCCAGCATGGGCGCGATCACGTCATACTCCAGCCAGGCCGGCACCATGATCGCCAGCGGCTGTTCCCGCTTGGCGCGCAACTGTTCCGCGCTCAGCGGCGCATACTGGCGCTTGACCGTCAGCCCGCGGCGCAGTTCGCGCAGCCAGAACCAGCCGTCGATGAACAGGTCGTCCAGGCTGGACAGCAGGATGATGACGCCGACCACCGCCGTCACGATCTCCAGGCCGCGGTAGTAGTCGGCGATGAGGTAGGGCCAGTAAAGCGAGGACATGGCGCCTCCGGGTTACTTGCTGTCCTTGTTCTTCCTGCGGGTGACGCGCAATGCGGCGATCAGGATCAGGAGCAGGACCAGCAGGCCCACGCTCATCGCCGGGACGCTCCACGACAGGTAGTTGCGCCATTCGAAGAAGGCGCTTGCACCCGCCCCCGGCGGCTGGCCCGCCGCGGGATTGGCGCTGTCTATCCAGGCCAGCGGTCCCGCCGCGCCGATGATGGCGATGTTGCCGCGGTTCAGCACGAAGGGCGCCTGCGGCATCACCGGATTTTGGCCCAGCGTGTGCCACAGCAGGCCGTCCTGGCCGCCCGCGCGCACCACTTCGGCCGTGCTCAGGTTGTCCAGGCCGGAAATGTCGAGCCAGGGCGCGTTCTTGCCGTCCACCGTCAGCTGCTTGCGGTCCGTGACCTTGACCATGGGTTTGGCGCCATCCACCGCGACTTCCATCGCCACGAAGGGGCCGCCGGGCTTGGCCGCCTGGCCCGCAGGCGTGAGCGACAGCGCCGCGCGCGTGGCGGACAGGCCGCTGGCCGTGGCGATGCCGATGACGCGCTGCAGGCTGGCCGGCGCGTCGGCCAGATAGCCGCCGGGGATCAGCAGCTGGGGACTGCCCGCCAACAGCGGCAGCAGTCCCACGAAGGTGCCGTCCGGCTGCGCGCGGCCCGGCTTCACGTAGCTGGTGGGCAGCACGTTGACGGGATAGCCTTGCGGGATTTCGTTGCAATCGACCGATACCGGCTGGCGCTGGAACGTGACGCGCACCGCGTTGGTGAGGCCCAGGGCGTAGCCGGGCACGCGTGCCGTCAGGCGTTCGGGATGGCCGTCGGCGTCCATCTGCTTGGCGGCTAGCAGGATGCCGTTCCAGAACACCGAGGCGACCGGGCGGGTGGCGGAGGCGCCCGGCGCGGCGGCCAGGTCCATGACCAGTTCGTCCGGCATGCTTCCGTCCGCCGACACCGCGGCCAGCGCGAACGTGGCGTTCCAGTCGCCGCGCGCGACCACGTCGAAGCTGGCGGACGATCCGCCCAGCGCGGTCAGGCGCATGCCGTCTTCGCCCGAGGCTTGCGGCGGTTCGGCCGTCTTGACCTGAGCCTGGCGTGTGACCAGGATGCGGCGCCAAGCCGTGTCGAAGGCGCCCGCGCCCTGCGCGCCGGCATCGGCGGCCACGGCGATGACCGCCTGCCGGCCCAGCGGCGCGAGGCGGATCTCCTTGGAGGGCAGGTCCTGGCCGGCCAGGGGCATGCGCCGCTGGCGCCAGGCCTTGAAGGCCTCTGCGGCGTCGGCGTCCTGCGCCAATTGCGCCTGCAAGGCGTCCAGCGCCTCGTTGTAGCGGGCGCGCAGCGCGGCGTCGGCGATCACCACGTCGCCGCTCACGGCGGGGGCGCCCATGACCAGCAGCGCGCCGATCTCCGCGGCGTTGCCCAGCTTGTGCTTGTCACTGGCCGCCAGGGCTGCGAACGCCGGCACCTGCCCCAGTCCGTTTGGAGCCTGCAGGCCGCGGGTGTCGATCTCGTCGCCGACTGCCGGGAAGGCGCGAACCGCAACCCGCTTGCCGCTGCGCTCCATCGCCACGCCCATGCGCCATGCGCTGTCGAAGGCCTGCTGGTCGAGCTTGGCGCCCGCCACCATCAGCACGGGCTTGCCGGGCAGGGTGCTCCAGGCTTCGTCCAGGCTGCCGATGGCCGATGCGTCGTAGCGGTAGCTCAGGCGCGTGCGCGGCGACACCATCAAGGCGTTGGCGGTGGCGCGGTTGCTTTCGCACTGGCGCTGCGCGATCTCCGATTGCCAGTCCACCGCCAGCCGCACGAAGCCGGTGTCGCGCACGCGTTGCTCCACGCTCAGCTTGCGCGTGGCCGAGCCCTCGCCGTCGGCGATGCGCTGCGCCGTCTGCGGCACGCCGTCCACCCACAGCACCATGCTGGCGCGGCCCGGTTCGCCCTTGATGTAGCGCGCGTCGAAGTCCAGCGTGGCGTCGGCTATCGGCACGCCGCGCGGCACCGGCAGGTAGAACTCTTGGCGCGCGTCGCTGTTGCTCAGCACCACCGGTTCGCGGATGCCCAGGTCTTCCAGGCTGGTGTCGCGCGTGACCCAGTCGTCGCCCAGCAAGCGCCGCAAGGCGTCGCCCGCGGGACTGGCCATCGCTCCCAAGGGGAGCAGCAACCCGGCGGCGATCAGGGCGCGGCAGAGGGTGCGGGCGGCGGGGGAGTGCGGGGCATGGGGCATGAGGGCTCCGGTGGTGAGGGGCGTGGGGCGGCTAACGGGCCGCGGCCGGTGCTTGAGGCGCAAACTCGGATACGGCGCGGCCGCAAAGCGCGTCGACGATGCGTAGGCTGGCGAGGCCGTCGCCATAGGGATTGATGCGGCGTGAGAACGAGGCGTGCAGTTCCGGGTTGTCGAGCAGGCGGTTCACTTCGGCCAGGATGCGCTGCGTATCGGTGCCGACCAGCGTCACCGTGCCGGCCTGCACGGCTTCCGGGCGTTCGGTGACGTCGCGCATCACCAGCACCGGCTTGCCCAGGTAGGGCGCTTCTTCCTGCACTCCGCCCGAGTCGGTCAGGATAAGGTAGGCGCGCTGCATGAACCAGACGAAGTCCAGGTAATCCAGCGGGGCGATCAGATGTACGCGCGACAGGCCGTCCAGCTGCGCCATCACCACGTTGCGCACCTGCGGATTCAGGTGCACGGGGTAGACGATCTGCAGGTCCTCGCGCCGCGCCAGTTCGGCCAGGGCGGCGCAGATGTTCCGGAAGCCCTCGCCGAAGCTCTCGCGCCGGTGCCCGGTGACCAGCAGCAGGCGGCGCTGCGGATCCAGCCAGCCGTAGCGCGCCGCCAATTGCTGCGCGAGCGCGCCTTCGGGCGCGAGCTTGGCGCAGGTCAGGGCCAGCGCGTCGATGACGGTATTTCCCGTGACCGTGATGCGTCCCGAGAGGTTCTCGCGCAGCAGGTTGGCGCGCGATTGCGCAGTGGGCGCGAACAGCCAGTCGCCCACCGCGTCGACCACGCGGCGGTTCATTTCCTCTGGGAAGGGCTTGGCCAGATCGCCGGTGCGCAGGCCGGCTTCGACGTGGCCGATGCTGGCGCGGCGGTGGAAGGAGGCCAGCGCGCAGGCCGATGCGGTGCTGGTGTCGCCGTGGACCAGCACGCAATCGGGCTGCTCCGCCTCCAGCACGCTGTCCACCCGGCTGATCAGCCGCGCAAACAGGCCGTTGAGCGTCTGGTTGGGCACCATGATGTCCAGGTCGTGCTGCGCCCGCAGGTCGAACAGGGCCATCACCTGATCCAGCATCTCGCGATGCTGGCCCGTCACGCAGACGACGCTCTGGATTCGGGGTTCGGCTTGCAGCGCGGACACCAGGGGGGCCATCTTGATCGCTTCGGGACGGGTCCCGAATATGGAAAGGACTTTCATCGCAAGAGCGGGCCCCCTACGCCGGTGGCATTTTCTTGCGTAGATTATGTATTGAAAGTAATCGTAATATGTGACGGTTTATTTCATAGAAAGGGGGTTGCTCGAAAATTTGGGGACAATCTGTTGCTTTCGCGCGATACCCCGCACTATTTACCCAGTGTCATGCCGCCGTCGATCGTGACGATCGAGCCGGTCATGAACAGGAACGGCGGCCTGGTCAACGCGATGAGCGACGCCGCGATTTCCTGGGTGGTTGCCAGGCGGTTCAGCGGATGCATGGCCGCAAGCCGCGCCTCGTCCAGTTCGCCCGCGTCGATGGAATGCTGGATCAAGGGCGTCTTGACGTAGCCGGGCGCCACCGCGATGACGCGGATGCCGTTTTCGGCCCATTCATTGGCCAGCGACCGCGTCAGCGTCGCGACGCCGGCCTTCGACACGGCGTAGTGGGCGCGGCCCTTCATCATGACCATGCCGGCCACCGATGCGATGTTGACGATGACGCCGCCGCGGGCGCGCAGCGCCGGGTACAGGGCATGCGCGCAATAAAAGGTGCCGTTGAGGTTCACCGCCAGGACCTGGGCCCATTCCGCCGGGTCCTTTTCCGCAACCGGGGCACGGCTGCCGGCGATGCCGGCGGCGTTGATCAGCAGGTCTACGCCGTCCAGCTGTGCCGCCGCGCGGGCCACGCTGGCGTAGTCCGAAACGTCGACGGCGACGGCGTCATCCGCGGCGGTCCGGTCCCACACCACGACCTGCCAGCCTTCGGCGCGCAACTGCCGCGCGCATTCCTGGCCGATCCCGCTTGCGCCGCCGGTGATGACGGCGATCCTTGCTTGAGTATTCGTGCTCATGTCTGACTCGCTATGTAGGTTGTGTGGATTTCAGGTGCCGGAGGCCGCTGCTTGTGCGGCTGGCGCCGCGCGCCGGTTGCGCACGCACAGGATTGCCAGGCCCGCGCTCGCCAGCGTCGCCAGGGCGAACACCTGGGCCGCGAGTTCCCATTCGCCGCCGCTGGCCTGCATGACCGCGCCGGTCAAGGTCGGGCCGAAGAAGCCTCCCAGCGAGCCAATGGTCGTCACCAGCGCCAGGGGGCCGGCGTTTGCGCCGATGTAGTTCTGCACCGCGGCATTGAGCGGACCGTAGTACGCGATGGTGTAGCCGGTGATGATGGATACCACGGCGAGGAACGCCGCCAGGGACACCGTCGCCGCGCCGTGCAGCATCAGGAAGCCGCCCGCGCCCGCCAGGCAGACGATCGCCAGGTGCCAGCGGATGTCGCCGGTGCGTTCGCTGCTGCGCCCGACCACGTAGCTGAACACCAGCGCCACGACGTTGGGGATCATCAGCAGCGCACCGATTTCCAGCGGCGTGATGCCATACAGCTGCTTGAGGATGGTGGGAAGAAAGTACGCCAGGGCAAAGGTCGCGGCATACGCGGCCAGCAAGATCAGCAGCAAGCCCCACAGCATGGGCTGGCGGAAGACGGCGAATCCGTGCGTCCAGGAAGCGGAGGGGGAGGCGGCGCGGGCGGGAGCCTCGTGTTCCATGACGGCGCGCAAACCCTGGCGCTGGTCGTCGCTGAGCCAATGGGCCTCCCGTGGCGTGCCGGGCAGGTAGCGTAGGATCAGCAGGCCCAGCAGCATGGTGGGCAGGCCTTCGATGAGGAACAGCCAGCGCCAGCCCGGCATGCCGATGTCGATCTTCAACAGCGCGCCCGCCAGCGGCCCGCCGAAGATCATGGCCAGCGGTAGCGCCATGATGAAGATCGAATTGATGCGGCTGCGGTAGCGCGGCGGAATCCAGGACGCGATGTAGAAATTGACGGCGGGGATGAAACCGCCCTCCGTCACGCCCAGCAGGAAGCGCAGCGCGTAGAACGATTTTTCGCCGTGCAGCGCGGCCATCAGGCAGGAGACCAGGCCCCAGGCCAGGAACATGCAGGCCAGCCAGCGCCTGACGCCAAAGCGTTGCAGCGCCAGGTTGGCGGGCACGCACACGCTGGCGTAGCCGATGAAGAACAGTCCCGCGCCGAAGCCGTAGGCCGCCAGGGAGATGCCCAGGTCCGCGCCCATCTGCAGCTGCGCATAGCTGATGTTGGTGCGGTCCAGGAAGTTGAGCAGATATCCTGCGAACAGCAAGGGCAGGACGCGGTTGCGAAAGCCGGCGACAGCCTGTTCGGCATGCGCCAGATCTTCATTGCGGATCATGGTTGGTCTCCTGTGTCGTCCGCCTTGGTGGCGGATCTCGCTAGGCTGGGATTGCGGTGGCGCGGGGCAGCGCGCCGCCGGTCGTGGTTTCAGGTGCGCCCCGTCACCTGGGCGTACAGGTCGGTATCCGGCCAGGCGGCGCCGCGCCAGGCGACGTGCTGATCGGGTCTGATCAAGGTGAGGGGGGCGGGGTAGAGGTTGGCGACGCCGCCTTCGTCCGGGCGGATCAGCGTCAAGGGCACGCCCGCGGCCCGCGCCGCGGATACGGCGGCATCGACGTCGCGGGCGGCCGCCGTGGGCAAGGCCAGCAGCGTAAAACCCGAACCGAAATGGTCGTACAGCGAGCTGCCGTCGTGCAGCCAGGCATGCGGGGCCAGGGCGCCCGGGCGGGACGACGGCGTGTAGTTGATGAAGTCCCGGGCCGGCTCGGGGCTGCCGTCAGTCACGATGACGGGAGAGTCCCCATATTGGTAGCCCAGCACCACGCCCAGGGTGGCGAACTCGCGCATCTTGGCCGCGCAGATGCGCGCGCCGGCTTCCTGGCGTGCCTGTTCGCCCGCGGCGCCGGCGTCTTCAAGATGGTCGGCCAGCAAATGATTGCCGAGAATCGAATGGTTGTGTTCGGCTTCGTCCAGTACCCATCGGTGCACGGGCCGGCGTTCCCGTTCATAGCTGTCGATGAGGGCGGGGCCGCCCCAGCCTTGCAGCGCCGCGGCCAGCTTCCAGCCCAGGTCCACGCTGTCGGCCACCCCCATGTTCATGCCATAGCCGCCGAAGGGCGGATGCAGATGGCAGGCGTCGCCCACCAGGAAGACGCGCCCCTGGCGGTACCGGTTGCCCAGCAGCTTGCTGGCGGTCCATTCGTCGCTGCTGAGCACCTCGTAAGGCAGGTCGATGCCGGTGGCGCGGGCGATCATGGCGCGCGCGTCGATGTCGCTGGCGCGCCGCTGCGGGTCCACATGAGTGGGCATGAAGAACCAGGTGTCGCCGCTGTCCATCGGGCCGATCAGGCTGGGCGCGTCGCCGTTGATCTGCCAGTACATGATGGCGGGTCCGTGCCGATGGGCCTGGGCCAGTCCGGGGGCGCGGAACACGATGTTGTAGTTGCGGGACAGCCCGTAGCTGCCTTCCATGCGCGTGCCGATCAGGTCCCGCACCAGGCTGCGGGCGCCGTCGGCTCCCACCAGGTAATCCACTTCCAGTTCGATGTCGCGGCCTTGCGCCAGATCGCGCAAGCGGGCGCGCACGCCGCCGGCATCCTGTGTCAGGTCCAGCAGTTCGGAGCGGAACCGTATCTCCACGCCGGGCAGGGAGGCCGCATGCGAACGCAAGACCTCTTCCACGGTGTATTGGGGAATCCATTGCGCGTGTTCCGAGTACAGCGGATTGCGGCCGGGGGCGCAATACATGGCGTTCTCGTGCCGCGCGAGCTCGAAGCCGGCCAGGCGGGTGCAGAACACGACGTTGGAGGGGTAGTAGGCGCCCAGCGGCGATGCCGCGCGCAGGCGGTCGGCGATGCCCCAGCGGCGTAGGTGTTCGCGTGTGCGCACATTGGTCGTCTTGGCGCGCGGCGCGTATCCCACGCGGTCGTTGCGCTCGATGAGCAGGCACGGAATCTTCCTGTGCCCCAGTTCGATCGCCAGACTCAGTCCGGCCGGTCCGGCGCCCACGATCAGCACGCGGGGCGAGGCTCGCTTCTCCACCTTCGGTCTCCTCGGTTGCCTGCTTTCCTTGCAGGCTTTGGACGCATCCTAGGCCTATGCCGCCGATGCTGAAAGATGGCAGAATTGGCTTATCGATATCAAATCTGAATCACTTGGCATGAAGCTCAACACCCTGCGGGATTTCCTGGCCGTGGCCGAACGCGGCGGCGTCAGGGCCGCGGCCCGGCATCTGGACACGCCGCAGCCGGCCATCTCGCGCAGCATCCGCGAACTTGAGAAAGAGCTGGGGTGCGTGCTATTCGAACGGCATGCCAAGGGCGTGCGCCTGACCCCCATGGGCGCCGTGTTCCTAAGGCGGGCCAACGCCATACGCCATGAGCTGCAGCGCGCGCGCGACGAGATCGGCCAGTTGAACGGGGAATCCCGCGGACGGGTCACGCTGTGCATGTCTACGGCGCCGCATCTGGGACTGTTCGCCGAAGTATTGCGCGAGTTCCGGGCGCGCTACCCGGACACCCATCTGGAAATCATCGACGGGGTCTACCCGCTGGTGGAAGCGTCCCTGCTGGACGGCACCGTGGACTTCTATATCGGGCCAGTGCCCACGCGCACGCCTGGCGAGCTACAGGTGGAAAAGCTCTTCGACAACACGCGCGTGATCATCGGCCGCAAGGGCCATCCGCTGGCGCGCGCCCGCTCTTTGCGTGACCTGGCCGGGGCGCAATGGATTACCACCTCCATCACGCACAAGGCCGAAGAAGAGCTGGGTCCGCTATTCGAGAAGCATGGCCTGCCGCCGCCGCACCTGGCCCTGAAGGCCCAGTCCGCGCTGACCTTCATCACCGCCCTGACCAACTCCGACCTGCTGATGATGCTGCCGGTGCAATGGTTGCGGTATCCGCTGCTGCAAGGCGTGTTCCAGGAAATCCGCGTCAAGGAACCGCTGCCCGCGCCGCCGGTATGCATCGTGCAGCGCGCCGGCCTGCCGCTGACGCCGGCGGCCGAGTACTACTGCACGCTGGCGCGGCGGGCAAGTGCGCGCCCCCCGGGCTAGAAGCAGAGCGGCGGGCGCCGCGCTCGAAGAAAACGATATGCCTTATCTGGCGTCGGCCGCCGGCCACTGGAAGCGTTGCGCCACCTTGTCGAGAAATCGGCCCGCCGCCTCGCGGTGATAGTCGGTGGAACGGGCCACCCCCTGGCCGGCGGCTTCCAGGTCCAGCATCGCGTTCAGGTCGCTGTTGAGCGAGGCATTGAAGCCGCGCTTGGTGATCGCCAGCGCCGCCAAGGGCAGTTCGGCCATGGACAGCGCGATCTGCCGCGCACGTTCGTGGATGGCCTCCTGCGGCTGGATCTCGAACACGATGCCCATGTCGCGGGCCTCCTGCGCGCCGAACTCGCGGGTGGAGAAGGCCAGTTCCTTGGCGCGCTGCAATCCCACCATGCGCGGCAGGGTATACATGGTGGCGCAATCGGGGATGGCCCCCAGCCGCAGGAAGGACAGGCAGAAGCGCGCCCGCGGCGAGGCCAGGATCAGGTCGGCGGTCAGGGCCAGGCCCAGTCCGGCGCCATAGGCCGGGCCGTCGACCGCGGCGATCACCGGCCGGTCCAGTGTGATCAGGCCTTCAATCGTCAGGAGCAGGCTGGCCATGCGTTCGCGCGCCTCTTCGGCGGAGCCGCCGGAGCCCATGGTGGAGATGTCGCCGCCCGAGCAGAAGGCGCCGCCGGCGCCGGCCAGGATCACGACGCGCACGCCGCGGTCGCGCCTGATTTCGCCCACCAGATGGGCCAGCTCTTCGCGCATGACCATGTCCAGCGCGTTGCGCTGGGCGGGGCGGTTCAGCGTGATGGTGGCGACTCCGCCTTCCACGGCATAGAGCAGGGTCTTGAACTCGCTAGAGATGACTTGCATCGGATTGGTCTCCATGTCTGCCTTCCATGATGGCCGGGCCGCGCCACGCGGACCGGGCCGCAAGCTGCCGCAGGCGCTCAGGCGATGGCGCCGCGTTCGCGCAGGGCCTGGATCTCGGCTTGCGCCAGGCCCAGTTCCGCCAGCAATTCTTCCGTGTGCGCGCCGGGCGCGGGCACTGCGCGGGCCTGCCCGGGCGTGCGCGAAAGCCGCGGCGCGGGGGCGGGGTGCACGATGCCGCCGGTTTCGATGAAACTGCCGCGCGCCTGATGATGCGGGTGCCGCGGCGCTTCCTCGAAGTCCAGCACCGGCGCGAAGCAGGCATCCGTGCCTTCGAGCAGCGCGCACCATTGTTCGCGGGTCCGGCCCGCGATGATGCCGGCCAGCTTGGCGCGCAGCTGCGGCCATTGCGCGCGTTCCCATTGCTGCTGGAAGTCCGGGTCGTCGATGCCGCAGCGCTCCAGCAGCAGGCGGTAGAACTGCGGCTCGATCGCGCCGATGGAGACGTACTTGCCATCCGCGCAGGCATAGCAGCCGTAGAAATGGGCGCCGCCGTCCAGCATGTTGGATTGGCGCTGGTTGACCCAGCCGCCGTCCCGCAGCTTGCCGTGGTAGGCGCTGGCCAGCAGGGACGCGCCGTCGCAGATGGCTGCGTCCACCACCTGGCCCCGGCCCGTGCGGCCGGCCTCGAGCAGGCCGCAAAGCACGCCGAAGGCCAGCATCATCGCGCCGCCGCCCATGTCGCCGACCAGATGCAGCGGCGGCGTCGGCGGCAGTTCGGCATGTCCCATGGCGTGCAGCGCGCCGGTGATGGCGATGTAGTTCAGGTCATGGCCGGCCGCCTGCGCCAGCGGGCCGTCCTGGCCCCAGCCCGTCATGCGTCCGTACACCAGCCGCGGATTGCGCGCCAGGCATTCGTCGGGCCCCAGGCCCAGCCTTTCCATCACGCCCGGCCGGAAGCCTTCCAGCAGGGCATCGGCCTGGTCCAGCAGCCGCAGCACGATGTCGGTCGCGCCGGGCTTCTTGAGATCCAGCGCAATCGTGCGCCGGCCCCGGTCGATGATGGTGCCGCCGCCGCCCAGGAAACCGGGCGCAAGCCGGTCGATGCGGATCACGTCCGCGCCCATGTCCGCCAACATCATGGCGCAGAAGGGGCCAGGTCCGATACCGGCCATCTCGACCACCGTAAATCCGCTCAGGGGACCAGCCATGTCTATCGTCACTCCATGATGTGTCGGGTTTTCAGGATTCGAAAAATTCAGCGCGCGCGTCCAGGATGATCTGGACGTACTTCTCCATGTTGGCGTCCATGCGGTGGGTCGGGCCGACGATGGACAGGGCCGTCAGCTGGCCTCCCACGCGCCCCGCGATGCCAACCGCCGACACGCCTTCATTGCCTTCGTCGCGGCTGTTGAAATAGTGCTTGGCCTGCTGTGATTCGATCTGCGCGCGCAAGGTGGCGGGGTCGGTGATGCTGCTGGCCGTGACGTGCTCATACGGCAGCGAGTCGATCAGCGCATTGCGTTCCGCCGCGTCCATCTCGCCCAGCAGCGCCTTGCCCAGCGCCGCGACCTGCAGGTCGAAGGTGGTGCCGGGCTGCACCACGTAGCGCAAGGCGCGCGGGCTTTCCTGGCTGGCGTAGATCTTCACCTTGTTGCCGTCCAGCAGGCCGCACATCGAGGATTCGCCGGACTGGCGCGTCAGGATCTCCAGCGCTTCGGACGCGAAGGCCTGCAGCGGGTCGGCCGCCGAAATGCCCTGGGCCACGTCGAGCAGCCGGCCGGTCGGGTGGAAGTAGCGCGACTTGGGCGTGCGCAGCAGGTAGCCTGCCTGGCGCAGCGTGTAGAGCAGGTCCGAGCAACTGCTGTCGGCCAGGTCGAGAAAGCGCGCCATTTCCGAATTCGTCAGGGGACGGCGTTCCCGCGCATAGACTTCGAAGACTTGCAGCACGCGCTGTGCGGTAGGGAGGATTTGCGGCATAGGATGTCGGAGTGGATAGGGGAGCCGGCCTGGGCGTTTGCGTAGTCGGTCATTTCAACGCGGAAATGCCCAGTACGCTCTGCGCCATGAGTAGGGCCTGGATCTGGTTGGTGCCTTCGGCAATGCTCAGGTGACGGGCGTCGCGGTAATGACGTTCGACGGGGAACAGCGTGGTGTAGCCCGCGCCGCCATGCACCTGCATGGACAGTTCCGCCACGCGCAGCACGGCGTCGGTGGCATGGCGCTTGGCCATCGAACATAGCATCTGGCTGTCGGCGGCGTTGCGGTCCAGCGCGTCGGCGGCGCGCCAGCACAACAGGCGCGAGGTTTCGACCAGCGTCATCATGTCGGCGATCATATGCTGCACCAGCTGGAAGCCGCCTATGGGCCGGCCGAACTGGACCCGGTCGCCGGCGTATTTTACCGCCGCCTCATAGGCGGCCTCGGCGATGCCCAGCGCGGAAAACGCCACCACGCAGCGGCCGATGTTGAGGTATTTCTTGGCCAGCGCGAAACCCTTGCCCTCCGTGCCGATCAGGTTGGCGGCGGGGATTTCCACGTCTTCGAACAGCAGCTCGCCCAGCGGGCAGCTCAGCATGCCCATCTTGTCGATGGGGCTGGACGAGAAGCCCGGCATGGCGCGCTCGAACAGCAGGCAGGACACGCCTCGTTCGCCGCCATCCCGCTGGGTCTGCACGAATACCACGCCCAGCTCGCAGACCGTGCCCAGGCTGATGTACAGCTTGCGGCCGTTGACCCGCCAGCCGGTCTCGGTCTGCACCGCGCGCGTTTCGACATGGGCGGCGTCCGAACCGATATTGGGTTCGCTGAGCGCGAAGCTGGCGATCGCGTCGCCCGACAGGACGCGCGGCAGGTACTTTTCCTTGAGATAGGGCGAGCCGCCGTCGCTCAGCACCGAGGCCGCGAGATTGCTGGTGCTGACGATGCTGCGCAGCGACGGCCAGACGCGCGCCAGCTCGGCTATCAGCACGCCGTAGGTCGTCATCGGCAGGTCGTAGCCGCCATCCTTTTCCTGCAGCATGCCGCCCAGGAGGCCGAAGTCGCGCATGGCGCGGACCATGTCCTGCGGCACCACGCGGGCTTCGGCCTCGTAGCGGTTGACGATGGGCGCGACTTCGGCCGCCAGGTAGCGGCGCAGCGAATCGCGCAATTCGATCTGGGTGGAGTCCAGTGAGAAGTCCATGCGAGTCCTAGGCGGATATGGTCGAGGAGGGCGTTGCGGCGGCGGTCATGATGGGCGTTGCTCCAGGCCGGCGTCCGCGCCGGGGCGCAGGCCGATCAGCGCGTCCAGCGGCATCGCGCCCTGTCCTGCGGCGCCGACCCAGACCGGGTTGAGCTCCAGTTCCTGCAAAGCGTCGCGGCGGCTCCAGGCAAAGTCCGATACCCGCAGGATCAGGTCCTCCAGCGCGGCAAGGTCGGCGGGCGCCTGGCCGCGCACGCCGTCCAGCACGTCGGCATGGCGGATCTCGCGCAGCAAGGCGCGAGCATCGTCGCGCGACAGCGGCACCATGCGGTGCGCCACGTCGCGGATGGTCTCGACGAAGATGCCGCCCAGGCCGAAGGTCAGCACCAGGCCGAAGGCCGCATCGCTGTGCACGCCGACCAGCACCTCGCGGCCGCCCGGCGGCAGCATGCGTTCCACCAGGATGCCGTCGATGACGGCATCGGGATGATGGCGCGCGACGGATTCGCGGATGGCGGCATAAGCTTCGCGCGCAGCACCGGCGCTGGCGATGCCCAGCTTGACGCCGCCCGCTTCGGTCTTGTGCGCGATCTGGGCGCTGACCACCTTCATCACCACGGGAAAGCCCAGGCGCTCGGCTTCGCGGGCCGCCTGGTCGGCGCTGGCGGTCACCACCCCTTCAGGTATCGGCAGGCCGGCCGCGCGCAGCATCGCCTTGGCCGCGGCTTCGCTGAGCATGCAGGCCTGGCTGGTAGCGGTGTCCACGTGCGCGGGGGGCGCAACCGCCCTGCGGTCGGGCCGTTTCCAAGGGATGGCCTTGGACAGCGCCGCGATCGCATCCGACAGCGACAGGAACGGCAGCAAACCGGCGGTTTCCAGCAGCTGGAAGCCGCCGCCCAGGCGTCGGCTCATCCAGACCGGCACGATCAGGGTTTCGGTCTCGGCCGCCACCGTGGCGATGGCCTGCGCCATGCCGTCGGTGATGGAACCGTAATCCATGGGGATGGGGAACAGCACCGTGCCCACCGCCGGGTCGGCGCATATGGCGCGCAGGCAGGCCGCCGAGGCCTCGGGGTTGCGCAGGATGTCGGCGGTGGTGTCGACGGGGTTGTCGATGCTGGCGAAGTCCGGCAGCAGCTTGCGCAAGGCGGCCTTGGTCTCGGGCGCGAAGGACGCCATCGGCAGGCCGGCGGCGCCGGCGATATCGGCGGCCAGCGCGGCGGTCCCGCCCGAAAACGTATAGATGCACAGGCCATTGCCGCTCTTGGGCGTGATGCGCGTAAGCAGGCGCGAGACCGCCAGCAACTGGTCCAGGTCGTCCACTTCGATCGCGCCGAATTGGCGGAACACCGCGCTGTTGACGGCGGCCGTGCCGGCTACCGACGCCGTATGCGACTGCGCGGCGCGCACGCCGGCTTCGGAGCGGCCGACCTTCAGCACCACCACCGGCTTGTTGCGGGCGCGCGCCAGCTCCAGCGCGGCGGTCAAGCGCCTGCCATCCTTCACGCCTTCCATCAGCAAGGCGATCACGCTGGTTTTCGGATCGTTCGCCATGTGGGCAATGAAGTCAGGAATCTCCAGGTCGACCTCGTTGCCGGCGGAAAACCACAGGCCCACGCCCTGGCCGTAGGACAGGCCTTGCAGCAGGTTGCGGCCGAGTCCGCCGCCCTGGGTTGCCAGGCCGATGGAGCCGGTATTCAGATCGTCCTTGAAGGCGGGCGAAAAGGTCATTCCCAGCCGGTCGCGGACATTGACGAAGCCCGGACAGTTCGGCCCGTAGACATGCAGGCCGGTGGCTTCGCACAGCTCGGCGATCTCGCGTTCGAGCCGCTGGCCTTCCTCGCCCGCCTCGGAAAAGCCGGAGGTCATGACCACCGCGAAAGGAATCCCGCGCGCCGCGCATTGCCGCAAGGCATCCAGCACCAGCGAGGCGTTGATCATGATCAGGGCCACGTCGATCTCGGCCTGTGGCAAGGCGCTGATGGAAGGCCAGCAAGGCCGACCGCCTATCTCCTGGTAAGCGGGATTGACTGCGTATATCTCGCCTGGCACCGAGGAATGCAGCGCCAGATTGTCGTAAAGGCGGCGTCCCTGGCTGGATTCACGGGCGGACGCGCCGACCACGGCGATGTTGCGCGGATTGACGAAGCGGCTGAGGTCTGCGAACGGCTTCATGCCTGACCCTCCATGGAACGCAGCACCATCGCGAAGTCGGCCTGGACCGCTACCTCGCCGCGCTGATTGATGGCTTCGCGCCGGAACACCACCTTGTCCTTGCCGGGCCGGTACTGCTTCGTCTTTTCCGTCACCGTTACCCGCACCACGATGGTGTCGCCGATGAAGGTGGGTTTGGGAAAGCGGCAGTTGATGTCGATCAGCGCCAGCACGTAGGGTTCCAGCTGGCGGTAGCCGCTGGACTGGGTGGTCAGCCCGGACAGCACGGACAGCACCAGCAGGCCGTGGGCGATGCGCTGGCCGAAGGGCGTGGCGCTGGCGTATTCGTGGTCGACGTGCAGGCGGTTGAAATCGCCCGACAGGCAGGCGAAGTTGACGATGTCGCTTTCGGTAATGGTGCGGCCGGCGGATTCGAAATGGTGGCCGACCTCCAGCGGCGGCTGGATGGGTAGCGGGGGCTGGCTGACTGGGCTTGCGCTTTGCATGGCTGATCGGATTCCGGATGGGAGGGGCGTTTTACGACGCGTAGCGGCCGCCGGTCACGTGCAGCAGTTCGCCCGTGATGAAGGAGGACCGCTCGGAAGCCAGGAAGGCCACCGCGTTGGCGATGTCCTCGACCGCGCCCAGGCGCGGCACCGGCTGGCGCGCCAGCGCATTGGCGCGCAGGGTTTCGTAGGTGGACAGGCCGCGCACCAGCGGCGTTTCGATCAGCCCCGGGGCGATGGCGTTGGCGGTGATGTTGAACTTGCCCTGTTCCAGCGCCAGCGCGCGGGTGAAGCCGATCAGGCCGGCCTTGGCGGCCGAGTAGTTGGTCTGGCCGGGATTGCCCCAGTGCGCGCGCGAGGCGATGTTGATGACGCGGCCCCACTTCCTTTCCATCATCGAGGGCAGGGCGGCCTTGGTGCAGTAGTAGGCGCCCTTCAGGATGGTGTCGACCACCGAATCCCAGTCCTCCACCGGCATCTTGAGCAGGTACTTGTCGCGCGTGAAGCCGGCGTTGTTGACCAGGATGTCGATGCCGCCGAACTTGTGCGCGGCCAGTTCGGCCATGGTCTGGACCTGTTCCGCATCGCAGACGTCGAGCACGGCGCCGATAGCCTCGTGACCGGCCTGCTTCAGGCTGCCGACCGCATGTTCCACCGATTCGGGGTTGATGTCGGTAATGACGATGCGGGCGCCTTCCTGCGCCAGGGCCAATGCCGACGCATAGCCGATGCCGCGGCCGGAACCCGTGATGACAGCGACTTTACCGGTGAGTTGCAGGTCCATCTCCATTCCCCTTCTGTAGCTGATGGCGCCCGGCGCCCTGGACCCGAAATCCAACATCCCGGGATAGGCGCCTGGCAGGTTTGAATTTATTCCGAGGTTCCGAACAAATATACACATCACCGGAATTATTGACAATTAATATCGGCACGTCGTTATACTGTTCGGCATGTCGGAAATAAGTAGGCCCGGCATTCCCATATCTCTAAAAAAACGGAAGGAGATCGACTCATGGCAATGTTGAAGGGATTGTTGGCCGCGGTACTGAGCCTGGCTGCCGCAGGCGCAGCCAGCGGGGCCGACGCTTATCCGGACAAGCCGGTGCGGGTGTACGTGGGCTTCGCGCCCGGCGGCGCCACCGACCTGCTTGCCCGCCTGTACGCCAAAAAGCTTGGCGAACGTTTCAACCAGACTTTCATCGTGGAAAACCGCCCGGGCGCCGGCGGCAACATCGCGATCCAGGCGCTGACGCAGGCGCCGGCCGACGGCTACACGATCGCGATGGCGGCCAACTATGTGGCGGCCAACGCCGCCATGAAGCGCAATCCCTACGACTGGGAGCGCGACCTGATGCCCATAGGCATGGTGGCGTCCACGCCGAACATTCTGGTGGTGCCGCCCGGCTCCAGCATCCAGAGCGTCGACGACCTGGTGCGCAAGGCCAAGGCCGGCGGCAACAAGCTGACCTTCGCCTCGGCCGGCATGGGCTCGTCCATCCACCTGGCGGGCGAGCTGTTCAAGGTCATGGCCGGCGTCGACATGACCCACGTGCCCTACAAGGGGGTGTCGCCGGCGGAGGTGGACTTGATGTCGGGCACGGTGGACATGATGTTCGGCAGCGTCTCCACCGCCATCCCGCTGGTGCAGTCCAAGAAGCTGAAGGCGCTGGCCGTGACCGGACGCGAGCGCATGAAGGCGATGCCCGACCTGCCCACCATCGAGGAGGCCGGCCTCAAGGGCTACGACGTGGAAGCGGTGTACTTCATGGCGGCGCCCGCCAAGGTGCCGGCGCCAGTCCTGAAGAAGCTGGCCGATGCCGTGGCCGACATCAACAAGCAGCCCGATGTGCAGGAGTTCATGGACCGGATCTACGCCCGGCCCCTGACCGGCGGCCCCGAAGAGGCCCGGGCCTTCCTGAAGAGCGAAGTGAAGAAGTGGCAGGGCGTGGTCGACGCCACCGGCATGAAGGTGGATTGACGCGCGGCAACGGGTCCGTACGCCGGATTCGAGACAGCGGGCGCCACAAGCCCGCGGACAAAAAACCAATCAGGAGACATACATGAACACACGCAGGC
Source organism: Achromobacter xylosoxidans (assembly GCF_014490035.1). NCBI lineage: Bacteria > Pseudomonadati > Pseudomonadota > Betaproteobacteria > Burkholderiales > Alcaligenaceae > Achromobacter > Achromobacter xylosoxidans. The sequence goes on along the minus strand of NZ_CP061008.1, from coordinate 4,971,642 downwards.
GATACACGCTGGCAGTGCTGGCCGGCCTGATGACCGCAATAACCTTGCCGCAGATGTCGCACGCGGCCGATGACTATCCGAACAAACCCCTGCGCCTGATCGCGCCCAGTTCGCCCGGCGGAATCCTGGACATCACCAGCCGGGTGATAGGCAAGAAGCTGTCAGAGCGGCTCGGTCAGCCGGTGGTGGTGGAGAACATGGCAGGCGCGGCCGGCATCCTGGGCATGCAAGGCCTGCTGCGCGCCGAGCCCGACGGCTACACGATGGTCATGGGCAGCAGCGGCCCGAACGCGGTCAATTACACGCTGTACAGCAAGCTGCCGTACGCAATGTCCGACTTCGCCCCGGTGATCCGCATCATCACCATGCCGAACGCGCTGGTGGTCAACGCCAACGCGCCGGTCAAGACGCTGGCGGAGTTTCGCGACTATGCCCGCAAGAAGCAGGGCAACCTGTCCATGGCGGTTTCCATGATCGGCACGTCCGGACACCTGGGCGGAGAGCTGCTGAAGAACCGCCTGGACTTCACCGCGGTCACCGTGCCCTACAAGGGCGCCGCGCCCGCGACCAACGACCTGGTCGCGGGCCAGGTCGACTTCACGGTCGAGAACGTGATCACCGTCGCGCCGCTGGTCAAGGCGGGCAGGCTGCGGGCGCTGGCGGTTACCACCCGCGAGCGCAGCCAGATCCTGCCCGACGTGCCGACGCTGGCCGAGCAAGGCTATCCCGATGTGGACGTCGGCGCCTGGCTGGGCGTACTGGTCGCGGCGCGCACGCCGCCGGCGGTGGTCGCGCGGCTGAACACGGAGCTCAACGCGGTCCTGGCCGATGAAGAGGTGAAGAAGCAGCTGGCGCAGCAGGGCGGCATTCCGCTGGGCGGCACGCCGGCCGAGTTCGACAGCTTCATCCGGTCGGAAAAAGACCGTTGGGAAAAAATCATCAAGGCCGCCGGCATCAAGGCGGAATGACCAGCATGCCGGCGGCCTGGCGCTGCCGGCATGCGTCGGGAGGCATGATCCATGGCAATCGATTATCAAAACCTGCGCAACTGGAAGTTCGAGGACCGCGTCGACCGCTACAGCGCGCGCGACTGCATGATTTACGCGCTGGGCCTGGGCTACGGCAGCGACCCTGCCGATGAAGCCGAGCTGCGCTACGTGCACGAGGACGGGACGGCCGTGGTGCCGACTTTCCTGGCCACCATCGGCGCGCCCAACGGCTGGGCCGCCGATCCGGCCACCGGCATAGACTGGGTCAAGATCCTGCACGGCGAGCATCGCATGACCTTCCACGCGCCGCTGGCCGCGGCCGGCGCGGTGCGCAGCCAGACCCGCGTCACGCGGGTGGTGGACAAGGGCGCCAGTAAGGGTGCGCTGGTGGTGACCGTGCGCGACATTTCGGACGCCGACAGCGGCGCGCCGCTGGCCACGGTGGAGCATGTGTCGTTCTGCCGCGCCGATGGCGGCTTCGGCCAGGGCGACGAACCGCCCGAGGCCTTGCCGGCCACGCCGCAACGCGAGCCCGATCAGGTCGTGCTGCTGGCCACGCTGCCGCAGCAGGCATTGCTCTATCGCCTGAACGGCGATCTCAATCCGGTGCACGCGCTGCCGCACATGGCGCGCACGGCGGGCTTCGACCGGCCCATCCTGCATGGCCTGTGCACCTATGGCATGGCGGCGCGCGCGCTGCTGCAGGCCTGCGCGCCCGGGGGGGCGCAACGCCTGGGCGCCATCGCCGCGCGTTTTTCCGCGCCGTTCTTTCCAGGCGAGACGCTGCGCGTGGAGATCTGGCGCGACGGCGACCGCCTGCAATTCCGCGCGCTGGCGCACGAGCGCGGCACGGTGGTGCTGAGCCACGGCGCCGCCAGCCTGGCGCATTGAGAGAAACCAGAGGTGAACCATGTCTGTACTTGAAGCCCATGCCCGGGAGATGCCCGATGGCATCGCCTACCGCATGATTCCGTCCGGCACCACGGTGACCTGGCGCGAGTTGGAACTGCGCAGCCGCAAATGCGCGGCGGCCTTGCTGGACGCCGGCCTGCAACCCGGCGACGTGATCGCGGTGTTCCTGGAGAACCATCCGCGCTTCTTCGAACTGTTGTGGGCCGCGCACCGCGTCGGCCTGTACTACACCACCATCAGCCGCCACCTCAAGCGCGAGGAAGCGCGCTACATCATCGAGAACTGCGACGCGCGGGTGTTGTTCTACTCCGGCCACACCCAGGCCGAAACGGATGCGGATGCGCTGGACGCGCGCGGCGTGCTGCGCGTGAGCATGGACGGCGCGGACGCCAGCGCGATCCAGTACGAAGACTGGACCGGCCGCTACGCCGACGACGTGGCCCTGCCCGAAACCCCGGAAGGCACGGACTTCCTGTATTCGTCGGGGACCACCGGACTGCCCAAGGGCATCAAGCGCCCGCTGTCCGTGGCCAACCGCTATTTCCGCGTTGGCGACGCGCCCAGCAGCGCCTGGAAGGCCTTCGACCGCGACACCGTCTATCTGTCCACCGCGCCGTTCTACCACGCGGCCCCGGTGCGCTGGAACATGGCGGCGCTGCGGGCGGGCGGCAGCTGCGTCATGATGGAAAAATTCGACGCGGCCGCGGCGCTGGAGGCCATCGCCACCTATGGCGTTACCCATTCGCAATGGGTGCCGACCATGTTCATCCGCCTGCTGCGCCTGCCGCCAGAGGAGCGCGCGCGACACGACCTGTCCACGCTGCGCTACGCGGTGCACGCGGCCGCGCCGTGCCCGGCCGACGTCAAGGAGGCGATGATCGCGTGGTGGGGGCCGATCCTGTACGAGTACTACAGCGGCACCGAACTGGTGGGACGCACCTCGCTGGGCTCCGACGAGTGGCTGGCGCACCGCGGCTCGGTCGGCCGGCCGGAGTTCGGCCAGGCCCACATCATGAGCGAGGACGGGCTGAACGAACTGCCCGCGGGCCAGCCTGGCGTCATCTATTTTTCCGGCGGCGGCTCCTTCGAATATCACAAGGATCCGGACAAGACGCGCGGCGCCTACAACGCGCGCGGCTGGGCCACCTACGGCGATATCGGCTATCTGGACCAGGACGGCTATCTGTACCTGACAGACCGCCTGTCCAACATGATCGTGTCGGGCGGCGTCAACATCTATCCCCAGGAAGCGGAGAACCTGCTGAGCACGCATCCCGCGGTGGCCGACGTGGCGGTGGTCGGCGTGCCGAACACGGAGTTCGGCGAGGAGGTCAAGGCTGTCGTGCAATTGCGCGATCCGGCCACGGCCAGCCCCGACCTGGCGCGGCAGTTGATCGACTACTGCCGCGACCGGATCTCCCCCATCAAGTGCCCGAAGAGCGTGGACTTCTCCAGCGACATGCCGCGCACCGAGACCGGCAAGCTGCTCAAGCGCCTGGTCAAGCAACGCTACTGGCCGCAAGCCTAGGCGGCCCGCCATGACAGACCAGGAGACCGCATGAACCCGCAGCGCAAGCTTTTCTCGGCGGAGCACGAACTGTTCCGCGACACGGTGGCGCGCTTCATTGCGCAAGAGATCACGCCCCATCACTACCAATGGGAACAGGAAGGCCTGGTGCCGCGCGAGCTGTGGCGCAAGGCCGGCGCGGCCGGCATCCTGCTGCCCAGCACGCCCGAGGAATACGGCGGCGGCGGCGGCGACTTCCTGCACACCATCATCGTGGTGGAAGAGATCGCCCGCGCGCTGGCCACCGGCGTCACCGGCTTCACCACCCATTCCGACATCGTCGCGCCCTACCTGCTTAACTTCGGCAGCGAACGCCAGAAGCAGCGCGACCTGCCCGGCATGGCCCAGGGCGACATCGTGGCGTCCATCGCCATGACCGAGCCGGGCGCGGGCAGCGACGTCAAGGCGATACGCACCGCGGCGGCCAAGGCGCCGGGCGGCTATGTCATCAACGGCCAGAAGACCTTCATCACCAACGGCTTCCATGCCGACCGCGTGCTGGTGGTGGCCAAGACCGATCCCGCCGCCGGCGCCCGCGGCATCAGCCTGTTCTGGGTCGATACCGCGACGCCCGGCTTCACCCGCGGACGCCTTTTGGACAAGGTCGGGCAGAAGGCGCAGGACACGGCCGAACTCTTTTTCCAGGACATGTTCGTGCCGGACGCGGACATGCTGGGCGAGCCGGGGCAGGGCTTCGGCTATCTGATGAAGGAACTGGTGCGCGAGCGCCTGATGATCGCGGTGCGCTGCGCCATGGCGCTGGAGAGCGCGCTGCAATGGACCGTCGACTACACCAAGAACAGGCGCGCTTTCGACAAGGCGTTGATCGACAACCAGCACATCCGCTTCAAGCTGGCCGACATCAAGACCCTGGCCGCCGCCACCCGCGCCTTCGTCGACGGCTGCGTGCAGCAATACCTGGATGGCGAGCTCGATGCCGGCGGCGCGGCCATGGCCAAGCTGTGGGCTTCTGAAGCTACCAGCGCCATCGACGACCTGCTGCAGTTCCACGGCGGCTACGGCTACATGCGCGAGTACCCCATCGCCCGCGCCTACACCGACGTGCGGCCCAACCGGATTTACGGCGGCGCTTCGGAGGTCATGCGCGAGCTGATCGCGCGGACGCTTTGAACCTTCTTCTTCGACTTCGACAGGAACAGATCCCTACATGAGCAAGCATCTCTCGAAATCGGTCGCCATCGTCGGCGCCGCGGAATCCGACCTGGGGAAAGTGCCCGGGATGACCTCGCTGGACCTGCAGGCGCAGGCAGCGGCCCGCGCGTTGCGCGATGCCGGGTTGACGCTCAAGGACGTCGACGGCGTGTTCGCGCACGTGGACGACAAGTTCGCCGGCCTGCACCTTGCGGAATACCTGGGCATACGGCCGCGCTACGTCGATTCGACCAGCGTGGGCGGCATGTCCAGCGTCATGCACATCCGCCACGCCATGGCCGCCATCGAGGCCGGCATGTGCGAGGTGGCGCTGGTGGCCTACGGCAGCACCCAGCTGTCGGACGGCACACGCAAAGTGGGCGGCACGCCCGAAGACATGCGCATGCCGCGCGGGCAGTTCATCACGCCGTATGGGCAGCTGAGCCCCATCGGCTACTACGCGATGGTGGCGCAGCTGCACATGCAGCGCTACGGCACCACGCACAAGGACCTGGCCGAAGTGGCGGTGGCGGCGCGCAAATGGGCGCAGCTCAATCCCAAGGCCTACCGCCGCGAGGACACCTCGATCGAGGAAGTCATGGCGTCCAAGATGATTGCCGATCCTCTGCGCCAGCGCGACTGCTGCCTGGTGACCGACGCTGGCGGCGCGGTCATCATCACGTCCGCGGCACGCGCCCGCGAACTCAAGCGGCCGCCGGTCTACGTGATGGGCATCGCCGAATCCTTCTCGCACCACTACACGCCTTTCAACACCGCGGACTGGCTGGACACCAATGTGGCGCAGACGGCGGACGCTGCGCTGGCCATGGCCGGCGTCACGCGCGCCGACATCGATGTGGTGCAGATCTACGACCACTTCACCATCGGCGTGATCCAGTCGCTGGAGGAACTGGGCTTCTGCAAGCGCGGGGAGGGCGGGGCCTTCGTGGCGGACGGGCGCCTGGCTCCCGGAGGCGACTTCCCCATCAATACCTCGGGCGGCGGCCTGTCCTATAACCATCCCGGCCAGTTCGGCATGCTGCTGCTGCTCGAGGCCGTGCACCAATTGCGCAAGGAATGCGGTGAGCGTCAGCTGCCCCGCGCCGAGCTGGCCTTGGTGCATGCGCCCGGCCTGGTTTTTTCCTGCAATACCACCCTGATACTCGGAGTCTGACCATGGATCTCGCCCAACGCCCGCTGCCGCAACCGACCCGGATCACCCAGCCCTACTGGGATGCGGCGAAGGAAAACCGCCTGGTCATCCAGCAGTGCGGCTGCTGCAAGACGCGCCAGTTCTATCCGCGCGAATTCTGCACGGCCTGCCTGTCCGACAGCATCGAATGGATAGCCTCCGCAGGCCAGGGCACCGTCTACACCTACACCGTCAACCGGCGTCCGAGCAACGCGGCCCTGAGCGAAAAAGTGCCTTATGTCGTCGCCATGATCGACCTGGACGAAGGCGTGCGCATGATGGCAAACATCATCGACAGCCCGCCCGAGGCGGTCCGGATAGGAAGCCGGGTGCGGGTGTGCTTCGAACAGGTATCGGACGAGATCACCTTGCCGCAGTTCAGGCTGGAGGCTTGAGCACAGCGCCGGCCAGTGGCCGGCGTTGCTGCGTGGCTACAGGTGCTGCTTGAAGAAAGGAACCAGCTCGGCCATGGCCAGCGCCACGGGTTCGGGCTTGTCATAGAGGTCGTAGTGCGACCAGCCTTCGACCAACACCATGCGCTTGTCCCTGGAGCCGGCGCGGCCGTAGATTTCCCAGCCGTCGCGGTAGGCGCCGAAGCCGCCCGGCTTGCTGCCCATCACCACCATCAGCGGCTGGGTCAGCAGCACTTCCGCGTTCAGGAAGGCATCCCAGCCCATCGCGGCGCTATTGAAGGAGTACAAACCGCTGGTCGCGCCATTAGGCTGCCGGCCGCGCGGCGTCTTGTAGTACTCGGTGGCTTCCAGCAGGTCGATGTCGGTGATGCCGGCCTGCTTGCCCGCTTCCACCGAGTCCGGCAGGTAATTGATGATGTGGGGCGCGGCGCCCTTGGCCTCCGCCGTGCGCTGCTTGGCCATGGCCTCGATCGCGGCCACCGGATCGAAATTGGCGAAACCCTCCCGGATCAGGCGCCCGAAATTCACGCCTGTGATCGAGGCCAGCGCCTTGATGCGGTGGTCGGTGATGGCGGCGTGGATGGTATAGGCGCCGCCGCCGCAGATGCCGATCGCGCCGATGCGGTTCTCGTCCACGTAGGGCAGCGACTGCAGATAGTCGATGGCGTAGCGGATGTCGGACACGCGGATGGCCGGATCCTCCATATAGCGGGGCTCGCCGCCGCTGGCGCCCTGGAAGCTCGCGTCGAAGGCCAGGACGATGAAGCCCTCCTTGGCCAGCCCGGCGCCGTACACATTGCCGCTGGTCTGTTCCTTGCAGCTGCCGATGGGGTGGGTGCTGACGATGGCCGGATACTTTTTCTTCTCGTCGAAACCCGGCGGCAGGTAGAGGTCGGCGGCCGTGTCCCAGCCCAGGTTCCGGTAGCTGACGTGCTTGATGGTGGTCGAGGTCATGATGGTTTCCTTGTCGGGCGGTGTGTGCCAGAGGATGGGGTGATCAGTGATGCAATGGAGTCATCTTAGGAGCGCCATTGATTAAGATAAATACGCATTGAAGGACATGAGAGTTAAGCTATGCTTACCAATATGCCCATGTCGCCTTCGCTACTCCCCGCGCTCGCCTGGTTCGCGCACATCGCCCGCCATCGCAGCTTCACCAAGGCCGCGTCGGAAATGGAAGTGTCGCGCGCGGCCCTGTCGCAGCAGTTGAAGGCGCTGGAACAGCAGCTGAACGTGCGGCTGCTGCATCGCACGACCCGCGATATGTCGCTGACCGAAGAAGGGCAACGGCTGTTCGATGCGCTTGCGCCCGCGCTCGCGTCCATCGAGCGCGCAGTCGGCGAACTGGGCGAGGCCTGCGCCGAGCCCGCCGGCCTGATCCGCATCAACACCTCGCGGCCGGCCGCGAGGTTGTTGCTGGAGCCGGGCATGACCCGCTTCCTGGCGGCCTACCCGAAGTTGCGGCTGGAACTGGTCATGAACGACGGCTTCGCCAACATCGTGGCCGAAGGGCTGGATGTCGGCATCCGGCTGGGCGAAAGCCTGGACGAACACATGGTCGCTGTGCCGGTGACCCCCATGCTGGAAATGGCCATCGTCGGCGCGCCGGCCTACTTCGAGCGCCACGGCATCCCCGAAACGCCCGCCGACCTGATGCGGCACAACTGCCTGTCCTACCGCTACACCACCAGCGGCACGATAGACCGCTGGACGTTCAACTCCCCCGATGCCGAGGGCCGCACGATCGTGCTGGAGCCGCAGGGCAACGCCGTCTTCAACGACGACGACAGCATGCTGCGCGCGGCGGTGCAGGGGGTAGGGCTGGTCCAGCACATCGACCTGTGCGTGCGCCAGCAACTGGCCGAGGGCACGCTGGTGCGCGTCCTGCGGCCGTGGTGCAAGCCATTTCCGGGATTCTTTCTTTATGTGCCGTCGCGGGCGCAAATGCCGGCCAAGATACGGGCGCTGATGGATTTTCTGGTGGAACAGCGGCGGTGGTTGGAGCAGGAGAAGCGCGACATCCTGGGGTAGCCGGCGCGCGGTTGGCGCAGGCAAATAAAAAAGGCCGGTCTGACTTTGAATCAGACCGGCCTTCTGCGGTATTTGGTGGAGCCGGGGGGAATTGAACCCCCGTCCGCAAGCCCTCCGCAACCAGTTCTACATGCGTAGTCGATTTATTTGGTTTTAACCCTGGACTTAGCCAACCGACAGGCCGGACCAGAGCGATTCACGTAATTTAAATTTGAACCGTGTGACCCCAGTTCAAACCGATTCCTTGTGAATGTCGCTGCTGCGGTTCGAGGGTTGCCCCCCTAGGAAGTTGCCTTCCCCCGCCTGACCCAAGGACAGATCAGTGCAGCGGCTCACCGCTTAAGCGGCGAGAGCGAAACGCTCGTCGTTGGCGTTTGTAGTGTTCCAGTGGTTTAACGAGCGTACTGGTGCTCGGCATGCCCTGAGTTGTTTCGCGACCCACGTCGAATCCGGATCGGCCCCAAGAACATCTATTGTACTGGGAAACGCCATAGCCTGCTGCATCGTCTGCGCCGCCATGCCCGGGCGTGGCGCAGACGATACAGGCGGGGCGTCAGGCGGCGTTGGCGCAGGCCGCCTTGGGCTCCCGGCGCGGGCGCGAGGCCGCCATCAGCGCGATGGCCAGGATCACGGAGACGCCGACGATGACGGCCGCGGCCCAGCCCAGCGAGGCCAGCCCGTAGTTGTCGATGACGTACCCGCCGACCACGGCGCCCAGGCCGATGCCGGTATTGGCGCCCGAGATATTCAGGGACGCGGCAAAGGCCGGCGCTTCCGGCGCGGACTTCATCAGCCGCACGTGGCAGACGATGAAGAGCGCGGCTTGCGCAATGCCCCAGACGCCCAGCGCCACGGCCAGCAGGCCATGCGATTGCATCACGGGGGCGATCACGGCCAGCCCGGCCGCCATCAGCGCCGAAAAGAGCGCGGTCGCGCCCAGCGGGCTGCGGTCGACCATGCGGCCGCCCAGGGTGTTGCCGATCAAACCGACGGCGCCGAACGCCATCATGGTCCAGCCCACGATCTGGCCGTTGAAGCCGGCCAATCGCTCCAGCATGTCCGCCAGGTAGGTGTAGGCCGTGAACATGCCAGTGAAAACAAGCAGCGACAGCAGCACATGTCCCACCACGATCGGATTGCGCAGGATGCGCAGTTGCGTGATGAGCTTGACGCTATCGGCGCGGATGCGGGTGCTGGGGAAGGCGAACAGCAAGAGCAGGGCCTTGGCGAACGCCACCGCCGACAGCACGCCAAAGGCGGCGCGCCAGCCGAAGGCGTCGGAAATCAGCACGCCGATGGGGATGCCGAACACCGTGGCCGCGACGATGCCGAAGGCGACCATGGAGATGGCGCGGCCGGCGCGCGCCGGGCCGACCAGCTCCACGGCCGTGGCGCTGGCCAGCGACCAGAATACGGGCAGAGCCAGGGCAGGGACGAGGCGAGCCACGGCCATGACCCAGATGTTCGGCGCGACGGCCGCCAGGGCGTTGGACAGGCCGAACAGCACCAGCACGCCGATGAACAGCCGCTTGCGCTCGATATTGGCCATGAGCGCCGTGAGCAGCGGACCGGTCGCCGCCACCGTGAAGGCGAACAGCGATACCAGCAGGCCGGCCTGGGACACGGTGACGTCCAGGTCGCGGGCCAGGCCGGGCAGCAGCCCGATGATCAGGAACTCTGTCGTCAGGATGGTGAAGCCGGCGGCGGAAAGTAACAGGATGGGCAATAGCATAGGCATTCCTCTGGCGCGGCGCGGGATGGCGGCGCGCGGGCGGCGTTGTGGGCGGTCTAAAAAAAGGTCAGGGGTGCGCCGGCCGGAGCGCCGGGCAGAGCATCGGGGCCGAAAGGCGCCGGTGCGGGGATCAGTGGCGGCGGATGGTACTGGCCGCAACTGCCGGCATCAGCCGGAAAAGGCAATCGGGAAGCACCCGCATGCCTTGCATGAGTCACACTTTAAGTGACTATGGTTTCAGGATAAAGACCCTGGTGTCGGAAATATTGTTCGGGTAACTCAACTAATTCCTGCGAACAACCAAAAGGCCGGAACCGGGCCGCATGGCGGCCCGGCCGTGCAGACTTAGCGCAGATCGCTGGGCAGCAGCGGATGGATGGCGGACCAGAGTTCCGCGGGGGTATTGGCGCAGGTTTCCGCTTCCCAGGCCGTGATGTTGTCGTCCTCGCCGACGTAGCCGTAAGCGGCCGCCACCGCGGGCATGCCTGCCGCGTGCGCGGCCTGGATGTCGCGCAGGTCGTCGCCGACATAGACGCAGCGGTCTACGGCGAAGCCGGCTTCGCGCGCGGCGTGCTGCAGCGGCAGCGGGTGCGGCTTGGCGTGCGCCGTGGTGTCGCCGCAGACCAGGACCGCGCTGTCGCGCGTCAGGTCCAGGTATTCGACGATGGGCAGCGTCAGATAGGTGACCTTGTTGGTCACGATGCCCCAGGACAGTCCGCGGCTGCGGATGTCCGCCAGCAGCGCTTCGATGCCGGGAAACAGCTTGCTGTGGACGGTCGAGCCGGCGGCGTAGTCTTCCAGGAACTGAAGGCGGGTGGGCTCGTAGTCGGCGTCGCCCGGTTTCAGGTCCAGCGCCACGCGCAGCAGGCCGCGCGCGCCCTGGGATGCGACCGGACGCAAGGCCTCGTAGGGCATCGGTTCCAGGCCCTTGCGGGTGCGCTGGCGGTTGGCCGCGGCGGCCAGGTCGGGGGCGGTGTCGGCCAGCGTGCCGTCGAAGTCGAACAGGATCAGGGCGCTCATTTGCGGGTAGCCATCAGGTAGTTGACCGAGGTGTCGGACGACAGGGTGTAGATCTGGGTGATCGGGTTGTATTCCATGCCGCGCATGCTGACCGGTTCCAGGTTGGCGCCGCGCGCGGCCGCCGACAGCTCGCTGGGCTTGATGAACTGGTCATAGCTGTGCGTGCCGCGCGGCAGCAGGCGCAGGACATATTCGGCGCCCACGATGGCGAACAGGAAGGACTTGGGATTACGGTTCAGCGTCGAAAAGAACACCCAGCCGCCCGGTTTGACCAGGGTCGAGCAGGCGCGCACGACGGACGCCGGGTCCGGCACGTGTTCCAGCATTTCCATGCAGGTCACCACGTCGTACTGACCGGGTTGTTCCGCTGCGAGTTCCTCTACGGGAACCTTGCGGTACTCCACCTTCACGCCGGATTCCAGGCCATGCAGGCGAGCCACCTTCAGGGACTTGTCGGCCAGGTCGATGCCGGTGACCTCGGCGCCGCTGCGCGCCATGGCTTCGGACAGGATGCCGCCGCCGCAGCCCACGTCCAGCACCTTCTTGCCCGCCAGGCTGCCTGCGCATTCCTGGATCCATTCCAGCCGCAGCGGGTTGATGGCGTGCAGAGGCTTGAACTCGCTTTCGGGATCCCACCAGCGGCTGGCCAGGGCGCCGAACTTGTCGATTTCGGCCTGGTCGGCGTTGATGGCGGGGCGGGCGGTGTCGTGAGTTTGCGTAGTCATGGGCAGGTTCAGCGTAAGGCGACTCTATGACTCTATATATAGAGGGGTCCGTCGCGCCGGGCGAGGGAGGGGCGGCGCAGCCCTGCACCGCTTTGGTGCGTGGCTGGCGAAAAAAAGGGCCTCGCTATGCGAGGCCCCCTTATTGTAGCTAGTCCAGCAATTACTTGCGGCTACCCACGATTTCGATCTCAACGCGACGGTTTTGGGCGCGGCCTTCCTTCGTCTTGTTGGAAGCGATCGGGTTCAGCTCACCCTTGCCTTCCGTGTAGATACGGTTCGGGTCGATACCCTTGCTGACCAGGTAGGTCTTGACCGAAGCGGCGCGGCGCTCGGACAGCTTCTGGTTGTAGGCTTCCGTACCGATCGAGTCGGTGTGGCCCACAGCAATGATGGTTTCGAGGTCGATACCGCGAGCTTGCTGGGCGACTTGGTCCAGCAGCTGACGGCCTTCGGGCTTCAGCGTCGACTTGTCGAAGTCGAAGAACGTGTCAGCATTGAACACGACCTTGGCCGCCATCGGGGCCGGCTTCGCCTTCTGTTGTGCAACCGGAACGCCGTCGCAACCGGGGATGCCGGTGGCCGGGGTCCAGAATGCATCGCGCCAGCACAGTTCGTTCGTGCCGTTCTTCCAAACGTCACCGAACGGGTTGCGCCAGTTGTCCACGGTTTGCGCGGAAGCTACACCAGAGGCCGTGACGGCGGCGAAGGCGAGCGCCAGAGCGAATTTGGAGGGTTTGTTCATGTTTCTCCTCGTTGAGCTTGAAGCTGGATAAGTGACTCGCAGCGAACCCCCGCCGCATATCAGGAAAACGGGGCCAGTATAGCAACGCCAAGAGCTGGTTCAAAGGAATAGCTACTGGGTTTCCTGCGTGCTGGAAACAATCTTAAGGCATTTGGGGGGCTTTGGCTTCCCTGGAGAGGCGCATTGGCGCTGGATATGACGTTTTCGGCGCTCCTTCGGTTTTCCATGTTGGTTTTTGACAACAGGGTCGCGGGACGCGGGCGGACGCGCGGTCGGTCGCCGCCCCATATCTTCCGCTCCGGCCGGTCGAGGCGCTACTTGGGGAGCGCCTTCTGACCTCTACGGGAATCGGATGATAGAATTTCCTGTTTACCCGGCCCGGGTTCCTCCTTACACGATTCTGTCGTTATATATATGGATTCCTTTGCCAAGGAGACGCTTCCGGTATCGCTGGAAGAAGAGATGCGCCGCAGTTACCTCGATTACGCGATGAGCGTGATCGTCGGGCGGGCGCTACCGGATGTGCGGGACGGCCTCAAGCCTGTCCACCGGCGCGTGCTCTACGCGATGCACGAACTGAACAACGACTGGAACCGCGCCTATAAGAAGTCGGCGCGTATCGTCGGGGACGTCATCGGTAAATACCACCCCCACGGCGACCAGTCCGTCTACGACACCATCGTCCGCATGGCGCAGGATTTTTCCATGCGCTACATGCTGGTCGACGGCCAGGGCAACTTCGGCTCGATCGACGGCGATAACGCCGCGGCGATGCGTTACACCGAAATCCGCCTGGCCAAGATCGCCCACGAATTGCTGGCCGATATCGACCAGGAAACGGTGGACTTTGGCCCCAATTACGACGGCAGCGAACAAGAACCGCTGCTGTTGCCGTCGCGCCTGCCCAACCTGCTGGTCAACGGCAGCTCGGGCATCGCGGTGGGCATGGCCACCAACATTCCGCCCCACAACCTCCAGGAAGTGGTCGACGGCTGCCTGTACTGCCTGCGCAATCCCGGCTGCTCGGTCGATGAGCTCATGGAGCTCATCCCGGCCCCCGATTTCCCCACCGGCGGCATCATCTACGGCATGTCCGGCGTGCGCGAAGGCTATCGCACCGGTCGCGGCCGCGTCATCATGCGCGCCAAGACCCACTTCGAAGACATGGAGAAGGGCAACCGCCAGGCCATCGTGGTCGACGCGATCCCCTACCAGGTCAACAAGAAGACGCTGCAGGAACGCATCGCCGAGCTCGTCAACGACAAGAAGATCGAAGGCATCTCGGACATCCGCGACGAGTCGGACAAGGACGGGATGCGCCTGGTCATCGAGCTCAAGCGCGGCGAGGTTCCCGAGGTTGTCCTGAACAACCTCTATAAGAACACGCAACTGCAAGACACCTTCGGGATGAACCTGGTGGCGCTGGTCGACGGCCAGCCCCGCCTGCTCAACCTGAAGCAGATGATCGACTACTTCCTGCAGCATCGCCGCGAAGTGGTCACGCGCCGCACGGTGTTCCAACTGCGCAAGGCCCGCGAACGCGGCCACGTGCTGGAAGGCCTGGCCGTCGCGCTCGCCAACATCGACGATTTCATCGCCATCATCAAGGCGGCGCCGACCCCCCCGGTCGCGCGCCAGGAACTGATGGCGAAGTCGTGGGATTCGTCGCTGGTGCGCGAAATGCTGTCGCGCGCCGACGGCGATACGCCGGGAGGCCGCGCGGCCTTCCGTCCGGACGACCTGGGCGCCGAGTTCGGCCTCCAGGGCGACGGCCTGTACCGCCTGAGCGACACGCAGGCCCAGGAAATCCTGAACATGCGCCTGCAACGCCTGACCGGGCTGGAGCAGGACAAGATCGTCGGCGAATACAAGGACATCATGTCCACCATCGCCGACCTGCTGGATATCCTGGCGCGCCCCGAGCGCATCACCACGATCATTGGCGAAGAGCTGCAGGCCATCAAGGCGGAGTTCTCGACCGGCGCGAAGGATACGCGCCGCTCGGAAATCGAACTCAACGCCACCGAGCTCGACACCGAAGACCTGATCACCCCGACCGACATGGTCGTGACCCTGTCGCACGGCGGCTACATCAAGAGCCAGCCGCTGTCCGAGTACCGCTCGCAAAAGCGTGGCGGACGCGGCAAGCAGGCCACGGCCATGAAGGAAAACGACTGGATCGACCAGTTGTTCATCGCCAACACGCACGACTTCCTGCTGTGCTTCTCCAACCGCGGCCGCGTGTACTGGCTGAAGGTCTGGGAAGTGCCGCAAGGCACGCGCAATTCGCGCGGCAAGCCCATCGTCAACATGTTCCCGTTGGCCGAAGGCGAGAAGATCACCGTGGTGTTGCCGGTCAAGGAATTCAGCGAAGACCACTACGTCTTCATGGCGACCTCGCGCGGTACGGTCAAGAAGACCCCGCTGTCCGACTTCTCCAACCCGCGCAAGGCCGGCATCATCGCCGTGGACCTGGACGACGGCGACTACCTGATTGGCGCCGACCTGACCGACGGCCAGCATGACGTCATGCTGTTCTCGGACGCCGGCAAGGCCGTGCGCTTCGACGAGAACGACGTGCGTCCGATGGGCCGCAACGCCCGTGGCGTGCGCGGCATGATGCTGGAAGACACCCAGACCGTCATCGCGCTGCTCGTGGCTGGCGACGAAACGCAAAGCGTGCTGACCGCCACCGAAAACGGTTACGGCAAGCGCACGCCGATCACCGAGTACACGCGCCACGGCCGCGGCACCAAGGGCATGATCGCCATCCAGACCAGCTCGCGCAACGGCAAGGTCGTGGGCGCCGTGCTGGTCATGCCTTCGGACGAGATCATGCTGATCACGACCGGCGGCGTGCTGGTGCGCACCCGCGTCTCTGAAATCCGCGAAATGGGCCGCGCCACGCAAGGCGTCACGCTCATCAACGTCGACGACGGCAGTTCCCTGTCCGGCGTGCGTCGCGTCGTGGAAAGCGATGCGGACGATGACGGCGACCTGGGCGAAGACGGCCAGGACGCGGATGGCGGCGACGACAACGGCGCTGCGGACTCGACGGATTCGACGGAACCTACGGAGCAATAATGGCCCGCCCCTGGAACTTCTCGGCAGGCCCCTCGGCCTTGCCCGAGGTGGTGCTGCAGCAAGCCGCTGCGGAAATGCTGGACTGGCACGGCAGCGGCATGTCCGTGATGGAAATGAGCCATCGCGGCAAGCATTTCGTGCAGATCTGCGATGAAGCCGAGTCCGATCTGCGTGACCTGCTTGGACTGCCGGCGGATTACGCCGTCATGTTCATGCAGGGCGGCGGTTCCGGGGAAAACGCCATCGTCCCCATGAATCTCATGGGACGCCGCGGTACGCCGGCGGCCGACTTCGTCGTGACGGGCCATTGGTCCAAGCGTTCGTACAAGGAAGCCGGCCGCTACGGCAGCACCCATGTGGCGGCAAGCAGCGAGCAGGCCATCCAGCTGGATGGCCGCGAGCAGGCGCCGCTGACCTGGGTGCCGCCGGTCGATACCTGGCAAGTGCGCCAGGATTCGGCCTATCTGCACCTGTGCAGCAATGAAACCATCGGCGGCGTCGAGTTCATGGACTGGCCCGACACCGCCGCGCTGGGCGCCCCCGACGTGCCGCTGGTCGTCGACGCGTCCTCGCATTTCCTGTCGCGTCCGATGGACGTGACGCGCTGCGGCATGATGTACGCTGGCGCGCAGAAGAACGCCGGCCCGGCGGGCGTGACCATGGTCATCGCGCGCCGCGACCTGATCGGCCACGCCTTGCCGATCTGCCCGTCCGCGTTCGACTACGCCAACGTGGCAGCCGAACACTCGCGCTACAACACCCCGCCCACCTTCGCCATCTACGTCGCCGGCCTGGTGTTCAAGTGGGTCAAGGCCAATGGCGGCGTGGCCGGCATGGAAGCCGCGAACAAGGCCAAGGCCGATCTGCTGTACGGCTATCTGGACAGCACCAGCTTCTACCGCAACCCCATTCACGCACCCGTGCGTTCGCGCATGAACGTGCCGTTCGTGCTGCGCGACGAATCGCTCAACGACGCCTTCCTGCAAGGCGCGGACGCGGCCGGCCTGACGCAGCTCAAGGGCCACAAGAGCGTGGGCGGCATGCGCGCCTCGATCTACAACGCGGTGCCCCTGGCCGGGGTCGCGGCGCTGGTCGAGTACCTCAAGGAATTCGAGCGTCGCTATGGATGACGATCTGCAGCGCAAGCTGCTCCCCCTGCGTCAGCGCATCGACGCGTTGGACGCCCAGATCCTCGACCTCCTGACGCAGCGCGCAAGCGCCGCGCTGGAAGTGGGCGAGGCCAAGCACGCCGCGAATGCCGATGGCCCCGTGTTGCGCCCCGAGCGCGAAGCCGAGGTCATCCGCCGTCTGCAACAGACCAATCCCGGCCCGTTCCCGAACACCGGCGTGGCCGCGGTCTGGACCGAAATCATCTCGGCCTGCCGCGGCCTGGAGCGCGGCATGACGGTCGCCTTCCTGGGGCCGCAGGGCTCGTTCTCGGAGCAGGCCGCGCAGGAGCATTTCGGCCACGCCGTGCAGAAGCTGCCGTGCGCTTCGTTCGATGAAGTGTTCCGCGCCGTCGAGGCGGGGCAGGCCGACGTCGGCATGGTCCCGGTCGAGAACTCCACCGAAGGCGCGGTCAACCGCAGCCTGGATCTGCTGCTGAACACACCGCTGAAGATCCTGGGCGAGCGTTCGCTGGTGATACGCCACTGCCTGATGTCGCAGTCCGGCAGCATGGACGGCATCAAGACGATTTCCGCGCACCCGCAGGCGCTGGCCCAGTGCCAGGGCTGGCTCACGCGCAACTATCCCGACGTGGCCCGCGTGGCCGCGTCCAGCAATTCCGAGGCCGCGCGCGCGGCAGCCGGCGACCCGAGCATCGCGGCGATCGCCGGCGAAGTGGCGGCGCCCGCCTGGAACCTGCAGATCGTGGCCGCAGGCATTCAGGACGACCCGCACAACCGCACGCGCTTCCTGGCGATCGGCAACATCGAACCGCTGGTCAGCGGCAAGGACAAGACCAGCCTGATCCTGGCCGTGCCGAACCGCGCTGGCGCCGTCTACGAAATGCTGGCGCCGCTGGCGGCCAACGGCGTGTCCATGACGCGCTTCGAGTCGCGGCCGGCCCGTACCGGCCAGTGGGAATACTATTTTTATGTGGACGTCCTGGGTCACCGCAATGATCCGAACGTTGAACGCGCCCTGGCCGCCTTGCAGGCGCAGGTTGCCTACCTGAAAGTGCTGGGTTCCTACCCGGCGCCGTGAGCCCTTCCGACATGACCACCGCATCCAAGCCCCTCGTTGCTCCGGCGCACGTCAGCGCCATCGCGCCTTACCAGGCGGGCAAGCCCATCGAAGAACTGGCCCGCGAATTCGGGCTGGACCCGGCCGGCATCGTCAAGCTGGCGTCCAATGAAAACCCGCTGGGCATGCCCAAGTCGGCGCGCGAGGCGATGCTGGCCGCGGCCGAGTCGCTGGCGCGCTATCCCGATCCCAACGGCTTCGACCTGAAGTCGGCGCTGGCTGAACGCTATGGCGTGCCGATGAGCTGGGTCACGCTGGGCAACGGCTCCAATGACATCCTGGAAATCGCGGCGCTGGCGCTGCTGGAGCCGGGCGTGTCGGCGGTCTATGCGCAGCATTCGTTCGCGGTCTACCGCCTGGCCACCCAGGCGCGCGGCGCGCGCCACATCGTGGTGCCGGCCAAGGACTATGGCCATGACCTGGACGCGATGTTCGATGCCATCGCCGACGACACGCGGCTGCTGTTCATCGCCAACCCGAACAACCCCACCGGCACCTTCGTGCCGGGCGACCAGATCGCGGCCTTCCTGGAGCGCGTCCACGCCGCCCACGGCGATCGCGTCACGGTGGTGCTGGACGAGGCCTACAACGAGTACCTCGATCCCGAGTTCCGCTTCGACAGCACCGCGCTGGTGCGCCGCTATCCCAACCTGATCGTGTCGCGCACCTTCTCCAAGGCCTACGGCCTGGCGGGGCTGCGCGTGGGCTTCGCGGTGGCGCAGCCCGCCCTGACGGATCTGCTGAATCGCGTGCGCCAGCCCTTCAACGTCAATACGCTGGCGCAGGCCGCGGCCATCGCCGCGCTGCGCGACACGGCCTACCTGGAAGAGGCCTATGCCTCCAACAAGGCGGGCAAGGCGCAGCTCTGCGCCGCGTTCGAGCGCCTGAAGCTGCGCTACGTGCCCAGCTACGGCAACTTCGTGCTGGTGCATGTGGGCGACGCCCCGCGCATCAACCTGGAACTGCTCAAGCGCGGCGTGATCGTGCGCCCGGTCGCCGGCGACGGCTTGCCGGAGTGGCTGCGGGTGTCCATCGGACTGCCGCAGGAAAACGAGCGGTTCATCGAAGCCCTGACCGCCATCCTGTCCGCATGAACGACGCGTCACCGAAATCCGATCAGGGGGCCGCTGGCCCCCTGATTCCTGTATTGGCCGTCGTAGGAGTGGGCCTGATCGGCGGATCCTTCGCCGCGGCCTTGCGCCAGGCGGGGCAGGTGGGCCGGGTGCTGGGAGTAGGGCGCAACGCGCAATCGCTGGCCCGCGCCATTGAATTGGGCTTGATCGACGAGGCTGCTTCGGCCGAGGAAGCCGCGGCGCGCGCCGATTTGATCCTGCTGGCGACGCCAGTGGGCGGGTTGGGCGACGTGCTGTCGCGCATGCGTGCGCATCTGCGCTCCGATACCGTGCTGACGGATGGGGGCAGTACCAAGGCCGAAGTGGTCGAGGCCGCGCGGGTCGCGCTGGGCGATCGCGTCGCGCAATTCGTGCCTGGCCATCCCATCGCCGGCGCCGAACGCAGCGGACCCGAGGCGGCCGATGCCGGCCTGTACCGTAAGCGCACCGTGATCCTGACGCCCTTGGCCGAGAACGGCGAGTCGTCCCTGGAGCTGGTGCGCCGCGCGTGGCAGGCTTGCGGAGCCGATGTGATCGACATGGACGCCGACGCCCATGACCGGGTGCTGGCCTCGGTCAGCCATCTGCCGCATCTGCTGTCGGCGGTATACATGGAACAGGTGGCCGACGCCGCCGACGCCGCCACGCGCCTGGCGCTGGCAGGCAGCGGCTTTCGCGACTTCACGCGTATCGCCGCGGGTTCGCCCGAAATGTGGCGCGATATTTTTCTGTCCAACCGCGATGCGATGCTGGCCGAACTGGCCGACGTGCGCGCGGTGCTGGACCGTGCCGAACGCGCCATTGCCGACGGCGATGGCGCGGCTTTGCTGACGCTGCTGGACACGGCGGCCCGCGCCCGCCGCAACTGGCGCAAGGAGTAGCTGACATGGGCGCTTTGCCTTATCTCGATCTGCCGCGCGTGCGGCAAGCGCGGGGCGTGATTGCCCTGCCGGGTTCCAAGAGCATTTCCAATCGCGTGCTGCTGCTGTCCGCCATCGCCGAGGGCAGCACGGTCATCACCGGTTTGCTGGATTCCGACGACACCCGCGTCATGCTGGGCGCCTTGCGCCAGCTGGGCGTGCAGGTGTCGGAACTGGAAGCGGGCAGCGTCACGGTGCAGGGCTTGCGCCGCTTTCCGGTGGAAAGCGCCGACCTGTTCATGGGCAACGCCGGCACCGCGATCCGGCCGCTGACCGCGGCGCTGGCGCTGATGGGCGGCGACTACCGTCTGTCGGGCGTGCCGCGCATGCATGAGCGTCCCATCGGCGATCTGGTCGATGCGCTCAAGGGTTTGGGCGCCAGCATCGACTACCTGGGCCAGCCTGGCTATCCGCCGCTGCACATCGGCCGCGGCGACATCGCGGCGGATGCTGTCACGCGGGTGCAGGGTTCTGTGTCCAGCCAGTTCCTCACCGCCTTGCTGATGGCCGCGCCGCTGCAAGCCGGCCGCAGCGGCAAGCCGGTCACGATCGAAGTGCTGGGCGAGCTCATCTCCAAGCCCTACATCGAGATCACGCTGAACCTGATGGCGCGCTTCGGCGTGCAGGTGCGGCGCGACGGCTGGAGCCGTTTCGTCATCGACGGCGGGGCCGCCTATCGCAGCCCCGGGCGGATCGCGGTCGAAGGCGACGCCTCGACGGCTTCCTATTTCCTGGCGCTGGGCGCGATCGGCGGCGGGCCGCTGCGCGTGACCGGCGTGGGCGCGGACAGCATCCAGGGCGATGTCGCCTTTGCCGACACGCTGGCCGAGATGGGCGCCACTGTGACCTACGGCCCCGACTGGATCGAGGTGTCGGGCGCGCGCGTCGCCCAGGGCGAACGCCTGAAGGCCTTCGACACCGATTTCAACCTGATCCCGGATGCCGCCATGACCGCGGCGGCCCTGGCGCTGTATGCCGACGGCCCGTGCCGCCTGCGCAACATCGGCAGCTGGCGCGTCAAGGAAACCGACCGCATCCACGCCATGCAGACCGAGCTGGAAAAGCTAGGTGCGCGGGTGGAATCGGGGCCGGATTGGCTGCGCGTGACGCCGCCGGCGCAGGACGCCTGGCGCGACGCGCACATCGGCACCTGGGACGACCACCGCATGGCGATGTGCTTCTCGCTGGCGGCTTTCGGGCCGGCGGCCGTCCGTATCCTCGACCCGGGCTGCGTCAGCAAGACCTTCCCGGGTTACTTTGATGTTTACGCGGGCCTGGTAGCGGCCTAGCGAAGAATCGCCCATGACTTCGATTTCCCCTGCAACTTCTTCCACTGTCCCCGTCATTACCATCGACGGCCCCACCGCGTCCGGCAAGGGCACGGTGGCCCACCGCGTCGCCAAGGCCCTGGGTTGGGCCGTGCTCGACAGCGGCGCGCTCTATCGCCTGACCGCGCTGGCGGCGCTCAATCGCGGCTTGTCGCCCGAGGACGAACCCGCCGTCGCGCGCGTGGCTGAAACCCTGGACGTGCGTTTCGAGGGGCCTCATGTCTACCTCGAAGGCGTGGACGTCGGCCACGACATCCGCCGCGAGGAAGTCGGCAATTTCGCCTCGCGCGTGGCCGCCTTCCCGGGCGTGCGCCAGGCGTTGCTCGAGCGCCAGCGCGCCTTCCGGCTGGCTCCGGGCCTGGTTGCGGACGGGCGCGACATGGGTACGGTGGTGTTTCCCGATGCGCCCCTGAAGGTGTTCCTGGTCGCCGATGTGGTCGCGCGGGCGCAGAGGCGCTGTAAGCAGTTGATCGAAAAGGGAATTTCTGCTAATCTTGATGACCTCCTACGGGATATGCGCGAGCGGGACGCCCGCGATATGGGGCGGACTACCGCTCCCTTGGCTCCCGCAGCGGATGCACACGTACTGGATTCGTCTGATTTGACGATTGCGGAAACGGTGCAGGCAATACTGGATTTCTGGAAGAACGCCGCCGCGGATTGAAGTACCGGTCCCGGACTTTCCCCTCGAATCCTCCGCAGTTTTCTGTTTTTTTTATCGGCCCTGTTCAAGCCAGGCGCAGCCCCCACGGGACACCCCGCAAGGGTAAACCGGCAAGCAGGCATTTTGACTCCACTGTGGCGGGCAATCCGCTGCGGTGTGTTTTTAACGGCCATTTCGGCCCAATGGATTTCAACCCCATGTCTTCCGTTTCCACTACCGCCACCGGCGGCGAAAGCTTCGCCGACCTTTTCGCACAAAGCCTCAAGAGCCAGGACATGAAGTCCGGCGAGGTCATCAGCGCCGAAGTCGTGCGCGTCGACCACAACTTCGTCGTCGTCAACGCCGGCCTGAAGTCCGAAGCGCTGATCCCCCTGGAAGAGTTCCTGAACGACCAGGGCGAGCTCGAAGTGCAACCTGGCGATTTCGTCTCGGTGGCCATCGATTCCCTGGAAAACGGCTACGGCGACACCATCCTGTCGCGTGACCGCGCCAAGCGCCTGTCGGCCTGGCTGCAACTGGAAAAGGCCCTGGAAAACGGCGAACTGGTTACCGGCACCATCACCGGCAAGGTGAAGGGCGGCCTGACCGTCATGACCAACGGCATCCGCGCGTTCCTGCCGGGTTCGCTGGTGGACCTGCGTCCGGTCAAGGACACCACCCCGTACGAAGGCAAGACCCTCGAATTCAAGGTCATCAAGCTCGACCGCAAGCGCAACAACGTCGTTCTGTCGCGTCGCCAGGTGCTGGAAGCCAGCATGGGCGAAGAGCGCCAGAAGCTGCTCGAAACCCTGCACGAAGGTGCTGTGGTCAAGGGCGTGGTCAAGAACATCACCGACTACGGCGCGTTCGTGGACCTGGGCGGCATCGACGGCCTGCTGCACATCACCGACATGGCCTGGCGCCGTGTGCGTCACCCCTCCGAAGTCCTGCAAGTGGGTCAGGAAGTCGAAGCCAAGGTGCTCAAGTTCGACCAGGAAAAGAGCCGCGTCTCCCTGGGCGTCAAGCAGCTGGGCGAAGATCCGTGGGTGGGCCTGGCTCGCCGCTACCCGCAAGGCACCCGCCTGTTCGGCAAGGTCACCAACCTGACCGACTACGGCGCGTTCGTTGAAGTCGAAGCCGGCATCGAAGGCCTGGTGCACGTCTCCGAAATGGACTGGACCAACAAGAACGTCGATCCGCGCAAGGTCGTGACCCTGGGCGAAGAAGTCGAAGTCATGGTCCTGGAAATCGACGAAGACCGTCGTCGCATTTCGCTGGGCATGAAGCAGTGCCGCCAGAACCCGTGGGAAGAGTTCGCCACCAACTTCAAGCGTGGTGACAAGGTCCGCGGCGCCATCAAGTCGATCACCGACTTCGGCGTGTTCGTCGGCCTGCCCGGCGGCATCGATGGCCTGGTTCACCTGTCCGACCTGTCGTGGACGGAAACCGGCGAAGAAGCCGTGCGCAACTTCAAGAAGGGCGACGAGATCGAAGCCGTGGTTCTGGGCATCGATACCGACAAGGAACGCATCTCGCTGGGCATCAAGCAGCTGGAAGGCGACCCCTTCAACAACTTCGTTGCCACCTTCGACAAGGGCGCCGTTGTTCCGGGCACCATCAAGTCGGTCGAAGCCAAGGGCGCTGTTGTCACGCTGTCCGTGGACGTTGAAGGCTACCTGCGCGCTTCCGAGATCTCCTCGGGCCGCGTTGAAGACGCCACCACCGTTCTGACCGCCGGCGAGAACATCGAAGCCATGATCGTCAACATCGACCGCAAGACGCGTTCGATCCAGCTGTCGATCAAGGCCCGCGACAACGCCGAAACCGCCGAAACGATCCAGCGCATGTCCGACGCCAGCGCTTCGTCCGGCACCACCAACCTCGGCGCGCTGCTGAAGGCCAAGCTGGACCAACAGCGCAACGACGGTTAATTCGTGACCAAGTCGGAGCTGATCGCCGCCTTGGCGGCCCGCTATCCTCAGCTGGCCGCCCGCGACACCGATTACGCGGTCAAGACCGTGCTCGACGCAATGACCCAGGCCCTGGCCTCGGGTCAGCGCATCGAGATCCGCGGTTTTGGCAGCTTCTCGTTGTCGCAGCGGTCTCCCCGCATCGGTCGCAATCCGAAATCCGGCGAACAGGTGCTGGTGCCTGGCAAACAGGTGCCGCACTTCAAGGCGGGCAAGGAATTGCGCGAGCGGGTGGACTTGGCCGGCGGCAATGACGAGGACGCTCAATCCTCTGGATCGAGTGAACCGATGCCGTCGATGGTGAGTCTGCACGCCATGCATTGACGGCACGGCAGTAAGGCCGCCTTCGGGCGGATCGGACCGAGAACCTAGCCCCTTGAGCAATCAAGGGGCTTTGTTTTTTGGCGCCAGGAGGGATCCGTCGCTTACAATTGATAGTCTTGAATTCTTTGGAGCATGCGCCATGCGCTACCTAGTCTGGGCCCTGCGATTGCTCGTGTTTGTTGCAGTTCTGATGTTTGCGTTGAAAAACACGGATCCGGTCGCCGTGAAGTTCTACGCCGATTACGTGGTGCAGGACGTGCCCCTCATCGTCGTGATGCTGGTCGTGTTCGTCTTGGGCGCCTTGTTCGGCCTGTTGCTGACCGTGCCCGCCGCCATGCGCCGCCGCCGCGAAGCCATGCGCCTGCGCCGCGAGCTGGACCGTGTCCAGGCCGCCGTGGCCGGCACCACGCCCGCCGTGCCGCCGGAGGCCGTGGCCCCGATGTCGCCGCTGTGATGCCGTTGCGCCAGCACTGAATCCCTTTCCGCACTGAATTACCGCAAGAGCCCGCATAGTGGATTTTGAACCTTGGTGGTTGATTTTCGTGCCGGTATTGTTCGCGCTGGGCTGGCTGGCCGCGCGCTTCGATATCCGGCAAATGCTGCGGGAAACCCGCAGCCTGCCCGATTCCTATTTCCGCGGGCTGAACTTCCTGCTCAATGAAGAGCCCGACCGCGCCATCGACGCCTTCGTCGAAGTGGCCAAGCTGGACCCGGAAACCACCGAGCTGCACTTCGCGCTGGGCAGCCTGTTCCGCCGCCGGGGCGAAATGGAGCGCGCCATCCGCGTGCACCAAAGCCTCCTGAACCGTTCCGACCTGCCCGCCGCCGAACGCGAGCATGCGCAGCACGAGCTGGCGCAGGATTTTCTCAAGGCCGGCATGCTGGATCGCGCCGAAAACGGCTTCGAGCAGCTCAAGGACACCCGCTACGCCTTGCCCGCGCTGCGTTCTTTGATCCGGATCTACGAATCGGAACACGACTGGCCGCGCGCCATCGAAGCCGTGAAGACGCTGCAGGGCCTGGTCGACGAGCCGGTGCCGCAGCTCGTGCACTATTACTGCGAACAGGCGCAGACCGCGCTGTCGGCCAAGCCTGCCGATATCGACGCGGCCCACAAGGCGCTGGATGCCGCCGACCATGCCTTGTCGACCATCGATCCGGCGTCGAGCAAGGGCGCCATGGTGCGCACCGCGATGCTGCGCGCCCGTCTGGCCCTGATCGAACAGGACCCGAAGCGCGAACGCCTGTACCTGGAGTCGATCATGACCGACGCTCCCGAGTACGCCGGCCTGGTCGCCGAGCAGGTGCTGGCGAATTACCGTGCGGCCAATCAGGAAGCGGCCGGGCTCGACGTGCTGCAGAAGCAGTATGCGCGCCACGCGTCGCTGGACCTGTTCAACGTGCTGTTCCGCGAGCTGCGCGCCCAGCAGGGCGCAGCGACGTCATGGGCATTTGCCCGCAACGCGCTGCGCAGCCATCCGTCGCTGCTGGGGCTGGACCGACTGCTGGAGGCCGAGCTGGCCAATCCGGAAAGCGGCGCCGAGCAGGCGCCGGTGCCGGGCGCCGACCTGACGCTGTTGCGCAGCCTGATACACAAGCATACGCAGCGGCTGGACCGCTACGCCTGCCGCAGTTGCGGATTTCAGGCGCGTCGCTTTTACTGGCAATGTCCCGGCTGCAATGCCTGGGAAACCTACGCGCCGCGCCGCTTGGAAGAACTTGAATGAATGCATTTCCCGCCGAAGCCATTTCGCATAGCCGCGTCCTAGTGGTGGGCGATGTGATGCTGGACCGGTACTGGTTCGGCGAAGTCGAACGCATTTCGCCGGAAGCGCCAGTGCCCGTGGTGCGCGTGGCGCGCCGCGAAGACCGTCTGGGCGGCGCGGCGAACGTCGCGCGCAACGTGGCGGCCCTGGGCGGCCACGTGACCTTGGTCGGCGTGCTGGGCGAAGACGAGGCCGGCGACAGCGTGCGGCGTTTGTCCGCCGAAGCCGGCATACAGGCCGAGCTGGTCGCCGATCCGTCCCTGCACACGACCTTGAAGATGCGCGTGCTGGGCCGCCAGCAGCAGCTCCTGCGCGTGGACTTCGAACAGCATCCGGCACAGCCCGCGCTGGATAACGTCGATGCCGCATTCGCGCGCCACCTGGCCAACCACGACATCGTCGTGTTGTCCGACTATGCCAAGGGCGTGCTGGCGCGGGTTGAATCGCTGATCGCCCTGGCCCGCAACGCCGGCGTGCCGGTGCTGGTGGACCCGAAGGGCCACGATTACACCCGTTACCGCGGGGCGACGCTCGTCACCCCCAACCGCTCGGAAATGCAGGAGGCCGTGGGCCGCTGGAGTTCCGAGGCCGAACTTACCGATCGCGCGCAGCGCCTGCGCGCCGACCTGGATCTGGAAGCCTTGCTCGTGACGCGTTCCGAGCAGGGCATGACTTTGTTTACCGACGCGGGACGCGACCACATCGACGCGCAGGCGCACGAAGTCTTCGATGTGTCCGGCGCGGGCGATACCGTGCTGGCGACGCTGGCGGTGTCGCGCGCCATCGATCTGCCGTGGGTCGACGCGATGGGCTGGGCCAACAAGGCCGGCGGCATCGCCGTGGGCAAGCTCGGCACGTCCATCGTCACCGCTGCGGAATTGGCAGGAGAACTCTCATGATCGTCGTTACCGGAGCCGCGGGCTTCATAGGCAGCAACCTGGTGCGCGGGCTCAACCGCCGCGGCATCAAGGACATCATCGCGGTCGATGACCTGACCGAAGGCGACAAGTTCGTCAACCTGGTCGATTGCCAGATCGCGGACTACATGGACAAGGACGACTTCCGCCGCCGCGTCCTCGACGGCAGCCTGCACGAAGTGCGCGCCGTGCTGCACCAGGGCGCGTGCTCGGACACGACCGAGCGCAACGGCCGCTACATGCTCGACAACAACTACCGCGTCACGCTGGAGCTGTTCGAGTTCTGCCAGGAGCGCCGCATTCCGTTCCTGTACGCCTCGTCGGCGGCGGTCTACGGCGGTTCCTCGATCTACGTGGAAGACCCTGCCAATGAAGGCCCGCTCAACGTCTACGGCTATTCCAAGCTGCTGTTCGATCAGGTCCTGCGCCAGCGCATGGACAGCCTGACCGCACAGGTCGTGGGCCTGCGCTACTTCAACGTCTACGGTCCGCACGAACAGCACAAGGGCCGCATGGCCTCGGTGGCGTTCCACAACATGAACCAGTTCCTGGAGCATGGGCATGTGCGCCTGTTCGCGGGCTGGGACGGCTACGTGGATGGCGGCCAGAGCCGCGACTTCATTTCCGTCGAAGACGTGGTCGCGGTCAACCTGCATTTCCTGGATCACCCCGAGCAATCCGGAATCTTCAACTGCGGCACCGGCCGCGCGCAGCCCTTCAACGATGTGGCGGCCGGCGTGGTCAATGCGCTGCGCGCGGAGCGCGGCGAAGCCGAGCTGACGCTGGCGCAACTGGTGGAGCTGGATCTGATCCGCTATATCCCGTTCCCGGACGACCTGAAAGGGCGCTATCAGAGCTACACGCAGGCCGACGTCACGCGCCTGCGCGCGGCAGGGTTCCAGGCGCCGATGCGCGATGTGCGGACCGGCGTTACCGAGTACGTGCGTTATTGGCGCGCCCGCAAGTAAGTCTGCACAGGCGCCGTGCATAGAAGAAAGCCACCGTCCGCGGTGGCTTTTTTTCGTCTGGCGGTTTGCCGGGGCGGATGTTTCCATTCACAGGGCCTCCGTGACAGAGCGCGCGGCCCGCATGATCTGAGCGTGCGTGACAGCCGTTGCGCCAGACTCCAGGGAGATCACCCATGAATCCATTCCTTCAATCCGCCGCCGCCCACCCGGCGCCCTTTGCCAGATGGCGCAGGGCGCGCGCCGCCCTTGCTTCCGGCGCCCGGCCGCGGCCTTTGCGGCAGGCCTTGGGCGCGCTGCTGGTAACGGCGGGCCTGGGCCTGGCCGCGCCGCTGGCGCACGCGGTGGACCTCAATCAGGCCAATGCCCAGCAGCTCGAAGGTGTCCGGGGCATCGGCCCGCGCATGGCGGAAATAATCATCAAGGAACGCGAGCGGGGCGGCAAGTTCGAATCCTTGAACGACCTGGCTGAACGGGTGCGCGGCATCGGCCCGAAGAAGGCGCAGGCCCTGCAAGAGGCAGGCCTGCAGGTGGGAGGGGCGGGCCCTCAGGCCGGGCAGGGCGAGACGGCGGCCAAGCCGGCGCAGGGTAAGCCGGTTGCGGGCAAGGCCGAAGCCAAATCCGAAGCGAAACCGGCGGCGTCCCAGCCCGCCGCCCGCGCCCGGCCCTGAGCGCGTAGCGGCCTGCGCCGTTAGCCCTGGCGGGAGCGCGGCTTTTGGCGGCGCGCGCCGCCAGGCGGGGTTATCATCGTCCGCATGACTACTACCTATCCCACTATCGAGCAAACCGTCGGCAACACGCCGCTGGTGCGCCTGCAGCGCATTCCCGGGGCCGCGGGCGCCGCCCGGGGCAATGTCATCCTGGCCAAGCTGGAGGGCAACAACCCTGCCGGCTCCGTGAAGGACCGTCCGGCCCTGTCGATGATCGCTCGCGCGGAAGAGCGCGGCGACATCAAGCCGGGCGACACCCTCATCGAGGCGACCAGCGGCAATACCGGCATTGCGCTGGCCATGGCCGCCGCCATGCGCGGCTACCGCATGATCCTGATCATGCCGGACAATCTTTCGGTGGAGCGCCGCGCGGCCATGACGGCCTATGGCGCCGAGCTGATCCTGACGCCGGCGGACAAGGGCGGCATGGAATATGCCCGCGACCTGGCATCCGCCATGCAGGCGGACGGCCGCGGGCTGGTGCTGGACCAGTTCGCCAACCCCGACAATCCCCGCGCCCACATCGAAACCACCGGGCCGGAAATCTGGAACCAGACTGAAGGCCGCGTCACCCACTTCGTGAGCGCCATGGGCACCACCGGCACCATCATGGGCGTGTCGACCTACCTGAAATCGCGCAATCCCGCGGTGCAGGTGGTGGGCGCGCAGCCCGCCGAAGGATCGTCGATCCCGGGCATCCGCAAGTGGCCCGAAGCCTATCTGCCCAAGATCTTCGATCGCAGCCGGGTGGACGCCTACGAATCCATCGAACAGGCCGAGGCCGAACAGATGGCGCGCCGGCTGGCAGCGGAAGAGGGCATCTTCGGTGGAATTTCCTCGGCGGGCGCGCTGATCGCCGCCCTGCGCGTGGCCGAACGCGTCAACGACGCCACCATCGTGTTCATCGTATGCGACCGCGGCGACCGCTACCTGTCCACGGGCGTCTTCAACTGAACGCCTGATCTGATCGCCTTCGGGCAGAATAAAACCGCCATGCCGGGTTTGCCGGACATGGCGGTTTTTCATTGGACGGGCGCGCCGGGCGCCCTCGTTTCTTGCGCGCTTATTCGGGCTGGATGCCGGCGTCCTGCATCACCTTGATCCAACGCTCGCTTTCCGCGAGGTTGAAGGCTTCGGCTTCCTGGTAGCTCATGGTGCTGGGCAGGGTGCCTTGCGACTTCAGCGCTTCAACCACCTTGGGCGATTGCGAGGCTTCGATCATGACCTTGTTCAGCTTGGCGATGATGGGCTGCGGCGTATCTTTCGGGGCCCACATGCCGTACCAGGTGACGATGTCGAAACCGGGCAGGACGCTTTCCGCGATGGTCGGCACGTCGGGCAGTTCGGCCAGGCGGGTCTTGGTCGTCACGGCGATCGGGCGGATCTTGCCGCTCTGGATCAGCGGCAAGGCCGGCGCCAGCGGCGCGTACATCAGGTCCACATGGCCGCCCGCGACGTCGGTCAGGGCCGGGCTGCTGCCGCGGTAGCCGACGTGGGTGATCTTGGCCTTGGTGGAGGTATTGATCAGCTCGCCCGCCAGGTGCGGCAAGGTGGCGACGCCGGGGGAGGCGAAGGTCAGCGAGCCGGGCTGGGCCTGGCCCTGCTTGATCAGTTCGCCGAAGGTCTTGAACTTGGAGTTGGGCGGGACGACGGCCACCATCGGCACCGTGCCCAGCACGCCCACCATCTTGAAGTCCTTGATCGGGTCAAAGCTCAGATTCTTGAATTGAGCCGGATAGATGCCCTGCACCGACGGGTTCATCAGCAAGGTGTAGCCGTCGGCCGGCGCCTTGGCGACCTGGGCCGTGCCGATGGTGCCGCTGGCCCCGGCGCGGGTTTCGATCACCAGCGGCTGACCCAGGATCTCGCCCATCTGGACCGCGATCAGGCGGCCGACCACGTCCGTCGGTCCTCCTGCCGCCCAAGGCATGATTACGCGGATGGGCTTGTCCGGATAGTCCGCCTGAGCATAGGCGGTCGCTGCCGGCAAGGCCGCCGTGGCGATGGCCGAGCAGGCCGCGGCGAGGAAGGTGCGTTTGTTCATCTACTGTCTACTCCTACAAAGGTGAGATTGGCCGAGGGCAGCGCTGCTTGCAGCATCGCCTTGACCTCGGCCAGCTGTTTCCCCGTGGTGGCTTCGTTCTTCAGCATCCGGCTCAGCGGGCCGGCCACCACGATGGCAAAGGGTTGTTCGTATGCCCGGAATCCGAGCGAAATGGACATCACGTCTTCCACGTTCTCGCCCACCGAGCGCTGCCAGCCGCGCGCCACGCCTGCTTCCAGGTCGCGGTCGAAGGCCTCCTGGCTGGTGAGCGTGCTGTCCGTATAGGCGGCAAAACCGCTGTAGGCCTTGAACCATTTCTGCCGTTCTTCCTGCGACAGCACCGATAGCAGCGCCTTGCCGGAGCTGGTGGCGTGCACCGCCTTGAAGCCGCCCGGCTGGTGCGAGAAGCGGATGGTCTGCTTGGACTCGGCAACGATCAGGTACACGACCTTGTCGTCGGCCAGCTTGGCTAGCAAGGCCGTCTCGCCCGTCAGGTCCCGCACCCGGGCCAGCACCGGCTCGATCACCGCGTTCAGCGGGTCGCTATGGCAGATCAGGGTGGCCACGTGGATCAGTTTCTGGGTCGGGTAATAGCCGTGCTTCTTGCCGATTTCATAGAGATAGCCGCGCGCCACCATGGTCTTCAGCAGCCCATGACAGCTCGACAGCGGTATCCCCATCTGGGCAGCGATCTCGCTGTACAGCAGGGGCTTCTGCGCCTCGGCGAAGAGGTTCAGCACATCCAGCACTCGGCCAGCGGTTTTCACATCCATGATGTTAGTATCCTATACGTGATAAATTTATGTCAAACAGCATTCAATCGACCAGGAGTTG
Source organism: Achromobacter xylosoxidans (assembly GCF_014490035.1). NCBI lineage: Bacteria > Pseudomonadati > Pseudomonadota > Betaproteobacteria > Burkholderiales > Alcaligenaceae > Achromobacter > Achromobacter xylosoxidans. Next base: position 4,940,303 of record NZ_CP061008.1, on the reverse strand, counting down.
CAACGCATGAGATGGAAGAACCGTCCTGAGGGATCGAACTGGGGAGATTTCGGGCCTGACGACCAGCGAGGCTGCCTGAATTACATCACCCCCGCGAACGTGCTGAGCGGCATGCGGGAAGTCCGCGAAGGACTGAGCTTTTGCCTGTCGCTGCCGCTGGATTACCCGGGCGGCAACGGCGTGAACGTGCGGCGTCATCCGCCCAAGCTGCGGCCTACCGAGAGGGACGGCGACCAGTATCTGAATTTTCCGCTGGGGCGCCTGCGCCCCGGCTGCGTCGACGTGCTCAGCGATGACATCGTCGAAATGAGCTTGCAGTATTCGACGCAATGGGATTCGCTGGCTCACGTGGGCGCACTGTTCGACGCCAACGGCGACGGCCTGCCCGAGCGCGTCTACTACAACGGCTACCGGCCCAATGAGCACGTGGTGGGGCCGGTGGACTACGACGTGGACAATGGCTACGCCAAGACCGACCTGGGTCAGGGGCCGGCCTCCAACGCCAAGAAGCTGGACATCACCCAACTGGCCGAATCCTGCCTTCAGACTCGGGGCGTGATGGTTGACCTGGCGCGCCATTACGGCCGGGAGCAGAAGTCGGTCGGCTACGACGATCTGATGCGCATCCTGGAAGCAGACCGGATCGAGATCGAGCAGGGCGATATCGTGCTGTTCCATACGGAATTCGGCGACGCCCTGCTGGAAAAGAACCGCGAGCCGGATCCCCATACGTTGCACGAGATCTGCGCCGGCCTGGACGGCAGCGACGAGAAGCTGCTGCAGTGGATCACCGACTCGAAGGTGGCGGCCATGGCTTCGGACAACCACGCGCTGGAAATCTATCCCACGCAGAAGCCCAATGCCTGCTGCGCGGCGTTGCCCTTGCACCACCACTGCATCTTCAAGCTGGGCCTGCCGATAGGCGAGATGTGGTACCTGGGGGCGCTTGCGCGCTGGCTCACGGCCAACGGCCGCAGCCGCTTCCTGCTGACGGCGCCGCCGCTGAACCTGCCTGGCGCCGTGGGTTCGCCCGTGACGCCCGTCGCGACGGTGTAAAGCAGACCGCGGCGCTTGGCGCCGCGGTCCCAGGGCCGTCAGCGGCCCACGCGCGCTTCGATCTCGCTTGCCAGATCCGCCACGGAGGTCGCGTAGAAGTAGCTGCGGTTGTACTTGGTGAGCGCGAAGAAGTTGGGCGTGCCGACGCGGTATTGCGCCGTGCCCCGGGCTTCCTCGACCAGGTCGACCACGCCCAGCGGCTGGCTGCCCCAGCCCGCGGCCGATGCGCCAGGCTGCAGGCGGGCGCCGGCCGCGGTGAGCGTGCCCCAGCTTTGCTTGGGTTCCAGTCCGCCGTCGACCAGGGGCGCGGGATCTGCGGGCAGCACCACCGGAGCGAACACCGGCAGGCCGCGCTGCCAGCCGTGCTGCGACAGGAAGCTGCCCACGGACATGATGGCGTCACGGGTGTTGTTGCTCAGGTCGATGTGGCCGTTGTCGTCGCCGTCCACCGCGTAATGCATGACGCTGGTGGGCATGAACTGGGGCATGCCGATGGCGCCCGCGTACGAGCCGCGGGTTTCCAGGTCCAGCTTGTCTTTCATGACCAGGGTCAGGAAGTCGGCGAGTTGGCCGCGGAACATGGTGGCGCGCTCGGGTTTGGCGGGGTCCGGATAGTCGAAGGCCAGCGTGGTCAGCGCATCCAGCACGCGGAAATTGCCCATATTACGGCCGTACAGCGTTTCCACGCCGATGATGGACGCGATCACCGGCGCCGGCACGCCGAAGCGCTGCGCCGCCTGATTGAGCAGGTCGCGGTTCTCGTTGTAGAACTCCACGCCCCAGCCGATGCGCTTGGGTTCGACAAAGCGCGAGCGGTAGGTCAGCCAGCTGCGCCAGATCTTTTTGCCCGGGGGCGACGGCGCGATCAGGCGCGCGACGGTGGCGTTGTAGCGCGACCCGGCCAGCGCGGCGACCATGGGGTCCAGCGGCAGCTGGCGCTCGGTGGCCAGGTTTTCCACGAAAGTGCGGACTTCAGGCCGCAACGTGCCATTGGCGGCCAGCGCGGCGGGAGCGTCGTCCGCCAGTTCGGATCCAGGTGTCGGCGCACTGGGTCCGATGCGGATGGGGGCCGGGGTTGATTCGGCAGCCGGCTGGCCGGCGACGGTGTTGGGTGCAGAGGGGGCGGTGGTGGAGCAGCCCGCCAGCAGGGCGGAGAGCGTTCCGAGTTGCAGTAATCGCCGACAGATGAACATAATCTTCCTTATGGAGACCATGTATCTTACCCACCCGGCATGCCGCCTGCATGAAATGGGCAGTTGGCATCCCGAAAGCCCCCAGAGGCTGGACGCCATTTCAGACCAGTTGCTGGCCAGCGGCTTGATGCCTTACCTGGACGACCGCCAGGCGCCGCAGGCATCCCGCCATGACATATTGCGGGTGCACACTGTCCAGTATCTGAACAGTTTGCGCGAACATACACCGGAGCAAGGGTATTTCCCTATCGATCCGGATACGCTGATGAACCCCCACACCTACGAAGCCGCGCTTTACGCGGCTGGGGCAGGGGTGGCCGCGGTGGACGCGGTGATGGGCGGAGAGGCCCGCACGGCCTTCTGCGCGGTGAGGCCCCCAGGGCATCACGCCTGCCGTTCCCAGGCCATGGGATTCTGCTTTCTGAACAACGTCGCTATTGCGGCGCAGCATGCGCTGGACTTCCACGGCCTGTCGCGGGTCGCCATCGTCGATTTCGACGTGCACCACGGCAACGGCACCGAAGACATCTTCGCCGGCAACGACCGCGTGCTGATGTGCAGCTTCTTCCAGCACCCGTTCTTTCCCAATAGCGGCGCCGAGAATCCCGCTTCGAACATGCTGAACGTGCCCGTGGCCGCGTATACCGGCGGGGCCGCGGTCAGGGCCATCGTCACCGATACCTGGCTGCCGGCGCTGGAAGCGCACCGGCCCGAGCTGATCCTGGTATCGGCCGGTTTCGACGCGCACCGCGAGGACGACATGGGCCAGATGGGCCTGGTCGAGGCCGATTACGCCTGGATAACAGAACAGCTCGTGGAGGTGGCCGAGCGCCACTGCCAGGGGCGCATCGTCAGCACGCTGGAAGGCGGTTACAACTTGTCCGCCCTGGGCCGCAGCGTGGTCGCCCATATACGAGCGCTGGCGAAGCTGTAGAATCGAGAAAAAATTGTGCAATGCGATCCCGGCGCATGCCGGGTAATTATTTTCCATTTGGAGGCAGCGGGATGAAGGTTTTGGTACCTGTCAAACGCGTCGTTGACTACAACGTCAAGGTGCGCGTCAAGTCTGATCAAACCGGCGTGGATATCGCCAATGTGAAGATGTCCATGAACCCCTTTGACGAAATCGCCGTCGAAGAAGCGACCCGCCTGAAGGAAAAGGGCGCCGTGGCTGAAGTCGTGGCGGTTTCTTGCGGCGTTGCGCAATGCCAGGAAACGCTGCGCACGGCCATGGCCATCGGCGCCGACCGCGGCGTGCTGGTCCAGACCGATGCCGAACTGCAGCCGCTGGCCGTGGCCAAGCTGCTGAAGGCGCTGGTCGACAAGGAACAGCCGCAGCTGGTGATCCTGGGCAAGCAAGCTATCGACGACGATGCCAACCAGACCGGCCAGATGCTGGCCGCGCTGCTGGACTGGCCGCAAGCCACGTTCGCCAGCAAGGTCGAGCTGGCCGACGGCAAGGTCACGGTCACGCGCGAAGTCGACGGCGGCCTGGAAACGCTGACGCTCAAGCTGCCCGCCATCGTCACCACCGACCTGCGCCTGAACGAGCCGCGCTACGTCACGCTGCCCAACATCATGAAGGCCAAGAAGAAGCAGCTGGACACCGTCACGCCGGAAGAACTGGGTGTGGACGCCGCGCCGCGCCTGAAGACGCTGAAGGTCAGCGAGCCGCCCGCTCGCAAGGCCGGCATCAAGGTGGCCGATGTCGCGGCCCTGGTGGACAAACTCAAGAACGAAGCGAAGGTGGTCTGAACATGACGACGCTGGTTATTGCCGAACACGATAACGCCCAGCTCAAGGGCGCAACCCTGAACGCCGTCGCCGCCGCCGCCAAGATCGGAGGCGACGTGCACGTGCTGGTCGCCGGCGCCAACGCGCGCGCCGTGGCCGACCAGGCCGCCGCCGCCGCGGGCGTCGCCAAGGTCCTGCTGGCCGACGCGCCGCAACTGGCCGACGGCCTGGCCGAGAACGTCGCCGCCCAGGTACTGGCTGTGGCCTCGGGCTACAGCCACATCCTGTTCCCCGCGACCGCCTCGGGCAAGAACGTGGCCCCGCGTGTGGCCGCCAAGCTGGACGTGGCGCAGATCTCCGACATCATCGGCGTGGAATCGGCCGACACCTTCCAGCGCCCGATCTACGCCGGCAACGCCATTGCCACCGTGCAGTCGGCCGACGCCGTCAAGGTCATCACCGTGCGCACCACCGGCTTTGACGCCGTGGCCGCGCAGGGCGGTTCGGGTGCGGTGGAAGAAGTCGCCGCCGTGGCCGATTCGGGCCTGTCCACCTTCGTGGGCCGCGAAGTCGCCAAGAGCGACCGTCCGGAACTGGCCGGCGCGCGCGTCGTCGTCTCCGGCGGCCGCGGCCTGGGCAGCGCCGAGAACTTCAAGATCCTGGATCCGCTGGCCGACAAGCTGGGCGCGGCGCTGGGCGCCTCGCGCGCCGCGGTCGACGCCGGCTACGCGCCTAACGACTGGCAAGTCGGTCAGACCGGCAAGATCGTCGCGCCGCAGCTGTATGTGGCGGTTGGTATCTCGGGTGCCATCCAGCACTTGGCCGGCATGAAGGATTCGAAGGTCATCGTCGCCATCAACAAGGATCCGGAAGCGCCGATCTTCGGCGTGGCCGATTATGGCCTGGTGGGCGATCTGTTCCAGGTCGTGCCCGAACTGACCGGCGCGCTGTAAGCCTTACGCGCTGTTGTATTTGAAGGGCCCGCCAGCTTTGCGCTGGCGGGCTTTTTTATTTTTCGACGCGAGGACTACACATCTTGTGATTTCAGTGTTCCAAATCTTTTGATTTCTCGAAAGATTCTGATAATGTGTTCCGCGCGCAGCTAGATACGCGCAAGTGCTTGACCTGTACAGAACGAAGGAGATTCGGGATGGAATGGTTCTTTGACACTCTGCGAAAATATCCGGAACTTGCGATATTCCTTACCCTCGGTCTCGGGTACTGGATAGGCGCCAAGAAGATTTTCGGATTCAATCTGGGAGCCGTGACCGGAACGCTGCTGGTAGGCGTGCTGGTGGGGCAGCTAAACATCACGATCGCTCCCGTCCTCAAGCAGGTCTTCTTCCTGCTCTTTCTCTTCGGTCTGGGTTACGGCGTCGGACCGCAGTTCTTCCGGGGTATGAAAAGCGATGGCCTGCCGCAGGTCATCTTCGCCGTCATTCTGTGCGTGATCTGCCTGCTGGTGACATGGGCGACAGCCGTAGGCTTCGGCTTCGATGCCGGCACTGGCGCAGGCTTGTTGTCCGGAGCCCAAACCATTTCCGCGGTCATGGGCGTGGCGACGGACACCATCAACGGCCTGGGCATAGACGCAGCCACCAAAAAGAAATGGATCGACAGCATTCCTGTCGCCTACGCGGTCTGCTACATCTTCGGCACGGTCGGAAGCGCCTGGCTGCTGGCCTCGCTGGGGCCGAAGCTGATGCGCGTGGACATCGTCAAGGAGTGCCAGGAATACGAAGCCAAGATGTCCGGCGGCGCCGACTCGATGGAGCTGTCCGGTTATCGCAAGTTCATCGCGCGCGCCTACAAGCTGGACAACGCCGAGTTCGCCGGCAAGACGGTGGGAGAGCTGGAGTCCCGCTTCGTCGAGGCCCGCGTGTTCGTGGAGCGCATCCGGCGCGGCGACCAGGTCATCGACAGCGATGGCAAGACGGTGTTGCAGCAGGGCGACGTGTTAGGCATTACCGGCCGGCATGACGCGCTGGTCACCCAGGCCGCCGGCATCATCGGCACCGAGGTCGAGGACCGCGACCTCATCAGCATGCCCGCCGAGGTCGTCGAGGTCGTGCTGACCAATAAGAACATTGCCGGCAAGACCATCAAGGAAATCGCGGACAGCGAAGTCGGCCGTGAACTGGGCCGCGGCGTGTTCCTGCGCAAGGTCGTGCGCGGCGGCCACGACATGCCGATCAACTGGGGGCTGAAGCTGGACCGCGGCGACCGCCTGTTCGTGCTGGGCGCCAAGCGCGACGTCGAGCGCGTGGTGGGCAAGCTGGGCTACGTCGACCGCGCCACCAGCCAGACCGACATGGTCTTCGTCGGTTTCGGCATCCTGCTCGGCGGCCTGTTCGGCTCGCTGGTGCTGACCGTGGGCGGCGTTCCCGTCACCTTGTCGACCTCCGGCGGCGCGTTGATTTCCGGCCTGATCTTCGGCTATCTGCGCTCGGTGCATCCGACCTTCGGCCGGGTGCCGGAACCGGTGCACTGGTTCCTGACATCGGTGGGGCTGACGACATTCGTTGCGGTCGTGGGCATATCGTCAGGACCGGGATTCGTGCTGGGCTTCCAGCAACTGGGCGCCAAGCTCTTCATCGCGGGCATCATCGCCACCAGCGTGCCGATGATCGTGGGCGTATACATTGCGCGGTATGTATTCAAGTTCCATCCCGCCATTGCATTGGGAGTCTGCGCCGGAGCCCGGACCACCACCGCGGCCATCGGCCAGATCACCGAAACGGCAAAGAGCCAGGTGCCCGCCCTGGGCTACACGGTTCCTTACGCCATCGGCAATACCCTGCTCATCATTTGGGGGATTGTCATCGTCATGCTCATGTCCTAGCAAAACGCCTCGCAAGCCCCGTGCTTGCGGGGCGTTTTGCAAGCGCGCCGGCCCGGCCGGCGACGTCCAGCGCCTGTCACCATGCAAACCAGGAGTACTGAACAATGGCTTCCACCACGCCTCTTACCGTCAGCCTGGCTTCGGCCTTGAAAACCACCCGCTCGCGCCAGCGCGACCTCGAACAGCTTTCTCCGTTTGAACTCAAGGACTATCTGATCACGCTGGCCAAGGACAACCAGCACACCGCCGCCATCACCATGTTGAACGCGGGCCGCGGCAACCCGAACTGGATCGCCACCGAACCGCGCGACGCCTTCTTCCTGATGGGCCAGTTCGCAATGAAGGAAGCGCGCCGCGTGCGCGACGAGTCCATCCTGGCAGGCATGCCGGCCAAGAAGGGCTGCGCCGACCGGATGCGCAAGTTCCTGGCCAAGCACAAAGGCATGGACGGCTACGATTTCCTGGTCGGCGTGCTGGAGTATGGCGTCAAGGTCAAGGGTTTCGACCCCGACGCGTGGGTCCATGAGCTGACGGACAGCATCATCGGCGACAACTATCCCGTGCCGCCGCGCGCGCTGGTCCATCTTGAACAGATCGTGCACGACTACCTGATCAAGGAAATGTGCGACGGCCGTCCGCCCAAGGGCAAGTTCGACCTGTTCCCGGTCGAAGGCGGCACGGCGGCCATGTGCTACATCTTCGATTCGCTGATGCAGAACGGCCTGCTCAAGCAGGGCGACACCATCGCGCTGTTCCTGCCGACCTTCACGCCCTATATCGAGATCTCGCATCTGGAGCGCTTCCAGTTCAAGATCGTGCCGATCAACGCCAGCAGCCTGCGGGCCGACGGCACCCATGATTGGCACTATCCGGCGTCTGAAATCGCCAAGCTGGAAAATCCCAAGATCAAGCTGGCGGTCACGGTCAACCCCAGCAATCCGCCGTCGGTGGCGTTCAGCCCGGTCGAGATGAAGCAGATCGTGCGCCTCATCCGCAAGAACCCGGATCTGGTGCTGGTGACGGACGACGTGTACGGCACCTTCGTGCCGAACTTCCGCTCGCTGATGGCCGAAGTGCCGCACAACACCATATGCGTGTACTCGTTCTCGAAGAACTTCGGCTGCACGGGATGGCGCCTGGGCGTGATCGCGACCCATGAAAAGAACACCATGGACCGCCGCATCGCCGAACTGCCCGCGTCCTGGAAACAGCGCCTGAACAAGCGCTACGGCGCCATGACGATGGAGCCCGAAAAGCTCAAGTTCATAGACCGGCTGGTGGCCGACAGCCGCAACGTCGCGCTGAACCACACCGCGGGCCTGTCCTTGCCGCAGCAGGTGCAGATGGGGTTCTTCGCGCTGTCGCACCTGATGGATCTGAAGGACTCGTACAAGCACCTGACGATGAAGATCGTACGTGCGCGCCGCGATGCCTTGTGGCGCGGCCTGGGCATACCGATGCCGCCCGAAGACCCGATGCGCGCCTGGTACTACGTCGAGCTGGATTTCATGGTCTGGGCCAAGATCACGTACGGGGACGCGTTCTGCAAGTACATGATGTCCAACTACGAGCCGGTCGACTTCCTGTTCCGCCTGGCGGAAAAATCCGGCGTGGTGCTGATGGACGGCGGCGGCTTTGGCGGCCCGCCCTGGTCGATCCGCGTGTCGCTGGCGAACCTGGACGACGGCGACTACGCCAAGATCGGCAAGCACATGGTCGAAGCCGCGACCGAGTACGTCGAGGCCTGGAAGGCTGGCGAGCTGGTGCGTTCGGGCCCGAAGGCCGGTAAGGGCCAGACGGTGAAGGCATCCGCGGCCAAGCGCAGCGCAGGCAAGACCGCGGCGGCCAAGAAGGCGGTGAAGAAAGCGGTGAAGAAGGCCGGCACGGCGGCGAAATCCGCCAAGAAGGCCGCGGCGCGCAAGTAGGCGGGCCGGGCAGCAACCTCCAGGGCGACATGACGACATGACTTGCACGGTCGGGTTTTTCAATAGCGTTCCCATCGCAGTGCTGTTCGTGACGGTGGGCTTGGGATACCTGATCGGCAAGCTCAAAGTCGGGCCGATCCAGCTGGGCGGAGTGTGCGGAACACTCATCGTCGCCCTGCTGATCGGCCAGACCGGCTGCCAGATGCGCGGCGACCTGAAGGAAGTCGCCTTCGCCCTGTTCATATTCGCGATGGGGTACTCGGGCGGGCCGCAGTTCTTCGCCAACCTGAATCGCTCCAGCCTGCGCTATATCGCGCTGCCGCTGATCGAAGCCTTGCTGGTGCTGGCGATCGTGCTGACCGCGGTGCCGCTGTTCGGCCTGGATGCGGGAACGGCGGCGGGTCTTGCGGCAGGCGCGGCGACTGAATCGGCCGTGGTCGGGACGGCTGCCGAGGCGCTCAAGCACCTGGGCCTGGCGGACGCCGAGGTCCAGCGCATGGAAGCCAACATCGCCACGGCCTATACGCTGACTTATCTGGTCGGCTTGATCAGCATCGTGTTCTTCACCAGCCAGATCGCGCCCGCGCTGCTGCGCATGAATTTGCGCGAAGCCTCCAAGGCGCTGGAGGAAAAGCTCGGCGTGGCGGCCGGCGAAGGCGAAGAATCGAACATGCCCACCTTGCCGCGGCTGGTGGGACGCTCGCACGTGGTCAAGGACGCGGATGGCAAAAGCGTGGCTGAAGTGGAGGCCGCGCTGGGCGGACGCACGGTCATCAGCCGCATCCTGCGCAATGGCGAGGCAGTCGACGCCACGCCCGGCGACACGCTGGCCACGGGCGACATCGTGGTGGTGCTGGGCCTGCGGCGCTTCGCGCTGCGCGCGGGTTCCGTCATCGGACCCGAAATCCAGCTGCCGGAGGCGCACGCCGACGACTTGCAGCTGAGCGAGCTGGCCGTCATCGTCAGCAAGAAGACCGTCAACGGCCATACCGTAGGCGAACTGGCGAAGCGGCCCAACGCCCAACGCGCGCGCGGCGTGTTCCTGCAGTCCATCGTACGCTCCGGCCATTCCTTGCCGATCACGCCAGCCACCGTGGTGCAGTATGGCGACCTGGTGACGCTGGTCGGCGCCGAGCCCGAACTGTCCCAGGCCGGCGCGGCGCTGGGCAACGAGTTGCGGCGCAGCGGCGTGACCGATCTGGTGTTCCTGGCTTTCGGCATTCTGGCCGGCTTGCTGATCGGCAGCCTGAGCGCGCGGCTCTGGGGCATCCCCGTGTCGCTGGGCAGCGGCGGCGGGGCGCTGGTCAGCGGCCTGGTCTGCGGCTGGATCAACGCCAAGCGGCCCTCGATAGGCCACATGCCGGACCATGCCGTGCAGTTGCTGAAGGATCTGGGGCTGGCGGTGTTCGTGGCTTGCGTGGGCTTGTCGGCGGGTCCGGAAGCCATCGCGCTGATCCGCGAGCATGGCGCGGTGCTGCCGCTCATCGGCCTGCTGGTGTCGTTGGGGCCTGCCTGCCTGTCGCTGTGGCTGGGCCACAAGATCCTGAAGATCGAAGGTCCCTTGCTGGTCGGCGCCATCGCCGGTCAGCACGTCAGCACACCGGCCATCAGCGCCATCCTGACCTCCAGCGGCAGTTCAGTGCCGCTACTTGGCTACACGGTGACGTACGCCATCGCCAACGTGCTGCTGCCGGTGCTGGGTCCGATCATCGTGTCGCTGGCGCATCATCTGAACTAGGGGGCGTCGAGAGACCCTGGCGGGCATAGGGTTTAAGATAGGCCAAACAATATGAAGACGGCCTACCCACGGAGACACCATGCCCTACGTAACCCCGCTGCAGGACTTCCGCTTTGCCTTGAAGCTGGCAGGGCTTGATGACGTCCTGAAACTGCCCGGCTTCGAAGAAGTCACGCCGGATCTGGTGGATGCCATCCTGGAAGAGAACGGCCGCTTCGTCGAGCAGGCCGTGGCGCCATTGAACGTGCCAGGCGATACGCAGCCGCCGGTCTGGAAAGACGGTAGCGTCACCACTACCCCGGGCTACGCGCAGGGATTCAAGGATTACGCCGCGGGCGGCTGGCAGGGCTTGCAGCATCCGGTGGAGTGGGGCGGGCAGGGCCTGCCCAAGCTGGTCGCGGCGGCGCCGGGCGAGAACATCCAGGCGGCCAGCCTGGCGTTTTCCTTGTGCCCCATGCTGACGGACGGCGTGATCGAGGCCTTGCTGACGGTCGGGTCGGACGCGCAGCGCAAGCAATACGTGCCGCAGCTGATCGGTGGCAAGTGGACCGGCACGATGAACCTGACCGAACCGCAGGCCGGTTCGGACCTGGCCCAAGTCGCGACGCGGGCGGTGAAGCAGGAAGACGGCAGCTACCGGCTGACGGGCCAGAAGATCTTCATCACTTATGGCGACCATGACCTGGCCGAGAACATCATCCACCTGGTGCTGGCGCGTACGCCGGACGCGCCGGCCGGCGTCAAGGGGATTTCGCTTTTCATCGTGCCCAAGTTCCTGGTGCAGGCCGACGGCACACTGGGCAGGCGCAACGACGTCTGGTGCGCATCACTGGAGCACAAGCTGGGCATCCATGGCAGTCCCACCGCCGTGCTCATGTACGGCTCGGGCAAGGGCGAGGTGGGCGAGGGCGCCATCGGCTATCTGGTCGGCGAGCAGAACCGCGGCCTGGAGTACATGTTCATCATGATGAATGCCGCCCGCTATTCGGTGGGGCAACAGGGCATAGGCGTGTCCGAACGCGCCTGCCAGCATGCCCTGGCCTATGCGCGCGAGCGCGTGCAGGGCCGCGCCGTGGAAGGGTCGCCCGGCCCCGTGGCCATCGTGCGCCATCCGGACGTGCAGCGCATGCTGATGACCATGAAGGCGCTGACCGAGGCGGCGCGCGCCGTGTCCTACGTGACCGCGGCCGCGCACGACAAGGGCACGCATCATCCCGATCCCGAGCAGCGCTCGCGCAACCGGGCTTTCTACGAATACATGGTGCCCATCGTCAAAGGGTTCTCGACCGAGACCGCGGTCGAGGTCGCGTCCCTGGGCCTGCAGGTGCACGGCGGCATGGGCTACATCGAGGAAACCGGGGCCGCGCAGTACTACCGCGATGCGCGCATCCTGCCCATCTACGAAGGCACGACCGCGATCCAGGCCAATGACCTGGTCAGCCGCAAGACCCAGCGCGACGGCGGCGCCACCGCCCATGCCGCGATCGCGGCGATGCGGGAGACGCTGCGCGCGGTGGAGAACGAGGCCACGCGTGCGTCGGCGGACGATCGCGAGGGACTGCGCCTGCTGCGCGACAACCTGGACAGCGCCATCCAGGCCTACGAGGCCGGCGTGGCGTTCATCCTGGAGCAATCGCCGACCAACATCAGGGCGGTCTACGCCAGCAGCGTGCCCTATCTGATGCTGGCCGGCGTGGTGCACGGCGGCTGGCAGATGGCGCGCGCCGTGCTGGCCTGCCGGCGCCACCTGGCGGCCGGATCCACCGATCCGTTCTACGGGGCCAAGCTGGCGACTGGATTGTTCTATGGCGCCCACATCCTGCCGCGCGCGCTGGCCTTGTCGGCCGCGGTGCGGGCCGGGGTGGTGGCGGACGCCTGCGGCGCCAGCTTGAATATTGCATAAGGTTATATGACTTGCGTATTTCCCCAGCTACAGGTTTGATGGAAGAATCGTTTCACAGGCGCTGGCCTGCGCCATGAAACGCTTTTCCTGCGCCGCCCGCAGCGACGGGCGGCCAGCCCCCCACCTGCATCCGCACACAGGAGACACCATGAGTCATCTACGCCTGGGCGACACCGCCCCTGATTTCGAACAGGAATCTTCGGCAGGGCCGATCCGCTTCCATGAGTATCTGGGCAACAGCTGGGGTGTACTTTTCTCGCACCCGGCCGATTTCACGCCCGTCTGCACCACCGAACTGGGCTACACCGCCAAGCTGGCCGACGAATTCGCCAAGCGCAACGTGAAGGTGCTGGCGCTGTCCGTGGACGGCACCGATTCGCATACCAAGTGGATCGAGGACATCAACGACACGCAGTCCACCAAGGTCAACTTCCCGATCCTGGCCGACAAGGACCGCAAGGTGTCCGAGCTCTACGACATGATCCATCCGAACGCCAACGCCACGCTGACCGTGCGCTCGGTGTTCATCATCGACCCCAACAAGAAGGTGCGCCTGACCATCACGTATCCGGCCAGCACCGGCCGCAACTTCAACGAGATCCTGCGCGTCATCGACTCCCTGCAGCTGACCGACAGCCACAGCGTGGCCACGCCGGTGAACTGGGAAGATGGCGACGACGTGATCATTGTTCCGTCCTTGCAGGATGAGGCCGTGATCAAGCAGAAATTCCCGAAGGGCTACAAGGCCGTGCGTCCCTATCTGCGCATTACGCCTCAGCCGAATAAGTAAATTCGGCAATCGAAGGGGCTGGACCCTCTTCGCAACCGCCGCCTGCCCCTTGGGGAGGCGGCGGTTTTTTATTGGGCGCGCCTGGGGGCAAGGGAGATTTCCATTGTTGGGACGCTGGTCCTATATGCCTGCGAGCGATGAGCAACCAAATAATGATTCGTTCCGTTCAGAACGCCCAGCCAGCACACTTGCTCCCACATTGCCGAACACAGGGAGCATGGGATGTCTTTCAGGAAAGCCGGTTGGTTGGCCGCCTTGGCCGCATTGACGATGTCGTTTGCCGCGATTGCGCCGGCGCAGGCGCAGCAGAAGCAGACGCTCCTGAATGTCTCATATGACCCGACCCGCGAGCTGTATCGCGCCATCGACGATGCGTTCATCAAGCAATATAAGGAAAAGGCCAACGTCGACCTGACCATCCGCCAATCGCACGGCGGTTCGGGCCGTCAGGCGCGCTCTGTCATCGACGGGCTGGAAGCCGACGTGGTGACGCTGGCGCTGGCCTATGACATCGACGCGGTCGCCGACCGCGGGCTGCTGCCGGCCGATTGGCAGGCCCGCCTGCCGCAGAACAGCTCGCCGTATACCTCCACCATCGTGTTCCTGGTGCGCAAGGGCAACCCCAAGCAGATCAAGGACTGGGACGACCTGGTCAAGGACGGCGTGCAGGTCATCACGCCCAACCCCAAGACCTCGGGCGGGGCGCGCTGGAACTACCTGGCTGCCTGGGCCTATGCGCTGGAGAAGAACGGCGGCAGCGAGGAAAAGGCGCGCGCCTTCGTGGGCGACCTGCTCAAGCACGTGCCGGTGCTGGACACCGGCGCGCGCGGCGCCACCACCACCTTCGTGGAGCGCGGCGTGGGCGACGTGTTGCTGGCCTGGGAAAACGAGGCTTTCCTGGCGCTGGAAGAGCTGGGTCCGGACAAGTTCGACATCGTGGTGCCGTCTCTGTCCATCCTGGCCGAGCCGCCGGTGGCCGTGGTCGACAAGGTCGTGGACAAGAAGGGCACCCGTGCGGCGGCGCAGGCATATCTGGAATTCCTCTACACGCCCGCTGCGCAGGAAATCATTGCCAAGAACTACTACCGGCCCATCGACAAGACCGTGGCCGCCAGGTACGAAAGCAAGTTTCCCAAGGTCAAGCTCGTGACCATCGACGACAAGATCTTCGGCGGCTGGCGCAAGGCGCAGAAGGATCACTTCAGCGACGGCGGCACCTTCGACCAGATCTATCTGCCGCAAAAGAAATAAGCACTTGATGATCGGACGACGGCCATGACGACAGCCTCGAACCCGGCGGCAAACGGCGCGCAAGCGCCTTTTGCCTTTCGGCGCAACAGCCCGGGCGTGCTGCCCGGATTCGGCATCTCGATGGGTTACGCGGTGCTGTACCTCAGCGTGCTCGTGCTCATTCCGCTGGCGGCCTTGCCGATCAAGAGCGCGAGCCTGGGCTGGCAAGGCTTCTGGGACGCGGTGACCGCGCCGCGGGTGCTGGCCTCGTACAAGCTGACCTTTGGCGCGTCGCTGATCGCGGCGCTGGTGAACCTGGTGTTCGGCACGGTGGTGGCCTGGGTGCTGGTGCGTTACCGCTTTCCGGGCAAGAAGATCCTGGATGCGCTGGTGGATCTGCCGTTCGCGCTGCCCACGGCGGTCGCGGGCATCGCGCTGACCTCGCTGTATTCGCAGAAGGGCTGGCTGGGCGGGCCGCTGGCCGACTGGTTTGGCTGGAAGGTGGCGTTCACGCCGCTGGGCATCGTGATCGCGTTGATCTTCATCGGCGTGCCGTTCGTGGTGCGCACGGTGCAGCCGGTGCTGGAAGACGTCGAGCGCGAAATCGAGGAGGCCGCGGCCAGCCTGGGCGCCAACCGCTGGCAGACCATACGCCGGGTGCTGCTGCCCATCATCATGCCGGCCTTGATGACCGGCTTCGCGCTGGCGTTTGCGCGCGCGGTGGGCGAGTACGGTTCGGTGGTGTTCATCGCCGGCAATATGCCCATGGTGTCCGAGATCACGCCGCTGCTGATCATCGCCAAGCTCGAGGAATTCGACTACGCGGGCGCCGCCGCCATCGCCACGGTGATGCTGGTGCTGTCCTTCGCGCTGTTGCTCGTCATCAATCTGCTGCAGGGCTGGCAGGCCCGCCGCAACCTCGGGAGGCTCGCATGAGCGCCGCGGACCGTCCCGCCCATCTGACCGAGCCGCGCTGGGTGCGCGGCGTGCTGCTCTTCATCGCGCTGGGATTCCTGGCGCTGTTCCTGCTGGTGCCGCTGGCGGCGGTATTTGCCGAAGCCTTCAAGAAGGGCTGGCAGTTGTACCTGGACGCCATCGTCGAGCCGGACGCGCTGTCCGCCATCCGCCTGACGCTGCTGGTGGCGGCCATTGCGCTGCCGGTGAACCTGGTGTTTGGCGTCGCCGCGGCCTGGGCGATCACCAAGTTCCAGTTCCGCGGCAAGCAGTTCCTGATCACCTTGATCGACCTGCCGTTCTCGGTGTCGCCGGTGGTGGCCGGCCTGGTATTCGTGCTGCTGTTCGGCACGCAGGGCTGGTTCGGCGGCTGGCTGCAGGCGCACGACATCAAGATCGTCTACGCGGTGCCGGGCATTGTGCTGGCCTCGCTCTTCGTGACCTTTCCGTTCGTGGCGCGCGAGCTGATCCCGCTGATGCAGGCGCAAGGCAGCGAAGAAGAGCAAGCCGCGTTGACCCTGGGCGCCAACGGCTGGCAGATCTTCTGGCGCGTCACGCTGCCGAACATCAAGTGGGGCCTGCTGTACGGCGCCATCCTGTGCAACGCGCGGGCCATGGGCGAGTTCGGCGCGGTGTCGGTGGTGTCCGGGCAGATCCGCGGCCTGACCAACACCATGACCCTGCACGTCGAGATTCTCTACAACGAATACCAGTATTCCGCGGCGTTCGCCGTGGCGTCGTTGCTGGCCCTGCTGGCGCTGGTGACGCTGGTGGCCAAGAACATCGTCGAGTGGCGCAACGCGCGCTTTCAACAGGCCGCCGACCTGCCGGTCGAGTATCCCGGCCAGCCGGCCGCCATCAAGCCGGCGCTGGCCTGACGCGGCGGCCTGACAGGAGATAAGCATGAGCATCGAAGTCCGCAATCTATCCAAGCGCTTCGGCCAGTTCCGCGCGCTGAACGACGTCTCGCTGCATATCGAGACGGGCGAGCTGGTCGCGCTGCTGGGTCCGTCGGGCTGCGGCAAGACCACGCTGCTGCGCATCATCGCGGGGCTGGAGTCGGCCGATTCCGGCAGCGTGCTGTTCGCGGGCGAAGACGCCACCGCGGTGGACGTGCGCCAGCGCCAGGTTGGTTTCGTGTTCCAGCACTACGCGCTGTTCAAGCACATGACGGTGTTCGAGAACGTGGCCTTCGGCCTGCGCGTCAAGCACCGTTCGCAACGTCCTTCGGAGGACGTGATCCAGCGCAAGGTGCATGACCTGCTGGGACTGGTGCAGCTGGACTGGCTGGCGGACCGCTATCCCGCGCAACTCTCCGGCGGCCAGCGCCAGCGTATCGCCCTGGCGCGCGCGCTGGCCGTCGAGCCGCGGGTGCTGCTGCTGGACGAGCCCTTCGGCGCGCTGGACGCCAAGGTGCGCAAGGAATTGCGGCGCTGGCTGCGCCGCCTGCATGACGAGCTGAACGTGGCCAGCGTCTTCGTCACCCATGACCAGGAAGAAGCGCTGGAAGTGTCGGATCGCGTGGTGCTGATGAACTCGGGCCGCATCGAGCAAGTCGGCACGCCGCGCGAGGTCTGGGAAGAGCCGGCCACGCCCTTCGTCTACGGCTTCCTGGGCGACGTCAACCAGTTGCAGGGCTTTGCCACGCGCGGCATCTGGAACGGCGCCGGCCTGTCCTTGCCCGCGCCGGAGCTGGCGCACGCCGAAGCGCAACGCGCCACCGCCTACGTGCGGCCGCACGAGTTCGAGGTCGAACGCTATCGCGCCGGCGCGGACGGCATCCCCGTGCGCTTGGCGCACGCCTTTCTTGCGGGTCCCAGCGCCTATCTGGAGCTGGCCAGCGAGGATTCCGACGCCATCATCGAAGCCGAGGTGCCCGAGTCGCTGTACCGGGAACTGGGCCTGCGCGATGGCGAAATACTGTTGGCGCGTCCGCGGCGGGCGCGCATTTTCGCGACGCAATCATGAGCACTACCGATCTTTTGCCTGAACTCGAACCGGGCCTGGCCGCGCGCTGGCGCGATCTGGGCGAGCGCCTGGCCGATGTGCAGCGGCGCTACCCGGACGCGGCGCTGGCGTCCTCGCTGGCGGCCGAGGACATGCTGTTGACGCACGCCATCTACGGCGCCGGCCTCGACCTGGAAGTCTTCACGCTGGACACGGGCCGGCTGCACGCCGAAACGCTGGGCGTGCTGGACGCCGTGCGCGAACGCTACGGCCGCGAGGTCACTGTGTACCGGCCGGTGGCGGCCGCGGTCGAGCAGCACGTCGCCGAACATGGCGCCTACGCGTTCTATGAAAGCGTGGAACTGCGCAAGGCCTGTTGCCAGATCCGCAAGGTCGAGCCGCTCAAGCGCGCGCTGGCCGGACGCGGCGCCTGGATCACAGGGCAGCGGCGGGCGCAATCCACCACCCGGGGCGAACTGCCGCTGGAAGAAGAGGACCAGGCTTTCGGCCTCTACAAGTTCAATCCGCTGGCCGAATGGAGCGAAGGCGAGGTCTGGTCCGCCATCCGCGCGCTGGGCATTCCATACAACCCGTTGCACGACCAGGGCTACCCGTCCATCGGCTGCGAACCCTGTACCCGAGCCATCCGTCCCGGCGAAGACCTGCGGGCAGGGCGCTGGTGGTGGGAGTCGTCGGATTCCAAGGAATGCGGCCTGCATGCGGGCAACCGGGTCATCAGCATCGCGGCGCGCGCCGATTGATGCGGCCCACGAATTCGAAATCTGTTTTAGGGGAAGTGCATATGTCTGCAGTGATCCAACGCAGCCACCTGGATTGGCTGGAATCGGAAGCAATATTCATCCTGCGCGAGGTGGCCGCCGAAAGCGAGAAGCCCGTGCTGCTGTTCTCGGGCGGCAAGGACTCCGTGGTGCTGTTGCGCCTGGCCGAGAAGGCCTTCCGGCCGGGGCGTTTTCCGTTCCCGCTGATGCACATCGATACCGGCCACAACTTCGACGAAGTGATCGCCTTCCGCGATGCGCGCGCGGCCGAGCTGGGCGAGACCCTGATCGTGCGCAGCGTCGAGGACTCCATCGCGCGCGGCAGCGTGGTGCTGCGCCGCGAGACCGACTCGCGCAATGCCGCCCAGGCGGTGACGCTGCTGGAGGCGATCGAGGAATTCGGCTTTGACGCCTGCATCGGCGGCGCGCGCCGCGACGAGGAAAAGGCCCGCGCCAAGGAGCGCATCTTCTCGTTCCGCGACGAGTTCGGCCAATGGGATCCGAAGGCGCAGCGCCCGGAACTCTGGAACCTGTTCAATACCCGCGTGCATCGCGGCGAGAACATGCGCGTGTTCCCGATCTCGAATTGGACCGAGCTGGACGTCTGGCAGTACATCCAGCGCGAGCAGCTGGCGCTGCCGTCGATCTACTACAGCCACCAGCGCGAGGTCGTGCGCCGCAAGGGCCTGCTGGTGCCGGTCACGCGGCTGACCCCGCCGCAGGATGGCGAACAGGTCGAACGCCTGCAGGTTCGGTTTCGCACGGTGGGCGACATCTCCTGCACCTGCCCGGTGGCGTCGGATGCCGCCGACACCCGGGCCATCATTGCCGAAACCGCGGTGACCGACATTACCGAGCGCGGCGCCACGCGCATGGACGACCAGACTTCCGAGGCCTCGATGGAGCGCCGCAAGAAAGAAGGCTATTTCTGATCGCATGACACGCCGGCATTCGCCGGCGACCAGGAACGCACATGAACGCACTCAACGATTCTTTTCTTTCCGGCGCCGACACGGGCGTGCTGCGCCTGATTACCGCAGGCTCGGTGGACGACGGCAAATCGACGCTGATCGGCCGCCTGCTGTACGACAGCAAAGGCGTGTTCGCCGATCAGCTGGACGCGATCTCGCGCGCCAAGCACAAGCGCGTGGCGGGCGACGGCATCGACTTTTCGCTGCTGACCGACGGCCTGGAGGCCGAGCGCGAGCAGGGCATCACCATCGACGTGGCCTACCGCTATTTCTCGACGCCCGCGCGCAAGTTCATCATCGCCGACGCGCCGGGCCACGAGCAGTACACGCGCAACATGGTCACGGGCGCGTCGACCGCTGACGTGGCCGTCATCCTGATCGACGCCACCCGCGCGGCCGACGGCGTGCTGTTGCCGCAGACCAAGCGCCACAGCACCATCGCGCGCCTCTTGGGCATCCGTCACATCGTGGTGGCGGTCAACAAGATGGACCTGGTGGACTGGGACCGCACGGTGTTCGAGCGCATCCGCGACGCCTACGCCGACCTGGCGGGCAAGCTGGGCATCGAGCACTTCGACGCGCTGCCGCTGTCGGCGCTCAACGGCGACAACGTCGTCACGCTGTCGCCGCAAACGCCCTGGTACGAAGGACAGCCCTTGCTGGCCTTGCTGGAGTCGCTGGACCTGGCAAGCGATGGCCGCGCCTTGCCGTTGCGCTTTCCGGTGCAATGGGTGGCACGCCATGACGGCAGCCGCAAGGATGACTTCCGCGGCTATGCCGGCCGCGTCGCAAGCGGCGTGCTGCGGCCGGGCGACGAGATCACGGTGCAACCCTCGGGCGTGACGGCAGTCGTGAGCGAAGTGCGCGCCTTCGACCGCGCGCTGGATGAAGCGGTGGCGGGCGACTCGATCACGCTGGTGCTGGACCGCGACGTGGACGTGTCGCGCGGCGATGTGATCGTGCATGCGTCGGCGCCGGCGCAGGTCGCGCGCGAATTCGAAGCCGAGCTGTGCTGGCTCGATGCGCAGGCCTTGAATCCCGCACGCAAGTATCTGCTGAAGTCGGGCACGCGCCTGACCTCGGCGAAGATACGCGCGGTGCTGTCGCATCGCGACATCCACGAACTGCAGGAAGTGGAGAACACCGAGGGCACGCTGCGCATGAACGATATCGGACGCGTCACGCTCACCACGCGCGAGTCGCTGGCGGTCGATCGCTATGCCGATGTGCCCGCGACCGGCGCATTCATTCTGATCGACGAAGCCACGCATCAGACCGCTGCGGCAGGTATGTTGCGCTAATCCGCAAGAGGCCGGAAAACAACGGGCCTCCAGCCCCCGCAGAACCTGTTGTTTTTCTGCTAGATCCAGTATTGGTGCGGGTTTCCGGGCGATCTCGCCTGATGAAAACGATTTGTCCGGACGGCGCCGGCGTCTTGCGGTAAAGTGGGGCTGTCTTACGAAAAGGCTTTTGGTGCTTGTCAAAACCACTGTGTTTTTGTACAGTAGTTTTCATGGCACGCACCGATCATTCTTTTCCCGCCGGTTCTGGGTCCCCGGCTGCCGCCCCCGCCGCCTTGCGCGGTCGGGGTGCGGTTACTAATGTTCGGCATCGCTTTCAGCGCGATGACCGCGTGCAGGTCGACGACGGCTGGTCTTCCTCCGGTCTGCCCGCCGACTTCGTAGACTCCGTCCCCGATAATTTCCCCGAAGCTGCCGCCGGCGAGCAAGCCGCCCGCGTCATTCCCATCGTGCCGGATGCGCGCATTGCGCCGCCCGCTCCCAAGACCACGGTCACCGCCGAAGAAGCGCGCAAGATGCTGTCGCGCAACGATTCGCCCGACATTCCCTTCGACGTGGCGGTAAATCCGTACCGCGGCTGCGAGCATGGCTGCGTCTATTGTTACGCCCGGCCCACCCATTCCTACCTGGGCCTGTCGCCCGGGCTGGACTTCGAAACCCGGCTGGTGGCCAAGGCCAATGCGGTAGAGGCCCTGCGCGCCGAACTCGCGCGGCCAGGCTACAAGCCGTCTCCCATCAACATCGGTTCCGCCACCGACGCCTACCAGCCCATCGAACGCGAATGGCGGCTTACCCGCGGCCTGCTGGAACTGATGCTGGAAACCCGCCATCCGCTCACCATCGTCACCAAGAACGCGCTGGTCGCCCGCGACCTGGACCTGCTGGCCGCCCTGGCCGAGCAGAAGCTGGTGGTGGTGTACATGAGCATCACCACGCTGGACGCCGGCATGGCCCGCACGCTGGAACCGCGCGCCGCCGCACCGTGGCGCCGGCTGGAAGCGGTACGCAGCCTGACCGACGCCGGCGTGCCGGTGGGCGTGCTGGTGGCGCCCATCATCCCGTTCATCAACGACGAGTCCATGGAGCACATCCTCCAGGAGTCCAAGGCTGCCGGCGCGCACTATGCCAGCTACACCGTCCTGCGTCTGCCCTGGGAGGTCAAGACCCTGTTCGAGGACTGGCTCAATGCCCATTTCCCGGACCGCGCCCAGCGCGTCCTGCATCGCATCGAAGACCTGCGCAACGGCCGCCGCAACGATCCCAATTTCGGGTCGCGCATGCGCGGGACCGGCGTCTGGGCCGATCTGCTGCGCCAGCGCTTCACCATCGCCACGCGCAAGCTGGGCTTGAACCGTCATCGCCTGGCGCTGGACTGCGACCGTTTCCTGCCTCCCGCCGCCGCCGCGGCGAAGGCTGCCGATTTCCTATCCCCGGCTGGCGCGCAAGCGTCTTCAGGGGTCCCTTTTCCCGCCGTATCGCCCGCAGCCGGCGGCGCGCACGGGCGCGTAGCGCGCCAGTTGCAAGCCATGGCCGCAGGCCAGTTGTCATTGTTCGATTGACCGCCGGCTGCCGCCGCGCATGCCTGCCGGGGGGCTATGCCCTGGCGCTGGACCGTCTTTCCTAGGAGTTCCCATGAACACCGCTGATATTTCCGTCTTGTCGGATGAACTCGTCGTCACCCTGAACCCGCTGCGCCGCGGCACGAACCGCGCCCGCGCCTGGTGCGCCAGGGTCGCCGGCATGGCGCTGCCCTGGAATACATCCGCAGCCGATGTCGAACCGCGCCGCCGCACGCGGCCCGGTTCCGCCCCGGCTCGCTGGCCGTTCCCGCCCGCGCCCGCCGAAGCCGGGGCGCTGGCTGGTCCGGCAGTCGCCGCGCCGATGTCCGCGCCCGCAGCGCCGGTCGCGCCGGTCGAGGCCGCGGTTGCCGCCGCGCCTGCCGCCGCGCGCGAGCGCAGCCTGGGCAACGCCACGGTGGAACCCGTAACGGCGCAGGTGACCATGAAGGCCATGGTGATCGATGTGGTAATGGTGCTGGCCTGGGGGGCGATCATCCCCGGCCTGATGTGGCTGGGCGCGGCCGCCGGATTCTGAGCGGCCCTATGCCCGGCGGTAGCCGGCAGGCCGGGCGTAAGCGGTAGGTACGCGCCAGCCCCGCCAGCCGCAGTGGCCAGGAGCGGTGCTCGTCAGCTTGAACCGAGCAGAATGACACCCGCGAGGATGGCCATACAACCCGCCAGCCGGCCCGGTCCGACTTTTTCGCGCAGCAGGAACATGCCGGCCAAGGTGCCGAGCATCATCGACATTTCCCGGGCAGGGGCGACCAGGCTCAGCGGCGCGCCGTTGCGCAGCGCATACAGCACCAGGATGTAGCCCAACGGCGACAGCAGGCCCACGGCCAACGCCAGATGCCAGTGCCCGCGCATGGCCTCCCAGGCCTGGGGGCGGCGGCGCAGCATGTGGGGGGCCATCATGGTCGTGCGGGTCACGCAAGTAAACCAGTCGAACAGCACCGGGCTGATCAACAACACTTTCACGCCATAGGCGTCGACGACGGTATAGGCCGCGATGAACAGGCCGATCACCACGCCCCAGCGCACGCCGACCCAGGCCTGGGCCTGCTTGAAAATGGCCAGGCGGCCCTGGGTCGCGATCAGCAGCACGCCGCCCACCACGCAAAGCATGCCGATGATGCCGGTGCTGGTGGCGGGTTCGCCCAGCAGCAAAAAGGCGCCGGTAGTGGACAGCAGCGGGCCGGTACCTCGGGCGATGGGGTAGACGACCGACAGGTCGGCTACCTGATAGCCGCGCTGCAGGCACAGGCTGTAGCCCAGATGCAACAGGCTGGAAGTCAGGATGGCGCCGACCACGGGCCAGGTCCAGGTCATGCCGTCATGCATCAGCACCCAGATGACCCAGGGCGCATACAGCACGGAAGCGCACAGGCCATAGGCGAAGACAAAGGGAGCGCCCACCATGGCCGCGCGCTTGGCGAGCAGATTCCACGTGGCGTGGGCCATTGCCGCCAGGACGACCAATATCAGGGACGAATACGACATGAGGGAACAGCGTCAGATGACGTGTTTGTTACAGAAGACGGAAGGGTACTCCAAACCGCGAGAACCGGGGCCATGTTACCTGATGCCTGGAGCGATTTTTGGTGTAGAATCATTGGTTTGCCAAATCTCATCCTCTGCTTGCGGCACATGCAACGGGGGCTGGCCTTACCGCCATGGCCCGTGCAACACGCGACGGATGTGGGCTGCATACTGCGCAGTCCTGCAGAAATCGCGTGAACAACATCGAACGGCAAAAGTTTTAGT
The DNA here is from genome assembly GCF_014490035.1 of Achromobacter xylosoxidans. Classification (NCBI taxonomy): domain Bacteria; kingdom Pseudomonadati; phylum Pseudomonadota; class Betaproteobacteria; order Burkholderiales; family Alcaligenaceae; genus Achromobacter; species Achromobacter xylosoxidans. Next base: position 4,916,617 of record NZ_CP061008.1, on the reverse strand, counting down.
CCGCAAAGACATGATGATCTAGGAGTTCTCATGAACCTTATCGCTATCCTGGAACAGGAAGAAATTGCCCGCCTGACCGGCGGTCAAGCCAAGCCTGAATTTGCTCCTGGTGACACCGTCATCGTGAGCGTGAACGTCGTTGAAGGCACCCGCAAGCGCGTGCAGGCTTTCGAAGGCGTCGTGATCGCCAAGCGCAACCGCGGCCTGAACTCCGCGTTCACCGTGCGCAAGATTTCGTCGGGTGAAGCCGTGGAACGTACGTTCCAGCTGTACTCGCCGCAAATCGCCGGCATCGAAGTCAAGCGCCGCGGCGACGTGCGCCGCGCCAAGCTGTACTACCTGCGCAACCGCTCGGGCAAGTCGGCGCGTATCAAGGAAAAGCTGGTCAGCAAGCAAGCCTCGGCGGCTTGATCGCTTATCGGCACACGGCCCTACCAGTGTCGGACGCTCACGCCATCCAGCGTTTTCGTTCGGCACGGGTTTCCGGGTTAAAAAGGCACCTGCGAGGGTGCCTTTTTCTTTTTGCAGAGCCTTTTGCAGAGCCGTATGTCTGATTCCTCGTCTTCTCCGCGGCCCCGGCGGCCGCTGGCGCGTCCCGGCTTCGATCCGGCGACGCAACCCTGGGTGGTCGCCAACGCGTCCTTGCCGGCCGTGCCCGCCAGCCTGTTGACCCCGGATTCGTTGCGGGGCACGCTCAGCCAGCCGTCCACCTGGACGCTGGAGCTGTCGCGCGACACCGACCTGCGCTATCCGGGCCGCGAAGGCGTGCCCGTGCCGGCGGCGGTGCTGATTCCGCTGGTGACGCGCGACAACGGCGTCCACATCATGCTGACGCAGCGCGCCGCCCACCTGCATGACCATGCCGGCCAGATCAGCTTTCCGGGCGGGCGCATCGAAACCAGCGATTCCACGCCCGAGGCCGCGGCCTTGCGTGAAGCGCAGGAAGAAACCGGGTTGCCCGCCAACCACGTCGAAGTGCTGGGCAGCATGCCGCCGTATCTGACGGCGACGGGATTCTCCATCGTTCCGGTGGTGTCGCTGGTGCGTCCGGGCTTTGACCTGGCCCCCGATGCCTTCGAGGTGGCGGAAGTGTTCGAGGTGCCGCTGTCCTTCCTGATGGACCCCGCCAATCACAGGCTGTACGAAGCCCGCCTGGACGACGGCCGGGTGCGCCAGTACTACGGCATGCCTTACGGCAAGCATTTCATCTGGGGCGCGACCGCCGGCATGTTGCGCAACCTCTACCATCTGCTGCGCCACGGCTTCACGCCCCGTTGATCCTTGTTGCGCGCCGGCCTTGTCGGGTTTCTGGTTCGCGCCGCCAATGAATACGGCCCCATACAGGGGCCGTATTCATTGCGGGACCGTTCGGAGACGTCAGCGTCGGGCACCGGCGCAAGTGCCGAGGGGGCAAGACGCTAGTAGCGTTGTTGCCCCGCCAGGTTCTCTTCCAGGATGCGCTGGTACAAGGCATAGCGCGCCGGGTCGATCGCGCCCGCCTGCAGGGCCGCGACCACGCCGCAGCCAGGCTCCTGGCGGTGGGTGCAGTTGTAGAAACGGCACTGTTCGATGGGTTTGGTGAACTCCGGGAAGCCGCGGATGATGTCCTCGCGGCTCAGGTGCTGCAGGCCGAAGGCCTGGAAGCCCGGGGAGTCGATCAGGTCGCCGCCGGGAGCGGGCAGGTGATAAAGCCGCGTGCTGGTGGTGGTGTGCTTGCCCATGTCCAGCGCCGTGGAGTGTTCGCGGGTGGGGGCGGCGGCGTCCGGCACCAGGGCGTTGAGCAGCGTGGACTTGCCCATGCCGCTCTGGCCCAGCAGCAGGCTGGTGTGCCCGGCCAGGCGCGGCGCCAGCAGCGTATGCACTTTCTCGGGCTCCAGCGCGCTGAGTTCGATCACGTCCACACCCAGCGCGGCAATCGGCGCCAGCCGCGCGCGCGCCGCCGGCAGTTCGTCGGACAGGTCGGTCTTGTTGAGGATGATGATGGGCGCGATGTCCGCGCTCCAGGCGCCGGCCAGGGCGCGCCCGGTCAGGTCATCCGAAAACGTGGGCTGCACGGCGACGACGATCAGCAACTGGTCGACGTTGGAGGCGAACTGCTTGGAACGCATTTCGTCCGAGCGGTACAGCAGATTGCGCCGCGGCAGGATGGCGTCGATGGCGCCTTCGTCCTTGCCCTGGGGCGTGATGCGCACGCGGTCGCCCACGGCGGCGCCTGCCTTCTTGCCGCGCGGGAAGCACTTGCGCAGCGTGCCGTCGGCGAGCTCCACCGTGTAGTGGCGCCCGTGGGCGGCGATGATGCGGCCTTCGTTGGACGGCGCGGTCATGCAGCGGCCGCCGTCAGGTGGCGGATGCGCACGGCGGCGGGGGGATGGCTGTCGTAGAAGGCGGAGTGCACGGGGTCGGGAGTCAAGGTGGCGGCGTTGTCGTCGTAAAGTTTGACCAGCGCGGACACCAGGCGTTCCGGCGAGCTCTGTTCGGCCGCGTAGCGGTCCGCTTCGAACTCGTCGCGGCGCGAGTACCAGCTGGCCACGGGCGTGAGCATGAAAGTGAAGACGGGGATGACCAGGAAGAACAGCAGCAGCGCCATGGCGTCGTTGCGCCCGCCCAGTTGCGGCATGACGCCCAGTCCCACGTAGAACCAGGGCTGTTGCGAGATCCAGCCCAGGATGGCGAAGAACGCCAGCGCGGCGGCGAAGCTGAAGACGATGCGCTTGATGATGTGGCGCTTGGCGAAGTGACCGAGTTCATGCGCCAGTACGGCTTCGATCTCGTCGCCGTTCAGGCGCGCCAGCAGGGTGTCGAAGAACACGATGCGGCGCGAGCGGCCGAAACCCGTGAAATAGGCATTGCCGTGGGCCGAGCGGCGCGAGCCGTCCATCACGAACAGGCCGTTGAGCGCGAAGCCGCAGCGCTGGGCCAGGCGCTGGATGCGGCCGGCCAGTTCCGGATCGGATAGCGGCGTGAATTTATTGAAGAGCGGAGCGATGAACATCGGGTAGACGATCAGAAGCGCCAGGTTGAACGCGGTCCATAGCGCCCAGGCCCACACCCACCAGTAGGCGCCCGCGCTGCCCATCAGCCATAGCACCGCGGCCGCCAGCGGCAGGCCCAGCACCGCCGCGACCAGCAGGCCCTTGACGGCGTCGGCGATGAACAGGCCGGGCGTCATGCGGTTGAAGCCGAAGCGCGCTTCCAGCTTGAACTGCCGCCACAGCGTGAAAGGCAGGCCCAGCAGGCCCAGCAGCAGCGCCACCACGACCAGCAGCAGCATCTGGCGCAGGAAGTCGTTGCTGGTAAGCTGGGCCACCATCAGGTCGATGAGCTGCAGCCCGCCCATCAGCGTCAGGCACACCAGCAGGATGGCGTCGTAGGTGCGTTCCAGCATGCCCAGCTTGACCCGCGCCACCGTGTAATCCGCCGCGCGCTGATGGCTGGCCAAGCCGATACGGTGGGAGAATTCAGACGGCACCTGGTCGCGGTTGCGCGCGACGTGGCGGATCTGGCGCGTAGCCAGCCACAGGCGCACGGCGATATCGGTCAGCAGGAAGGCAACGAACAGCAGTGTGAACATGGGCGATGTGGCGTGCTCAAGTGTAGGTATGTGCGAAAATCGCACGTTTTATAGGCAAATTATATGGCTGTGAACGAAAACCGCCTGGTTTGGCTGGACATGGAAATGACCGGCCTGGACCCTGAGAAAGAACGCATCATCGAAGTCGCCGTGGTGGTGACGGAACCCGACCTGACCGTCGTGGCCGAAGGCCCCGTGCTGGTGGTGCACCAGCCCGACAGCCTGCTCGACGCCATGGACAGCTGGAACAAATCCACCCACGGCAAGAGCGGCCTGATCGACAAGGTCAAGGCGTCGACGATTTCCGAGGCGCAGGCCGAGGATACGCTGCTGGCGTTTCTGGCGCAGCACGTGCCGGCAGGCAAGTCGCCGCTTTGCGGCAACACCATCAGCCAGGACCGCCGCTTCATGTTTGCTTACATGCCGCGCCTGGAGCAGTTCTTCCATTACCGCAACCTGGACGTGAGCACGCTGAAGGAACTGGCGCGCCGCTGGGCGCCGGCCGTCTACAAGGGATTCGAGAAGAAGAGCCGCCACGAAGCGCTGGCTGACATCTACGAATCGATCGACGAACTCAAGTACTACCGCGAACACTTCCTGAAGGTGTAAGCGGTCTTTCGCCATGCCTGCCGTCCCGTCCGCCTGCGAGCCGCTCATCGGGGAGCACCCGTCGATGGCGGCGCTGCGCGATCTGGTCGGCCGGGTCGCGCGCAGCAAGGCCAGCATCGTTCTCATCTACGGCGAAACCGGCACGGGCAAGGGGCTGGTAGCGCGCAACCTGCATGCGCAGTCGGCGCGCGCGGCCAAGGGCTATACCGAGATCAACTGCGCCGCCATTCCGGGCAACCTGCTCGAATCCGAATTGTTTGGCCATGAACGCGGTGCGTTCACCGGGGCGGTGGCGCGCAAGACCGGGCTGCTCGAAGCCGCCAACGGCGGCAGCGTGTTCCTGGATGAGATCCGCGAGCTGGATCCGGTCATGCAGGCCAAGATCCTGACCTTGCTGGACAGCCGGCGCTTCCGGCGCATCGGCGCGGTCCAGGAGGTTTCGGTCGATGCGCGTTTCATCGCCGCCACCAACAAGATCCTGCTGGGGGAAGTGCAGGCCGGCCGCTTTCGCGACGACCTGTATTACCGCCTGCAGGTGGTGTCGATCAACCTGCCGCCGCTGCGCGAGCGCGGCGATGACGTCATCGTGCTGGCGCAGCGTTTCCTGGAACGCTACAACGCCACCCACGGCAGCCGTTTTACCGTCATCGATCCCGACGTGCGGCGCATTTTCAAGGCCTACGCCTGGCCGGGCAATGTGCGCGAACTCGGCAATCTGCTGGAACGGATCTGCATCCTGGAAGACGGCGACACGGTGCTGGCGCGGCACCTGCCGCAGCGCATCCTGCGCGAAGCCGGCAAGCCCGCGCCGGCGGCTTCGCCTGCCGCTGCCGGCACCTATGCCGAACTATCCGCGCAGTTCCAGCGCGGCCTGATCCGCGCGGCCTTGCAGGCCCAGGACGGCAACCTGGGGCGCGCCGCCGAGTCCCTGGGACTCACGCGGCACGCCCTGCGCCACCAGATGCTCAAGCTGGGGCTGGACGGTTAAAAGCTATTCCGCGCTGATGTTGTGCTTGCGCGCAATGCCTTGCCACAGGGCCAGTTCCTCGCGCACGCGCGTGCCGAATTCGGCGCTGTCCATGCGCGACGGCACGGTGCCGTCCAGATCCAGCAAGGCCTTCATTTCGGGCGACGCCGAAATCTCGACGAGCGCGGCGTTGAGCTTGTCGATATAAGGCTGCGGCGTGCCCGCTGGCGCGAACACGCCCACCCAGATCTGCACCGAATACCCCGGCAGCGCCTGCGCGGCCGGCGGCAGGTCGGGGAACGCCGCGGAGGGCGCTTGCGCCGTGGTGGCCAGCAGCTTGACCTTCTTGCCCTGCACCACGGGGGCCAGCGTGCTGTAGTTGGACAGCATGACGTGGATCAGCCCGCCGGCCAGGTCGGAGGCGGCGTTGGCCGCGCCCTTATAGGGGACGTGGGTCATGTCCGTACCCGCGGCGTCGTCCAGCATGACGGTGGCCAGGTGCGCCAGCGAGCCGACGCCGGCGCTGCCGTAGTTCAGGGCGCCCGGCTTGCTGCGCGCCGCTTCCAGCAGCTGCTTCAACGAGGTGTAGGGCGTCTGCGTCGAGGCGGCGATGACCAGCGGACCCTGTCCTATCATCGCCACCGGCGCGAACTGCTTCAGCGGGTCGTAGGGCAGGTGCGGCTGGGTGGCGGCGGTGGTCAGGAAGGTCGACGAGGTCAGGAGCAGCACCGAGCCGTCCTTGGCCGAGCGGGCCACGTACTCGGAACCGATCGCGCCGGCCGCGCCGCCGCGGTTTTCCACGATCACCGTGTTGCCGAGGCGGGCCGCGAGTTGCGGCGCGATCGCGCGGGCGATCGCGTCATTGCTGGCGCCGGCGGTGAACGGCACTACGATCTTGACCTGCTTGGGCACTTCCGTCTGGGCCGCTGCCGCGCCGGCCAGCAGGGATGCCGCCAGGAACAACGTTGTTTGCATTAGCGCTTTCATGATCGATTCTCTAGGAGAGCGGAGGTTGGAGCGGGCGCCGGACGCGGCGCCCGCGGCGTTCAGTCCGGCATGGGAACTGCGACGTCCAGCAGCGGCGCATACTGCTGCGCGCCGAAGATGTCGCCGTCGCCCGCGGACCCGCTGGGAGCCAGCCGGTAGATCGTGAACTTGATGGCCAGGCCGGGATCGTAATGCACGAAGTCCGATATGCGGCTGTCGTCGATGCGGTACAGGGCGGCCATGCTGGCGCGCGTCAGCGCGCCGGAGCGCTTGACCGCCTCGTAGGTCGCCGGCTCGCGGAAGATGATGTCGAAGGTGATCTTGTTCACGCCCGCGTTCTTGCTGCGGATGGTCTTGGCCAGGGTGCTGAGTTTCTGGGTGCTCATGGTCTTGCCGGCTCAGGCGCCAGCCTCGGTGAGGTGGGTCGGGAAGAGTTCGCCGGCGTCTTCGACCGGCAGCGTGTGGTTCAGGGTCCAACGGTAGGCGGCGCTGGTGCGCACCACTTCGTCCAGCGGAAACGATACCGAGCCGGCCGTGCCTTTCACGTCGGGCAGGCGGGCGTAGAACATCTGGCGCAGGCCCGTGAGCGTCAGCTCCTCGGCCATTTCGGCGGTCGGCGCCACGCCCTGGACCATGACGCACAGCTCATGGCCGGGCTGGTCGCGCAGCGGCTCCAGGTCGCCCATGACGCCGTCGCGCCCGTAGACCTTGTAGTGCAGCTCGTAGCCCGAGTCGCCGAAGCGTTCGCGCACCTTGTCGCGCGCCCAGGCGATGACGCGGTCCACATTGGCGATGGTGTAGGGATCGCGTATGCCGCAAAGCCCCATGTAGCGTTCGCCGACCTTGCCGGAGCCTTCGAGCTTCACGCGCACCTGGGCGGCGGGCTCGAAGCGCGAGCCGGTGATGCGGGTGGTCTTTTCGCTCAGCTGCTCGTAGCGGCATTCGGCCATGTCGAGCCGGCCGCCGGCGAAGAATTCTTCGTACGGATTGGAGCGCTCGTACATCGCGTGGCCCGCGACTGATGCGATGGTGCAGCGCTGGTCGGGATGCATGGCGGTGACGCGCACGTCCTCCGCCGAGATCTCGCCCATCACGGTTTCCTTGCCGCCGTAGGGCTCGGCGCAGAACGAGGCGCACTCCAGCACCTTGCCCAGGTAATAGGCGCGGTCGGCATCGTAGCCCTGGTGCAGGGCCGGGGCGGCGAACACGGCGGCGTCCGAGCTGCGGCCGCCGATGACCACGTCCGCGCCGGCTTCCAGCAGCTTGATGTAGGGATGCACGCCGGCCACGGCCACGATGCGGTCGCTGGCATCCAGCTCGGCCTCGGTCAGGTCGGCGTAGCCGTCCAGGCCCGCCACCTGCTGGCCCGCGCGCAGCGCGCGGCGCACGCGCTCCTTGTCGACTTCGGAATAGAAGTAGCCGATCTTGAACGGCGCCAGCTTGTGCTCGGCGGCGATTTCCTTGATCAGGCGCACATACAGGTCGACGCGGCTGTTGGAGCCGGTGTCGCCGGCCGAGCCGATGACCATGGGCACACCCAGCTTGCGCGCGGCCAGCAGCATCTGTTCCAGGTCGTGGCGCTGCCAGGCTTGCGGGCTGGTGGAAGTATCGGAGCCCAGCGGCACGGGACCCACGTCGTCGCTGCCCGAGTCGGCGGCGATGCAGTCCGGCCCGGCGGCGACGCCGAGCTGGAAGCTCTCGGTGCGCAAGGGGGCGAATCCTAAGTGCCCGTTCGGGCAGATGATGCTCATGGAACGCATGGGTGTAGTCTCTTCAGTTGAGTCGTCCGGTCTCGCTCGTACCGGCAATGACTACAACGCAAGATGCGTGCCAACTGGCAGGAAGCGAAAATCCCGCGAATTCGCGGGGCCAGTGGCGCAATTCCTCCCGATCTGCGGGTAAATTTTCACGCAATGCGTTAATTTCACGCATAAATAGGCCATGCCATTCTCATACTCAGTCGCCAGCATCCGCGACGCCGAACGCCAGGCCCTGGCCGCCGGCAGAAGCTTGATGCCCCTGGCGGGGGCGGCCGCGGCCCGTTACGCGGCAGCGCGGATCCGGCCGGGGACGGTGGTGTTGGCGCTGGCGGGGCCTGGAAACAATGGCGGCGATGCGCTGGAAGCCGCGGCCGGCCTGCGCGCCATGGGGCATGACGTGCGCGTGCTGCTGCCATCGGGGGCGCAGCGCCTGCCGCCCGATGCCGCCCGCGCTTATGCCGGCTGGCAGGCCGCGGGCGGTGAAACCTGGTCAGCGCTGCAGCCGGGCTTCGTGCCGGAACTGGTCATCGACGGCCTGTTCGGCATCGGCTTGAATCGCCCGCTGGGCGCGGACTGGCAGGCGCTGGTGGACACGGTCAACGCCTGGAACGTGCCGGTGCTGGCGCTGGACGTGCCCAGCGGCATCGACGCCGATAGCGGCGAGGCCCTGGGGCGGCCGATCCGGGCGCGCTGGACCCTGTCTTTCATCGGCCGGGCGAGGGGGCTGGAACTGCCGGGGCCGGGACGCGACGCCTGCGGCGTGTCGGCAGTGGACACGCTGGGCGTGACCATCGCCCCGGCGGCCTGACCCGAAGGATTCGTCTTACGCGGGCTTGCCGCCGAAGCGCGAGGCGATGTCGGCTGCCAGCGGCGCGTAGCGCTCGTTGTCGCGGCCGGCCAGCGCATCCAGATGCGCTTCCGACGCGTCGAACACCTGCCAGTAGATGCGGCCGCAGATCTCGCGGGCAGCATTGCCGGGCCAGTCGTCGGGCAGCATGGGACCCGGCAGTTGCGGATCGTGCAGCACGATCCGGCGCCAGCTGTGCAGCAGCATGACGCGCACGATGAACGCCTCGGCAGGCGCGGGCGGGGTTTCCAGCAGCTTTTCCAGCGGACCGAAATTCTTGGCGAACTGGCGGTACTGCTCGGCCAGCTCGTCCAGGTTCCAGCATTGCGAGGCCAGGCTGGCTATCGGCAGACCGCCGGCGCCGGCCAGGTCGCGCGCCGACAGCACCAGGGCGCGGTCGGGGATGCCCAGCTTTTCCAGGATGTCGTGCGCGGCGCTCGCCTCGGTGTGCGGGTGGGCAAACAGCCCGGGCGCGATCATGCCGAAGCCCTCCCAGACCAGCTCCCGGCGCAACTCGGCGCGCTCGGCCAGCCCGTTGCCGGTGCGCGGCAGGGCGACCAGCGTCCACTCGCCGTTCCATTCCTGGGGCGGGCCGACATAGATGCGCTGGGAGGCATGCGCGGTGTGGCGCAGGCCCTGCTCGGAAATCAGGTAGAGGCTGCGCCGTCCGTGGCGTTCGGATTGCAGCCAGTTCTGCGCCACCAGGCGGAACACGCTGGTGCGCAGCAGGCGTTCATTGATGCCTAGCGGGGCCAGCAGCTCGATCAGGTCGCCCAGCCAGATGGCGCCGCCGTGCGGCGCCAATGCGTCCCCGAGCAGGCTGACGCAGAGCGATTTTGCGCGCGGCGGATCGTTCTTGATCAGGCGTGACAGAAAGCGGTCCAGGGGCGACTGAGGGTTTGCCATTAGAGGGGGGCGGGGCGGCCGATATCGGGATCCGCAATATGATACATAAATCCAATGTGATACAGATTTGAGTTTGACAATGAATTTTTTGTATTAAATAATCCGCCTATGACATGACGGCACTGCGGAACGTTTGCTTTGCGTTTTCGCAAACCGTCTTCAAGGAGACAGACATGTACGCTCAACTCGTCGAAACCGGCGTCAAGCAGGTCAAGACCGCGGACCAGCTCGAAGGCCGGGAACAGACGTTCCAACGCCGGATCGACGACGGCGTCCGCATCGAGGCCAAGGACTGGATGCCGGACGCCTACCGCAAGACGCTGGTGCGCCAGATTTCCCAGCACGCGCACTCTGAAATCGTGGGCATGCTGCCCGAAGGCAACTGGATCACCCGCGCGCCTTCGCTCAAGCGCAAGGCCATCCTGCTGGCCAAGGTCCAGGACGAAGCCGGCCATGGCCTCTACCTGTACAGCGCCGCGGAAACCCTGGGCGTGTCGCGCGACGACCTGATCGACGATCTGCACGCCGGCCGCGCCAAGTACTCCAGCATCTTCAATTACCCCACGCTCAGCTGGGCCGACATCGGCATGATCGGCTGGCTGGTCGACGGCTCGGCCATCATCAACCAGATCCCGCTGTGCCGCTGTTCCTACGGCCCCTATGCGCGGGCCATGGTGCGCGTCTGTAAGGAAGAGTCCTTCCACCAGCGCCAGGGCTACGACCTGCTGATGCAGATGTGCCTGCACGGCACGCCCGAGCAGAAGGCGATGGTGCAGGACTCGCTGAACCGCTGGTGGTGGCCGGCGCTGATGATGTTCGGTCCTTCGGATGCCGACTCGCCCAACAGCGCCCAGTCCATGGCCTGGAAGATCAAGCTCTTCTCCAACGACGAACTGCGCCAGAAAATGGTGGACCAGACCGTGCCGCAGGCCGAATACCTGGGCCTGACGGTGCCGGATCCCGATCTGAAGTGGAACGCCGAGCGCGGCCACTACGATTTCGGCGAAATCGATTGGTCCGAGTTCTACGCGGTGCTCAAGGGCAACGGCCCCTGCAACCGCGAACGCCTGGCCGCGCGCGTCAAGGCGCACGAGGACGGCGCCTGGGTGCGCGACGCATTGGTCGCCTACGCCGACAAGCAGGCAGAGCGCAAAGCCGCGTGATGAAACCCACCCCCGAAGCGCTGCGCGCTTCCCCCTTAAGGGGGCGCCGCAGCGGACCGGCAAAGCCGGCTCCGCGCGGCCGCGCTGCGGCTCCGGTGGCTGGGTTTCCGGACTCACTCTTTTAACCATTGCAGATCAGGGCGCGCCGCGCGCGCCCGGCATTCAAGGACATCCATCATGAGCAAAGACTGGCCCCTGTGGGAAGTGTTCATCCGCAGCCAGCACGGCCTGGCGCACAAGCACGTCGGCAGCCTGCACGCGCCCGACGCCGAAATGGCGATCAACCACGCCCGCGACGTCTACACGCGCCGCAACGAAGGCCTGAGCATCTGGGTGGTGCGCGCCTCCGACATTTCGGCCAGCAGCCCCGGCGACAAGGATCCGCTGTTCGAACCGGCCAACAGCAAGGTCTACCGGCATCCCACGTTCTTCCCGATGCCCGAAGAAATCAAGCACATGTAAGACGGCGGGGGAGACATGGACAAGACTCTGTTTGAATACCTGCTGCGCCTGGGCGATTCCTCGCTCATCCTGTCGCAGCGTCTGGGCGCCTGGACCGGCCACGGCCCGATCCTGGAAGAAGACCTGGCATTGACCAATACCGCGCTCGACCTGCTGGGCCAGGCCCGCATGTGGCTGACGCTGGCGGGCGAGGTCGAAGGCGCCGGACGCGACGAAGACGCGCTGGCCTACCTGCGCGACGCGCACCAGTTCCACAACGTGTTGCTGGCCGAACGCCCCAACGGCAACTACGCCGACACCATGGCGCGCCAGTTCCTGTTCGACGTCTGGCACTACTTCCTGCTGCAGCGCCTGGAAAAGTCGAGCGACGAACGCGTCGCCGGCATCGCGGCCAAGGCCATCAAGGAAGTGACCTACCACGTGCGCCGTTCCTCGGATATGGTGGTGCGCCTGGGCGACGGCACGGCGGAAAGCCATGCCAAGATGCAGGCGGCCATCGATGACGCGTGGCGTTTCACCGGCGAACTGTTCGCCGACGACGCCGTGGACCTGGACGTCGCCGCCCGCGGCATCGGCTGCGAGCTGTCGGCCTTGCGCGAGCCCTGGCTGGCGCACGTGCGCGAAGTGCTGGAAGAAGCCACGCTGACCGTGCCCGACGAAGCCGCCGCCAACCATCTGGCGCACCGCGGCGGACGCCAGGGCAAGCACACCGAGGAACTGGGCTACGTGCTCGCCGAAATGCAGTTCCTGCCGCGCGCCTATCCGGGAGCCACCTGGTGAACGCGCTGGCGCCCGTTTCCGCCGACCAGGTCTACGCCTGGCTGCAGGAGGTCCCCGATCCGGAGATCCCCGTGCTGTCCGTGGTGGATCTGGGCGTGGTGCGGGACGTGTCCTGGGACGGCGAGGCCTGTGTCGTGGTCATCACGCCCACGTACTCCGGCTGTCCGGCCATGCGCGAGATCACGCAGGATATCCAGCAGACGCTGGCCCGCCACGGCATCGCCGAGGTCCGCGTGGAAACCCGCCTGGCGCCAGCCTGGACCACAGACTGGATGAGCGAGAAGGGACGCGAGGCGCTCAAGGGCTATGGCATCGCCGCGCCCGCCGAACGCGCCGTCGACATCTCGGGCATCAGCCGGCGTGCGGCCGGCCCCGCCATCGCCTGCCCGCGCTGCGGCTCGAAAGACACGCGCCTGGTCAGCAACTTCGGGTCCACGTCGTGCAAGGCGCTGTATCGCTGCGTGTCTTGCCGCGAACCCTTCGATTATTTCAAGACTCACTGAGAGCGGTTTCGCAATGAGCCAGAACCAATTCCATTCCTTGACGGTGGCTTCGGTGGCGCGCAACACGCGCGACGCCGTGGTCGTGACCTTCGACCTGCCCGAGACGCTGGCGCAAGAGTTCGCCTTCCAGCCGGGCCAGTACCTGACGTTGCGCACCGAGCTCAACGGCCAGGAACAGCGCCGCTCCTATTCCATCTGTTCCGCGCCCGACGACAAGCTGCTGCGCGTGGCCATCAAGAAGGTGGACGAGGGCGTCTTCTCCAGCTGGGCCAACCATGAGCTGCAGCCCGGCCAGACCCTGGAAGTCATGGCACCGGCCGGCAACTTCACCGTCGATTTTTCCCCCGAGAACAAGCGCCACTATGTGGCGTTTGCCGTAGGCAGCGGCATCACGCCGGTGTTCTCCCTGGTCAAGACCGCGCTGTCGACCGAGCCCAACAGCAAGTTCACGCTGTTCTTCGGCAACCGCGCCTCGTCCGCGGTGCTGTTCCGCGAAGAGATCGAAGACCTGAAGAACCTCTACATGGAGCGCTTCTCGCTGGTCTACATCATGAGCCGCGAGACCCAGGACATCGAACTCTTCAACGGCCGCCTGGACGGCGACAAGGTCGACCAGCTGATGTCGGCCTGGATGAGTCCCGAGGATATCGATTACGCTTTTGTCTGTGGTCCGCAGACCATGACCGAAAGCGTGGTCGAGCGGCTGCAGGCCCGCGGCATTCCGAAGTCGAACATCAAGTTCGAACTCTTCGGCGCGCCCAAGGGGCCGCGCGCATTGCGCACCGGCCAGGACGCCCGCCAGGCGCCCGGCAAGGGCCAGTGCGAGGTGACCGTGGTGCAGGACGGCCACAGCCGTATGTTCGTGATTGAAAAGAATAAAGACAGCGTGCTGGATTCGGCGCTGGCGCAAGGTATCGAACTGCCGTATTCGTGCAAGGGCGGGGTGTGTTCCACCTGCCGCTGCAAGGTCATCGAAGGCGAGGTGGACATGGACGCCAACTTCGCCCTGGAAGACTACGAAGTGGCGCGCGGGTTCATCCTGAGCTGCCAGAGCTTTCCGGTCAGCGACCGCCTGGTCATCGACTTCGACCAGGAAACCTGACCCGGCCCGCGCCAGGCAGATAAAACCATATCCATTTGGAGAGACGCAGTGTCCCAACAATTCTTCGAACGCCATCAGCCCCTGCTGGAACAAGCCATGGCCGCCGCCTCCCTGCGCGGCTACTGGAGCCCCTTTGCCGAGTCGCCCAGCCCCCGCAACTATGGCGAAACCGCCAACGACGAGGGCCGCGCGGCCTTTGAGGCGCTGCAAGGCAAGCCTTTCCCGCTGAACCTGCACGACGCCGACGGTACCGTGGGCGGCGAAAAATCGCCGTTCGGCTTCGACCTGGGCATCACCTATCCGCACGTCCCCGCCGACAAGCTGATCGCCGCTTCCAAGCGCGCGCTGGAAGACTGGCGCCGCGCCGGCCCGCGCGCCTGGGTGGGCGTGTCGCTGGAAATCCTGGCCCGCCTGAACAAGCGCAGCTTCGAGATCGCCTACGCGGTCCAGCACACCACCGGCCAGGGCTTCATGATGGCCTTCCAGGCCGGCGGCCCGCACGCGCAGGACCGCGGCTTCGAAGCCGTGACCTACGCCTGGCAGGAAATGTCGCGCATCCCCGGCGTCGCCGTCTGGGAAAAGCCGCAAGGCAAGAATGACCCGATCCGCATGGAAAAGCAGTTCACCGTGGTGCCGCGCGGCGTCGCGCTGGTGATCGGCTGCTCCACCTTCCCGACCTGGAACGGCTACCCCGGCCTGTTCGCCAGCCTGGCCACCGGCAACACCGTCATCGTCAAGCCGCACCCCGGCGCCATCCTGCCCCTGGCCATCACCGTGAAGGTGGCGCGCGAAGTGCTGCAGGAAGCGGGCTTCGATCCGGACGTCGTCCTGCTGGCCGCGCATGCAGCCGGCGATGACACCGCGCAGAAGCTGGCGCTGGACCCGGCCGTCAAGATCGTCGACTTCACCGGCAGCACCGCCAATGGCGACTGGCTGGAGAACAACGCCCGCCAGGCGCTGGTCTACACCGAGAAGGCCGGCGTCAACCAGGTCATCATCGACTCCACCGACGACCTGAAGGGCGTGGCCCGCAACCTGGCGTTCTCGCTGGCCCTGTATTCGGGCCAGATGTGCACCGCGCCGCAGAACATCTACGTGCCGCGCGACGGCATCCAGACGCCGGAAGGCCGCGTCAGCTTCGACGAGGTCGCCGCCGCCCTGGGCGCCGCGGTCGAGAAGGTCGGCGCCGATGCGGCCAAGGCCGTCGAATTGACCGGCGCGATCCAGAACGAAGGCATCGTCGAGCGCATCGAGAAGGCCCGCGCGCTGGGCCTGCCGGTGGTGGCCGACAGCAAGGCGCTGACGCACCCGCAGTTCGAGAACGCCCGCGTCCGCACGCCGCTCCTGCTGCGCACGGAAGCCGGCAACGCCGCCATCAGCCAGGAATGGTTCGGTCCGATCGCCTTCGTGGTCGCCACCGACTCCACCACCCACAGCATCCAGCTGGCGCGCGACAGCGTGATCAAGCATGGCGCGCTGTCGCTGTCGGCCTACACCACCAGCGACGCCGTCGCCGACCAGGTGCAGGACGCGGCGGAAGTCTCGGGCGTGTCGCTGTCGCTGAACCTGACGGGCGGCGTGTTCGTCAACCAGACCGCCGCCTTCAGCGACTTCCACGGCACCGGCGCCAACCCGGCCGCCAACGCCGCGCTGTCGGATTCGGCCTTCGTGTCCAACCGTTTCCGCGTGGTGCAAACCCGCCGCCATGTCTGAACGGGGCCGCTGACATGAGCTACCAGGATATCCAATTCGACCTGTCGGGCGGCATCGCGCGCCTGACGCTGAACCGTCCCGACAAGCTGAACAGCTTCACCGCCAACATGCACGGCGAAGTGGCCGACGCGTTGACGCGCGTGGAGACCGAAGGCGCGCGCGTGCTGGTGCTGACCGGCGCGGGCCGCGGCTTCTGCGCCGGCCAGGACCTGAGCGAGCGCAAGCCCGCCGCCGACGGCACGCCGCCCGACCTCGGCGAGACCGTCGACAAGTTCTACGGGCCGCTGGTGCGCCGCGTGAACGCCCTGCCCATGCCCGTCGTGGTGGGCGTGAACGGCGTGGCCGCCGGCGCGGGCGCCAACCTGGCGTTTGCCGGCGATATCGTCATCGCCAAGGCTTCGGCCACGTTCATCCAGTCGTTCTGCCGCCTCGGGCTGATTCCCGATACCGGCGGCACCTTCGTGCTGCCGCGCCTGGTGGGCCGCGCCCGCGCCATGGGCCTGGCCATGCTGGGCGACAAGCTCAGCGCCAAGCAGGCCGAAGAGTGGGGCCTGATCTGGCAATGCGTGGCGGACGAGGAATTCGATGCGACGCTGGAACGCCTGGCGCAGCATTTCGCCAAGGCGCCGACCAAGGGCCTGGCGTTCACCAAGCGGGCCATGCAGGCTAGCCTGGGCAATGACCTGTCCACGCAGCTGGACCTGGAGCGCGACATGATGCGCGAACTCGGCCGCAGCGCGGACTATGCGGAAGGCGTGGCCGCCTTCCTGGGCAAGCGCGAACCGCAATTCAAGGGGCAATAAGAATGAACGCACACGTTCCCGAGGTCGAAGTGCCGGCCGATCCCCAGGAGCTGGCGCAAGCCGTCGGCACCGTCATGTACGCGGGCGACGCGGCGTCGCAGGGCCTGGACATGAAAGTCGAGGAAATGGCGCCGGGCTACGCGCGCCTGACCATGCGCGTGCGTCCCGACATGCTGAACGGCCACAAGACCTGCCACGGCGGATTCATCTTCGCCCTGGCGGACAGCGCGTTCGCCTTTTCGTGCAATTCGCGCAACGTCAGCACCGTCGCTTCGGGCTGCACCATCGACTATCTGGCCCCGGGCTTCGAAGGCGATCTGTTGACCGCGGTGGCGCAGGAGCGCTCGCTGGCCGGCCGCACCGGCGTCTATGACGTCACCGTCACCAA
Source organism: Achromobacter xylosoxidans (assembly GCF_014490035.1). Classification (NCBI taxonomy): domain Bacteria; kingdom Pseudomonadati; phylum Pseudomonadota; class Betaproteobacteria; order Burkholderiales; family Alcaligenaceae; genus Achromobacter; species Achromobacter xylosoxidans. The sequence continues at coordinate 4,900,056 of NZ_CP061008.1, read as the reverse complement.
CCAGGACGGACGCAACGTGGCGCTGTTCCGCGGCCGTTCCTACCGCATCAAGGGCCAGATCGTCGGCGTTCCCGCGGACGCTTGAGGCAGCCAGCCAACCAAAGCTATACGGCCGCGGGCCGGGCAGCGAGCGGGCAGGGCATATGCCCGCCGCGATCAGGCCCCGCGCAGAGAGAATTTCAGGAGAGAGATAACCATGTCCAACACCATGAGCAAGCCGGGGCTGGACCCCATCGAGCATGCCAGCCAGGATGAGCTGCGCGCGTTGCAGCTCGAGCGCCTGAAATGGTCGCTCAAGCACGCCTACGACAACGTGCCGCACTACAAGAAGGCTTTCGATGAAGCCGGCGTACACCCTGACGACCTGAAGCAGCTGTCCGATATCTCGAAGTTCCCCTTCACCACGAAGAAGGAACTGCGCGAGAACTATCCCTTCGGCATGTTCGCCGTGCCGCGCGAGCGCATTTCGCGCATCCACGCGTCCAGCGGCACCACCGGCAAGCCGACCGTGGTGGGCTACACCAAGGGCGACCTGGACAACTGGGCCAACCTGGTGGCGCGCTCGATCCGCGCGGCGGGCGGCAAGCCCGGCGACACGGTGCACGTGGCCTACGGCTACGGCCTGTTCACGGGCGGCCTGGGTGCGCATTACGGCGCCGAACGCCTGGGCTGCACGGTCATTCCGATGTCGGGCGGACAGACCGAAAAACAGGTGCAGCTGATCAACGATTTCCGTCCGGACATCATCATGGTCACGCCCTCCTACTTCTGCAATATTCTGGAGGAACAGCGCCGCCAGGGGATTGATCCGCGTCAAAGCTCGCTGCGCATCGGCATCTTCGGCGCCGAACCCTGGACCGGGCAGATGCGCGCCGACATCGAGGCCGAAGCCGGCATCGACGCCGTCGACATCTACGGCCTGTCCGAAGTGATGGGGCCGGGCGTGGCCAGCGAATGCGTCGAGACCAAGGACGGTCCGGTGGTCTGGGAAGACCATTTCTACGCGGAAATCATCAATCCCGACACGGGCGAGCCCGTGGCTGACGGCGAGCCGGGCGAACTGGTGTTCACTTCGCTGACCAAGGAAGCGATGCCCATCATCCGCTACCGCACCCGCGACCTGACCCGCCTGCTGCCGCCCACCGCGCGCAGCATGCGCCGCATCGGCAAGATCACTGGCCGCAGCGACGATATGCTGATCGTGCGCGGCGTGAACATGTTCCCGACCCAGGTCGAGGAACTGGTCCTGAAGATCGCCCAGCTGGCGCCGCATTACCAGCTGGTGCTGTCGCGCACCGGCAATATGGACGAGCTGGAAATCCTGACCGAACTGCGCGCCGAATTCTCGACGCTGTCGGATGCGGACCGCACGAATCTGGGCAAGCAGCTGCAGCATGCCGTGAAGACGCACATCGGCGTGAGCGCGCGCATCCAGGTGTCGGACGCGGGCCATGTGGAACGCACGCTGACCGGCAAGGCGCGCCGCGTGATCGACAAGCGGCCGAAATAGTAAGGGCCCCCACGCCGCGCCTGCTTACGCGGGCTAGCTGCCCCCCGAGGGGGCGTTTTCCCCTTGGGGCGGCCCGGCGGGGAAAAAGGGCCCCCACGCCGCGCCCGCTTACGCGGGCTAACTGCCCCCGAGGGGGCGGCTCGTCGGCGGGGCGGCTGCTTCTTGTAGGTAGCAGTCAAAAAAAGCAGCCGTAAGGCTGCTTTTTTTACTTGATCGTCCCACGCACGATGCGCCGGTACCAGTAGTGCAGCAAGGCCGCCGACAGTCCCAGGCCGACCATGGCCATCAGCCACATGCTGCCGGCGCCCTGGGGAGATCCAGGGACCAGGATGGCGCGCACGCCGTCCAGGCCGCCGCGGCCCGGGCCGAAGCCGAACCACCAGCCGCCGACCAGGCCCACGCCCGCCAGCGCCACCACTTGCAGCAGCAGCGGCACCACCGCGACCTTGTAGGCGCGCAGCAGGTAGGAGTTGATGCACTGCATCGAGTCGAACAGGTGGAACAGGGGCAGGACGGCCAGCAGCGTGGTCGCCACCGCGGCCACCTCGGGGTTGTCGGTGTAGGCGGCCAGGATCAGCGGGCGGCCGGCCAGCAGCACCGCCGCCGTCAACAGCGCGCCCAGTATGCCCAGCGTCAGGCCGGCCATGCCGGTGCGGTGTGCATGGGCGAGGTTGCCCGCGCCGATGGCCTGCGCGGTCAGGGCCGCCGTGGCTACGCCCAGCGCCATGGGCATCATGTAGCAGAGCGCGGCCAGGTTCGACATGATCTGATGGCCGCCCGTCACATAGGTGCCTTCGCGCGCCACCAGCAGGGCCATGAAAGTGAAGGCCGACACTTCGACCAGGTAGGAGCCGCCCATGGGGATGCCCAGGCGCAGCAGTTCCTTGAGCGTCTTCCAGTCGGGCTTGCCGACGTGCAGCTTGAAGCGGCGGTAGTAGCGGTCGTGGGTGATGACCCACAAGCCGAGGCCCAGGCTCATCCACGACACCACGGCGGTGGCCAGTCCGGCGCCGGTGGCGCCCATGGCGGGCAATCCCAGCTTGCCGTAGATGAACAGCCAGTTGAAGAAGGCCTTGAAGCCAATGGCCGTCAGGTTGATCGCCATGACCAGCTTGGGCCGCGAGACCGACGTGCCCAGCGCGTAGATGGTGCGGAACACCAGCGCGGCGGGCAGGGCCAGCACCAGGGCCTGCAGATACGAGCCGATGCGTTCGCGCACGCCGGGAGCGACCTCGCCGGACATGGACAGCCACATGTTGGGGAACAGCATCAGCACGGCGCCCACCACGGACAAGCCCAGCGCCAGCCAGACGCCCTGGCCCCAGCTGCGGCCGACCTCGAGGTTGTTGCCTGCGCCGAAGTGCTGGGCCAGGATGGGAATCAGGGCGTGCACCACGCCCATCAGTCCGACGAAGATAGTGATGTAGATCGACGCGGACAGCGCCATTGCCGCCAGGTCGGCGGCGCTGGAATGGCCGGTCATGGCGGTGTCGAGCACGCCGAAGGAGATGCCGGCCCACTGGCTGACCAGCACCGGCCAGGCCTGCCTGGCGATGCCGCGCAGGGTGGCGCCGAAACTCATCGGCGCGGCGGGAGCGGGCGTCATCGGGGGGCGCCGACTCGCAGCAGGCGGAAGACTTCCTGGCGGTCGGCGCGCCGGCCGCCTTGCCACAGCACCTCGGCGCCGTCGCTGTAAGCGGCGGTGTTGTCGCGCAAGCTCTGATTGCTGGTTTGCTGTAGCACCAGCGTGCACTTGGAGTCGAACGTGAACGTCAGGTTATCGAAGATCAGGAACGACGCGCGCTGCCCGCTGCCCAGGCTCAGCCCGCGCACGCACTCGCCGGGGCGCGCGTTCTCTTTCAGCGCATGGGCCAGCTGGCCCGACACGGTGCGGTAGCTGCGGGCGTAGTCCACGGCCGGTTGCCACAACAGCACCAGCAGGATCCAGGTCACGGTCAGGCCGCCGGCCGACAGCACCGTGCCGCGCCACAACGCCTGCGGCCGTACCCGCAGCCGCCACACCACCAGCGCGATCCAGCCCACGGTGAAGCCCACGGCCAGCGCGAACGCCACCCAGGAGATCTCGGGTTCGTAGCCGGTGGTCTGGCGGGCGATATTGCGGGAAATCTGCGCCGGCCAGCCGAAGTGCAGGGCGACCCAGCCCAGCCAGACCGTGGTGGCCGTCAGCGAAAAGCACATGACGGCGAACCAGTCCAGCGTGTTGACCACGCCGCGGCGCAGCGTGGGCAGCGAGAACGCGCCCAGCACCGCGCAGGGCACGGCCAGCAGCACATATTCGGAATCGGAAGCTTCTTCCAAGCCGAACAGCACGACCGCCGAGCAGACCAGCAGGGCCAGGGGCAGCCAGATGTGCGGCGCGTAGAGCCAGGCGCGCCAGCGCCAGATGGCCAGCAGGGCCAGCGGCCAGGTCGGCCACAGGTACCAGGGCAGATCGCGCAGGGTGCGCCCGATGTCATGCCAGGGCGGCACGGTGAAGGACGACAGGTTCCAGATCTTCCAGTTGCGGATCCAGTACTCGCTGCTTTGGCTGGCGGGTATCCACCAGGCCAGGATCAGAACGGCGGCCAGCAGCGCGGCCCACAGCAGCCAGCGGCGGCATTTCCACAGCCGGCTGCGCGGATAGAACGCCAGGGCCGCGCCCACCATGATGGGGATGGCGCCGACCCAGCCGCGGGTCAGGAAACTGGCCGCCAGGGCGATGCCCAGAGTGGTGCTGCCGGTGAACGGCCGGTCTATGCTGCGCGCCAGCGAATAGAAGGCAAGCGCCTGCCACGCCATGATGGCGGGTACGACGGTGGTTTCGTGGGTGCGCTGCAGGATGCCGACCGTGGCCAGCAACAACAGCAGCGCGGCGTCCGCCAGCATGCGTCCGTAGTCGCGCGGCTCAGGTTCGCCGCCGAAGGGCAGGGCCAGCGGTTGCGCCTCGGCGCGTCGGCCCAGCAGATAGGTGCCGTACCAGACGCTGGTGGCGGTGATGCCGAACCACAGCAGATTGGGCAGGCGGCCGGCGGTGATGTCGCCGATGAAGGGGCCGAACAGCCAGATGCAGATCGCGCCCACCCAGGTGATCAGGGGGCCTTCCTCGGCGTGCGCCAGATGTCCCACCTGCGGCAGCAGCCAGGTGATGCCGCCTTCGCGGATCGCCGTGATCATGGTCGCCAGCCCCACGGCATCGTCTGTTTTCCACGGGTCGCGCATGAACAGGCCGGCCACGATATAGGCCAGCGACAAGCCCAGCAGTATCAGTCTGGGCAGTTTCGCGGTGGCCACGGACGTGAGCCGGGCCGGAGTGGAAATGGAAAGTGGGGACACGGGCGTTAATGTAACCGAGTGGTCTGGTTGCGCTAGTACCCAGCGTCAGAATCGGACGGCCAGGGAGAAAAAAAAGCAGCCCGGAGGCTGCCTTTTCGCTGCGGCTCCCGGGGGAGCGACAGATCAGGAAGCGGACTTGACCGTGCCTGCGGTGCGGGCGAAGCGGGCGCGGAACTTTTCCACGCGGCCGGTTTCGACGATGCGCGTCTGGGCGCCCGTGTAGAACGGATGCGATTCGGAGGTCACGTCGCACTTGAAGAGCGGGTACGTCTTGCCATCCAGTTCGATGCTTTCGCGCGTTTGGACGGTCGAACGGGTGATGAACTTGTTGCCCGTTTGCAGGTCGGCGAAGACGACTTCGCGGTATTCGGGGTGAATGCCTTCTTTCATGGTGCTTTCCTAGGGCTCGGTCGAGCCTTGCAAGTTGTTAGGGTCGCCAGCCGGGTGTCCGGTGTCCCGCCAGCCTGGCGAACCCGTCGACATGCGGATCGGGTTTGCCCAGCGGCCGGATACTCGTCGACTGTTCCAGCCACGTATCCAAAAAGTAACCCCAAATTCTAGCATGGGAATTTTGGCCAGGCCAAGAGGAAAGGACTCGCCGCGTAGCGGGGCGGTCCTTGCCAGGAATTGGGGACGGATTTTTTCGGCGCTTAGAGATCCGTGCGCAGCTTCCAGATCTCGGGGAACAGCACCACTTCCAGCATGCGCCTCAGGTAATCCACCCCCGACGTGCCGCCGGTGCCGCGCTTGAAGCCGATGACCCGTTCGACCGTGGTGACGTGGCGGAAGCGCCACAGGCGGAACGCGTCTTCCAGGTCGGTCAGCTTTTCTCCCAGCTGGTACAGGTCCCAGTAGCGGTCGGGCTGGCGGTAGACCGTCAGCCAGGCGGCTTCCACGCCAGCCGACGATTGGTAGGGCTGGGTCCAGTCGCGCTCGAGGTGGTCGGCCGGCACGTCCAGGCCGTGGCGCGCCAGCAGCCGCAGCGCCTCGTCGTACAGCGACGGGGCTTCATAGGCGCTGCGCACCTGGGCCAGCAGGTCCTCGCGGTGTGCGTGCGGCTTGAGCATGGCCGCGTTCTTGTTGCCCAGCAGGAATTCGACCTGGCGGTACTGATAGCTCTGGAATCCGCTGGAACGCGCCAGATAGGGGCGCAGCGCCGAATACTCGGGCGGCGTCATGGTCGCCAGCACGTCCCAGGCATGGACCAGCTGTTCCATGATCTTGCTGACGCGGGCCAGCATCTTGAAGGCGGGCTGCAGCCGGTCGGCGGCCACGTTGGCGATGGCGGCGCGCAGTTCGTGCAGCATCAGCTTCATCCAGAGTTCGCTGGTCTGATGCTGGATGATGAAAAGCATCTCGTTGTGCTCGGGCGACAGCGGATGCTGCGCGCCCAGCAGTTCGTCCAGATGCAGGTAATCGCCGTAGGTCATGTCGCGCGTGAAATCCAGCTGCGCTTTTTCCTGGCGGACGATGTCCTCGGGGCGTTCGGAGTGGCTCATGCGCGACCTCCCTTGCAGGGCGGGGCGGCGCGGCGGGCCGAGGCGGGCAGGGCGCGCCACGAGGGCGCGTGGGGGCGGACGCAGGCAAGCGCCGCATGCAAATCGGAATGGTCTTTCATGGTCGTGCTTCCAGAACCGGCGGCCGACTTCGGATCGGCCGCCATGGCCAGCGGACCAGCCTACAGTTCGCGCAAGACGGCGCGAACCGGGCTGGCATCGGCCTGGACCAGCGCCAACGGCAGTGCGATCAACTCGTAATCGCCTTCCGGCACATCGTCGAGCACCAGGTTCTCCAGTACCCGCATGTCGTGCCGCAAGATCGTGTGGTGGCTGTCCAGGGTCTTGCTGGAGGCGGGGTCGATGCTGGCCGTATCCAGGCCGATCAGCATGACGCCGCGTTCGGCCAGCCATTCGATGGTCTGGGGCGCGTAGGCGGAGAAATCGTCGGTCCACCAGTCCTGCGCGGCGTGCTTGGCGGTGCGGACCAGCACGCGGGGCGGCAGGTTCAAGGCCGCATGGGCCAGGTGGTCCACCGTGATGAGGGGGCCGCAGTCGACGGCGTGGATGACGCGGCAGGGCCCGAGGAACGGTTCGAGGGACACCGCGCCGATGGCGGCGGCGCCGTTCTGGTAATGCAGGGGCGCGTCAGCATGCGCGCCGATGTGCGGCGACATGGTGATTTCGCTGACGTTGACCGGGCAGCCGGGCGCAAGCGACCATTTCCATTGCTGGCGGTACGGCGTGTCGCCAGGAAAGACTGGCGACGCCGTGGAGACGGGCGGGGAGATGTCCCACAAGCGTTTCATGTCAGGCGGGGTGGGTCGAGAGATGCGTTAAGCCTAAAACAATTGCGGGCGCTAGTCTAACGAATTCGGGCGCCGGCCGCAGCCCCTAAAGGCCGCCGAGTTCGGCCATGGACACGACGGTGCCGGCGGCCACGATCAGGTGGTCCACCAGCCGGATGTCCACCAGGGCGAGCGCCTGCTTCAGGTGCTGGGTGAATCCGCGGTCCGCGGCGCTGGGCTCGGCCAGGCCGGACGGATGGTTGTGGGCGATGATCAGGGCCGCCGCGTGGTGGCGCAGGGCTTCGCGCACGACCTCGCGGGGATAGACCGATGCCTGGGACAGGGTGCCGCGCGCCAGTTCGCCCGTGGCGATCAGGCGCAGGCGGTTATCCAGGTAGAGCGCAATGCAGTGTTCCACCTGGCGGTGCCCCAGCGCCATCTTGCAATATTGTTTTACCTGCAGCGGGTGATCCAGGTTGCTGTTGCGGGCCAGGTCTTCCTCGATGGCGCGGCGGGCCAGTTCCAGCAGGGCGGCCAGCATGCACGCCTTGGCGGTTCCCAGGCCGGGAACCGCGGTCAGCTCCTCGGGCGTCGTGCCCAGGAGGCCCCGCAGGCCGCCGAATCTGGCCAGCAGCCGGTTGCCCAATTCCACCACGTCCAGGCCGGGAACGCCGGTGCGCAGGGCGATGGCCAGCAGTTCCGAGTTCTGGAGCGCGGCGGCGCCGTGGCGCAGCAGTCGCTCCCTGGGACGCTCGTGTTTGGGCAGCCGGTCGGACAATTTCATAAGAGGCTCTAAAATCAAGGTTTATTCAATTGCATATACGGTGGCAGATCTTGAGCATCGCCTCTAATGAAGTGAACGTTTTGGTCCGTCCGGATTCCTACCTGACGCTGCACTACCGCATCACGCTGGCCTCGGGACCGGGCAAGGATTCCGTGTTCGCCGATACCTTCGACGGCCGTCCCGGCACGCTGCAGATGGGTAGCGGCCAATGGGCGCCCGGGCTGGAAGCCGCGCTGGTCGGCCGCGCTGAAGGCGAGCGCTTCAGCGTCACGGTGGAACCCGCCAATGCCTACGGCGAACGCAACCCCGAACTGATCCAGCGCGTCACGCGCGCCATGCTGGCCGAGCATGCTGGCGCCGACGCCGCCTTCGAGCCGGGCGACCTGGTGGAATTCACCGCGCCCAATGGCGGCCGCTATTCGGGCGTCCTGAAGGAAATCAACGACGAATCGGCCCTGTTCGATTTCAACCACCCGCTCGCGGGCATCAGCTTGCGGGTCGACGTGGCGCTCTTGGGAGTCCTCTGATGAGCCAGGTTGTCACCGCCGCCGACGCCGAAGTCCTGCTGGCGCAGCCGCGCGGCTTCTGTGCCGGCGTGGATCGCGCCATCGACATCGTCGAGCGCGCGCTTGAACTGCACGGCGCGCCCATCTATGTGCGCCACGAAATCGTCCATAACCGCTACGTGGTGGAAGACCTGCGCGCCAAGGGCGCCATCTTCATCGACGAGCTGGACGACGCGCCTGCCGGCGCCATCGTGGTGTTTTCGGCGCACGGCGTGTCCAAGGCGGTGCGGGCCGAAGCCGAAGCCCGCGGGCTGCGCGTGTTCGACGCCACCTGCCCGCTGGTCACCAAGGTCCACATCGAGGTGGCCCGCATGCGCGCCGCCGGCCGCGAGATCATCATGATCGGCCACAAGGGCCATCCCGAGGTCGAAGGCACGCTGGGCCAGGCCCAGGGCGGCATGTACCTGGTCGAGACCGTCGAGGACGTCGCCGGCCTGCAAGTGACCGATCCCGAGAACCTGGCCTACGTCACGCAGACCACCTTGTCGGTGGACGACGCGGCGGCCGTGTCGCGGGCGTTGAAAGAGCGCTTCCCCAATATCGTCGAGCCCAAGAAAAGCGATATCTGCTACGCCACCCAGAACCGCCAGGACGCGGTCAAGGTGATGGCGCCGGATTGCGACCTGGTGCTGGTGGTGGGCAGTCCCAACAGTTCCAACTCCAACCGGCTGCGCGAAGTGGCCGAACGCAAGGGCGTCGCTTCCTATCTGATCGACGGCGCACAATCGATCGACCCTGCCTGGCTGGTGGGCCGCAAGCGCATCGGCGTCACCGCGGGCGCGTCCGCGCCCGAGATCCTGGTGCAGCAGGTGATCGACCGCGTCAAGGAATTGGGCGCGGTCTCGGTACGCACCATGCCCGGCCTGGAAGAGAATGTGGCGTTCCCGCTGCCCAAGGGGCTGTCCCGCAAGTCGGCGCAGACGGAATCGCTGGAATAAGCAGACGGACGCCGCGCGCATGCGCGGCGCCGCAACAGAAAATCAAGGAGACTTCATGCAGTTGTACAGCTACTTTCGCAGCTCGGCCGCGTACCGCGTGCGCATCGCCCTGAACCTGAAGGGCTTGCCCTACGAATACCTGCCCGTGCATCTGCTGAAGGACGGCGGCCAGCAACTGTCGGCGGATTACCGCAAGGTGAATCCGACCGCGCTGGTGCCCACGCTGGTCGATGGCGACGCCGTCATCGGCCAGTCGCTGGCCATCATCGAATACCTGGAAGAAACGCATCCCGAAGTGCCGTTGCTGCCGGCGGACGCGGTCGGCCGCGCGCGGGTGCGCGACCTGGCGCTGGGCATTGCCTGCGACACGCATCCCTTGAACAACCTGCGCGTGCTGAAGTACCTGAAGCACACCCTGGGCGTGGACGAGGCGGCCAAGACCGCCTGGTACAAGCACTGGGTGCATCAGGGCCTGGAAGCCCTGGAGGCGCAACTGGCGGGCTCTTCCGCCACCGGCCTCTTCTGCCACGGCGATACGCCCACGATCGCCGACCTGTGCCTGGTGCCTCAGGTGGCGAACGCCCAGCGTTTCGACTGCGACCTGTCGGCCATGCCCAACGTCGTGCGCATCGATGCCGCCTGCCGTGCGTTGCCGGCATTCGACGCGGCCGCGCCGGGCAAGCAGCCCGACGCGGAGTAGCGCCTAGCCGGGTGTGGACCGGCTCAGCCGATCTGCACCGGCACGAAGATCTTGTCTTCGCCGCGCTGCACCAGCAGGGCGACCGTCTTGCCCGCCTTGGACAGCGCGTCCTTCACCTGCGCGACGTTGTGCACCGGCACGCCGTTCAGCGACAGCAGCACGTCTCCCGGTTCGATCCCGGCCTTGGCGGCCGGTCCGATCGAGCGTTCGATCAGCAAGCCCTCGGTGCCCGCCGCCTGCTGCTCCTGCGGACTCAACGGCCGCAGCGCCAGGCCGAGCTGACCGCGCTGCACCTCCTGGTCGCCCGCCGAGGCCTGCGTCTTGTCCTTGGGCACGCCGCCCAGGGTGGCGACCAGCTCCTTCTGCGAGCCGTTGCGCCAGACGTCCAGCTTGATCTTCTCGCCCGGCGTGGCCAGCGTGATGGTGGAGGCCAGGTCGCCCGAGGACACGATGGTCTTGCCGTCGATCTTGCGCACCACGTCGCCGGGCTGCAGGCCGGCCTTGTCGGCTGCGCTGCCTTTCTCCACGCTGGAAACCAGCGCGCCCGAGGGCGTATCCAGCTTGAAGGAGTTGGCCAGGTCCTGGTTCACTTCCTGCACCGTCACGCCCAGCCTGGCGTGCTGCACCTTGCCGTGTTCCAGGATCTGGTCCTTGATCTTGTAGGCCACATCGATCGGGATCGAGAACGACAGGCCCTGGAATCCGCCGGTGCGGCTGTAGATCTGCGAATTGATGCCCACGACTTCGCCGCGGTCGTTGAACAGCGGGCCGCCCGAGTTGCCGGGGTTGACCGCCACGTCCGTCTGGATGAAAGGCACCGAGGTGTCGTCGGGCAGCGAGCGGCCCTTGGCGCTGACGATGCCGGCAGTGGCCGTGTTTTCCAGGCCGTAGGGCGAGCCGATGGCCAGCACCCATTCGCCCACCTGCAGCTGGTTGACGTCGCCCACCTTCACCACCGGCAGGTTCTTGGCGTCGATCTTGAGGACGGCCACGTCGGTCTGGGGATCCGAGCCCAGCACCTTGGCCTTGTATTCGCGGCGGTCGGTCAGCTTGACGGTGACTTCCTTGGCGTCCTGGACCACGTGCGCATTGGTCAGGATGATGCCGTCGGCGCTGACGATGAAGCCGGAGCCTTCGCCGCGCATGGGTACTTCACGCGCAGGCCGCTGGCCGCGCGCGCCGGGAATCTGGCCGAAGAACTGGGCGAAGGGATCGCCTTCGTCGGCCGACACCTTGCGCGTGCCGCTGACGCTGATGTTCACCACGGCCGGGCCGAAGTCGCGCGTGATCTGCGCGAAATTCGGCGGGCTGGACGTGCCCGGCGTTTGGATGGAGGAGGTGATGGCCGGCGCGTTGGCCGCCATCGAAACGCCGCCGGTGAAGGCGGTTGCGCCCGCGCCGCCTATGGCGCCGGCAGCCAGCAGCGCCAGCACCAGGCGCGAGGGTTTCATTTGGGTGGTCTTCATGTCGGCTCCTGCGTTCATGTTGAAGGACATGGCGCTATCTTCGGGCCTGACACTTAGGCGAGCCTTAAGTCGGAAAAACCACCTTCACGCGCAGGCCTGAGCCAGCCGGCGTGTCCTGCAGTTCTATGGTGGCGCCGTGCTGGTCGGCGATGCTGCGCGCGATCGCCAGCCCCAGGCCGCTACCGTGCTGCGCATTGCCTTCGACGCGGTAAAAGCGGTCGAACACGCGCTCGCGTTCTTCAGGGGCGATACCCGGGCCTTCGTCGTCGATCAGCAGGGCGGCTTCAGCGGAAGTCTGTTCCAGATGGAGGTGGATGCGCTTGCCGGCGGGCGTGTATTTGATCGCGTTGTCGAGCAGATTGCGGACCAGCAGCGTCAGTGCGTCGCGGTGTCCCTGCACCCAGGCTTGCGGCGCGCCGTCCAGATCGATGCCGAGTGACTTGGCGTTGGCCTGGGGCAGCATTTCAGAGAGCGCCTGGCGCAGCACGTCGGCCAGGTCCACGGCTTCGGCGGGCGCCTGTCCCGCCGCGCTTTCGTGGCGCGCCAGGGAGAGCAGTTGCTCCACCAGGCGCGTGGCGCGGTCGATGCCGGCGGCCAGCCGTTGTTCGGCAAGCCGGCGCGCATCCGCATCGCCCGCGCGTTGCAGGGCCTGCAACTGCAGGCGCAGCGCCGTCAGGGGCGAACGCAGTTCGTGCGCCGCATCGCCGACGAACTGTTTCTGCTGCGCGAAGGCGCCGCGCATGCGCTCCAGCAGCAGGTTCAGTTCCAGCACCAGCGGCCGGATCTCATCGGGCAGGCCCTCCACGCTGACGGGCGACAGGTCTTCGGGCTGGCGCGCCGCAACCTGGGAGCGCGCGCGCTTTACCGGCCGTAGCGACCAACTGACCACGCACCAGACGATCAGCATGAGCAAGGGGGCTGCTGCGGCGATGGGGGCGATGGTGCGCAGCGCCAGCGCGCGCGCCATGCTGGTGCGCACGGCCATGTCCTGCGCCACCTGGATGACCTGGAAGGGCGTGGCCAGCGAATACACGCGATAGGTGCTGCCCTCCATCTTCGCGTCGGAGAAGCCGAGGATGATCTGGTCCGGCAACGGCCGGCGGGATCGGGAATTGAAGACGCGCACGCCGTCGGGTGTCCAGATCTGGATGATCAGGTCGTCCGCCACGGGCGATCCCGCGCCGCGCGCGTGCGCCGGGCCTGTGCTGAGCAGTCCGTCGCCCGTGCCCAGCGACAGGGCGGTGCGCTGCAGCAGCGAGTCGAAGATATCGTCGGCCTGCGCCAGGGTGCTGCGGTAGGCGATGACGCCTTGCACCAGCGCGCCGACCATGATGGCGGCCAACAGGAAGAAAAGCAGCCTGGCTCTCAGTGAGTAGCTAAGCGGAATGCTCATGTTTTGGGGATGACATAGCCGACGCCTCTGACGTTCTGGATCAGGTTCTGACCCAGCTTCTTGCGCAGGCCATGAATATAAACCTCAACCGCGTTGCTGCTGATGCCGTCTTTCCAGCTATACAGCTTTTCTTCCAGCTGGGCGCGCGAAAAAATCATGCCCGGGCGCGCGATCAGCGGTTCCAGCACCGCCCATTCGCGCGCGGTCAGCGTGACCGGAGCGCCGTCCACCATGGCGGCGTGCGACTGGGGGTCGATGGTGATGCCCTCGTGCTCGAACACCGGTTCCGCGCGGCCCGCGCTGCGGCGGATCAGGGCGCGCATGCGGGCCAGCAGTTCATCCACGTCGTAGGGTTTGACCACGTAGTCGTCGGCGCCGGCGTCCAGTCCCGCGATCCGGTCGCTCACCGCGTCGCGGGCGGTGGCGATCAGCACCGGCGTGCGGTCCTTGCGCGTGCGCAGATCGCGCAGCAGCGACAGGCCGTCGCGCTTGGGCAGGCCCAGGTCCAGGAGTATGAGGTCGTAGGTATCGGTGCGCAGCGCGAGTTCCGCGGCATTGCCGTCCTTGACCCAGTCTACGGCGTAGTGCTCGGCGCGCAGGCAGTCCAGCACGCTCTCGCCTATCATGAGGTCGTCTTCGACTAGAAGGATGCGCATGGTGATGTCCGCCAGGATGGTCCAGCAGGTTGGACGCATGGCGGCGGGCGGGAGTTCCCGGGCGGAGCGGGGGAAGGGTGGTGCGCGAACCGGCGCGGAAATGAAAAAAGCAGCCCGAGAGGGCTGCTTTTTGGAATCTGGTGCCGGCAATAGGAGTCGAACCTACGACCTTCGCATTACGAATGCGCTGCTCTACCAACTGAGCTATGCCGGCAAGACCATTTGCTCCGCTTTTCTCTTGTAAGAACCGCAAGCAAAACATCTTTGTTTTTTTCCGGTCCGTCACCCTGTTTATGGGGTCCGATCTGGAAAGACCGAGATCATATCAGAGTTTTTTTGCGATGGGAAACCAAGCAGGCCAAACAGGCGAAAAAATCAGCGATTTGCACAGTTCGAATTTTTAGTTCATAATCTCGTTTCTTAGCAGTTCCCCGATAGCTCAGTCGGTAGAGCGACGGACTGTTAATCCGCAGGTCGCTGGTTCGAGCCCAGCTCGGGGAGCCAAAGAATTCAGGGCCATTCACGCAAGTGAATGGCCCTTTTGGTTTTCTTCATCGGAATGGCTTGCATGGAAGATCGGGTATGGACGACAAGCGCATAGGCGTGACGGTGATCTCCGGTTTCCTGGGTAGCGGCAAGACGTCGCTGCTCAACCGGTTGCTGCGGGATCCGTCGTACGCCGATAGCGTTGTCATCGTCAACGAATACGGCGAGGTGGGCGTCGACCATCACCTGGTGCGCCAGGCCCGCGACAACATCGTCCTGATCGAGGGCGGCTGCCTGTGCTGCGTCGTCAGCGGCGCGGTGGTCGAAGCCTTGCGCGAGTTATTCATGTTGGCGCTCAGCCGCAAGATCAAGCCCTTTCGTCGCGTGATCATCGAAACCAGCGGCTTGGCCGATCCCGCGCCCATCCTGTTCACCCTCAAGCACGACCGCTTCCTCGCCGAGCGCTATGCGTACCGGGGCGCGATCGTCCTGGCGGACGCGCGCGGCGGATCGGACCAATTGGAACGGCAGCCCGAAGCGTTGCGGCAACTGGCCCTGGCGGATGTCGTGGTGTTCAGCAAGCCCGATCTGGCGGACGCGGCGAGTCTGGATCTTCTGGAGCAGGCGGTGGTCGCGATCAATCCAGGGGCGCGGCGCTGCGTGCAATGGCCCGATGCGCCGCTTGCGGATCCGCTGCGCGCGGGTCTCGATCTGCAGGCCAGGCGCGATGGCGTCGCTCTGGCGAATTGGTTGCGGCCCTTCGCGCAGCCGCGGAGCGCCGTTCATGGGGATGTGGGCAGTTTCTCGCTGGTACTGGCCGCTCCCGTCGGACGGGCGGCGTTTCTTGCCGGCATGTCGCGGGTCCTGGAGCGCTATGGGCAGGGCTTGCTGCGCGTGAAGGGGCTGGTGTGCTTCGAGGGCGAGGCGCTGCCGTGCGAGGTGCATGGCGTGCATGGCGAGCTCTATCCGATCAATCAGCTGGAGCGATGGCCGGACGAGGGGCGGGTGTCGCGGCTGGTCTGCATCTTGCGGGGGCTTGAGGCGGGCGAGGTCCGTGCTGCCCTGAGTGTCGCGCTCGGGCAGCCGACCTCTTGAACGCCTGCGTCTGAACGTCTGGCCCGGTCAGGGTTCGCGGGCGGCGGTCTCGATTATGGTGTCGATGTTGCGCCGAAATACGGTATAACCGGAGCGGTCTGGTGCAAGAATCGAGACAATCATGGATCGTTTGAAAGCCATGCAGGTATTCGTGGAAGTCGCTGACAGGGGCAGCCTGTCGGCGGCGGCGATTCATCTGGACATGTCGCGCGCCATGGTGTCGCGCTATCTCGCGGAAATGGAGCAGTGGGTGGGGGTGCGCCTGTTGCATCGCACGACGCGGCGTCTGAGCCTGACGCCCGCCGGCGCCGAAACGCTGCCGCGCTGCCGGCAGATGCTGGACATGGTGGGGGATCTGCGCAATGCGGTATCGACCCCGGACGATACGCCCCGCGGCCTGCTGCGCATCACCACCAGCATGTCGTTCGGCTCGCGCCATCTGGCCAGCGCCATTACCGACTACGTCAAGCTGCATCCGGGCACCTCGGTCGACCTGATGCTGGTGGATCGCGCCGTCAACCTGGTGGAAGAGCGCGTGGATCTGGCTGTACGCATCACCAACGACCTGGATCCCAACCTGATTGCCCGCAAGCTGGCGGTCTGCCGCTCGGTGGTGTGCGCCTCGCCCGAGTATCTGCAGCGCGAAGGCGTGCCGGCGCGCATCGAAGACCTGTCCTTGCGCAACTGTCTGACCCATTCGTATTTCGGCAAGAGCCTGTGGCGTTTCGAGCGCGATGGCGAGCCGGTGGATGTGCCCGTCAGCGGCAATATCAGCGCGAACGAGGTCTCGGTGTTGGCGCGCGCGGCGCTGGAGGGCGCGGGCATTGCGATGTTGCCGACCTACTATGCCGCGGACGACATCGCATCGGGCCGCCTGCGGGCCATCCTGACCCAAAGCAAGCCCCGGGAGTTGGGCATTTACGGCGTTTATGTCTCGCGTCGCCAGATGCCCCTGATCTTGAGATCCATGCTGGATTTTCTCGTGAGCCGCCTGGAGTCCACGCCATGGGACAAGCCTGCTCCGTAGTTTTTGCGCCGCGCAAGGCGCCGTGCGGGCTTGAGGGTGGGGTATATGGCGGTATAATGAAACAACTGCTTGAATATGTTGGGCGCGGTCGGCGGATGCCTGCTGTGTGTAGTTAGAAAACATCCAAGAATCGTGGTTGCGGCTCGGGTGAGCCGCGGCATCGCGGAACCGGTTTTTCGCGTGCGCCAGGGGAAACATATCGGGTTTGTGGGGTGCGGCGGTCTGTCCGTGGCGCCCGAGCCTCGATGATTCAGGTCCTTGATATCGATTGCCGCAGGAAAGCGGCGCCGGGTTGCCGGCGTGCTCCGCGGGCTGGCTGGCGATTTGTGCCGGCTTTTCCAGAATTTGCTTGAGTGTTTGCTGCGCCAGGCGCGGCAGGCATCCCGCTCAATCCCGATTGGCGCGGTCGTTTCGGCACATGTCCAGGGTACCTCTACCCGGGGCGCATGGCGGTAAACACAGGAATCCCGTGAGAACTACGCAAACCAATGCTGTCTGTTGCTGGCGAGCCGCCGAGGCTGCCGGCGCGGCGGCGGGTGTCTGTGCTGGCGCGCCGCGCGCGCTGGTGCGGTCGGGTTTGCCGGACTCGCTGATTTTTTCCGGCGCCGCAAATGAAAAAGGCCCGGCGAAATCGCCAGGCCTGAATCAATTTGGTTGCGGGGGCAGGATTTGAACCTACGACCTTCGGGTTATGAGCCCGACGAGCTGCCAGACTGCTCCACCCCGCGTCTGAGAAATGAATAGTAGCCTTATTTTCAACCTAGCGCAAGTTAGCCCTTTTTGAATTTGAATGTCGATGAACGATAGCGAGGCAATACTCGTGTTGGAAACCGCGCTGCTTTGCGCGGCGCAGCCGATGCAACTGTCCGATATGCGCAAGCTGTTCGGGGACGATGAACAATTCGACAACAGCGCATTGCGCACGCTTCTGGAAACGCTGCAGGCCAATTGGGCCGATGGCGGGCTGGAACTGGTGCAGTTGGCCACCGGATGGCGCTTTCAGAGCCGTCCGCGCATGCAGCGCTACCTTGAGCGCCTCAATCCGGAAAAGCCGCCCAAGTACTCGCGCGCCGTGATGGAGACGCTGGCCATCGTGGCCTGGCGCCAACCGGTGACGCGTGGCGACATCGAGGATATCCGCGGCGTCACCGTGTCTTCGCAGATCGTGAAGGCGCTGGAAGACCGCGGTTGGATCGAGGTCATCGGCCACCGCGACGCGCCGGGCCGTCCGGCGCTGTTCGGCACGACACGCCAGTTTCTCGATGACCTGGGCCTGCGCGCCCTGGACGAATTGCCGGCGCTGGAATCCGCGCAGGCCGCTGCGGCGCTCGCCGGGCTGGACCTGGGCGAAGTGCAGCAGGTGCTGGGTGGGGAAGCGCCCGCCGCAGAGGCTGATGCGTCTGCCGAGGGCGCCGAGGCAGCCGACCAAGCCATTGCCGAGGTCGAGCAAGGTGCCGAAGGTGAGATAAGTGCCGAGGGCGGGGCTGGCGGCGAAGCCGAGGCTCGTCCCGAGGGCGAACCTGCGGTCACGGCAGGCGAGCCCGACGTGTCCGAAAGCAGTATTCCGGTTGCGGAATTGTCTGTTTCGGAACAGGATATACCCATCGCTCCCGTCGATAGCGTAGAATCCATGCTTTCGCGCACAGAAGAAGGCGCGGATCCCGCCGACGAATCCACCGTCCGGGAGCAAGCCGAAGGCTTGTCCAATACGTCAGCCACGTCCGGTTTTCCCGACGATACGGCTGACAACGACATTTCCGATATGGCCGCCGATGCCCCAGAAGCCGGCGCTGCAAAGGAAAACGTCGAGAACGCAAAACACGCGGAACCGACCGACCCGATTGACGAGACCGATACCGCGGCGCCTGACGCCGCCGGGCATGAGCCCGCTTCCGGTCTTGCCGATCCTGTTCGGCCTGGCCCGGATGCCGCCTCTCCGGAATCGGACGAGGCAGGCTTCGAGCGGCCCGAGACCGATCGAGAGCCGGCGTCCCCAGATGATGACGAGCCTGCCGCAGGCAGGCCCACCCAAGTTTGAAATTCGGAGCTGTCCCAGTGACAACGAATACAGCAATGCAGGACGACAATCCCCGTTCGGATGATGCCGTTTCCAACGGCCAGCCGGAATCCGCCGCGCGTGAGCCGGCGGCTGAAGGCGAGACGGGAGCCCGCGGCAGGGGCCGCAAGCTGAGAACGCCGTTCCGCCGCCGCCGCGGCGATACCGCCGCCGAGCAGGCGCCGGCCGGCGAGGCGCAGCCCGCGGCGGCCGCCGCCCCTCAGGCCGAGCCGCAGGAATCGCGCGGCACCGAGCAGGAAGCCGAGCAGGCGCTGTCGTACCTGGAAACCGCTGACCGCATGGAGCAGCGTCTGGGCAAGTACCTGAACAGCGATTCGGTCATGCCCAAGCTGCACAAGGTGCTGGCGGACGCCGGCATCGGTTCGCGCCGCGAAATGGAAGAACTGATCGTCGCGGGCCGCGTGTCGGTCAATGGCGAGCCGGCCCATATCGGCCAGCGCGTGGCACCCAATGACCAGGTGCGCGTCAACGGCAAGCCCATCATGCGCGTCAACACGAAAAAGCCGCCGCGCGTGATCCTGTATCACAAGCCCGCCGGCGAGATCGTCAGCCACGACGACCCGGGTGGCCGCGCAAGCGTTTTTGCCCGTCTGCCCAAGCTGCGCACGGGTAAATGGCTGTCGGTCGGCCGCCTGGACCTGAATACTGAAGGCCTGTTGATCTTCACGACCTCCGGCGACATGGCCAACCGCATCATGCATCCGCGCTACGGCACGGAGCGCGAGTACGCGGTGCGTGTGCTGGGCGAGATGGACGAGGCCCAGCGCCAGTCGCTGGTCGACGGCATCGAGCTGGACGACGGCATGGCTGCCTTCGGCGCCTTGGACTACCTGGGCGGCGACGGCAGCAACCGCTGGTATCGCGTCACGCTGCAGGAAGGCCGCAATCGTGAGGTTCGCCGCATGTTCGAGGCCGTGGGCGTCACGGTCAGCCGGCTGATCCGCACCCGTTTTGGCGACGTGGTCCTGCCGCGTACGTTGCGCCGCGGCCGCTGGGAAGAGCTGGATTCTTCCCTGGTCACGGCCTTGATGGTCCAGTTGGGCCTGGTGCGCGACGACGACGAATCCGGCGGCAACCGCCGCCGCTCCAAGCAGCCGCAATCTCATGACAGCGCGCTGCCCCCGGGTTTCGGCACCATGGACCGCAACGGCATGAACGGCGCGCGCATCGGCCGCCGCGGCAAGCTGCAAGGCGGCCGCTTGGGCAGCGCAGGCCAGGCGGCCGCGTGTCCGTCGGATCCTTTTGGCACGGGCTTGATGATTGCTGGCGGTTACGCCAATGGCCACCCCCTGTCGGGAGAGGGCGCTGGCGGCAACCGCAAGGGCGGCAAGCCTGGCGGCGGCCGTTCCGCAACGGGAGCGGGCGGCGGCAAGGCTGGCGGCAAGCAGGGCGGGGGCAAGCCTGGCGGCAAGTCCGGAGGCAAGCCGCGCGGTCCGCGCGCGGCTGCGGCAGGCGGTCAGCCTGGCAATGCCATGTCGGTCGAGGCTGGCGCCGGCAACGTCGCGGAAGCGCCGGCCGGCGGTCGTCGGCCGGTTGGCGGCAAGCCTGCCGGCGCGCGTGGCAATAGCAGTCGTGGCGGCAAGCCGGCAGGCGCTGGTGGCGGCCGTAGCGGCAATAAGTCGGGCGGCGCCGGCGGCAATAAGGGGCCGAACGCTGGCGGCAAGCCGCGCGCACCCCGCAATGCCTCGTCGTCTCCGCGTGGCGATGACTGGCAGCCGCGCGGCGCTTCGGCGCACGAATCCCGTCTCGGTGTGATGGGCGGGCGCGGTCGTCAGGGGCGCTGAAGGTCCGCGGGCGGCGCGCCGGACGCGCCGCCGCGCGGGATATGTCCCGCATAAGCGTAAGCCCGCGACGAATCAGGCGTTTTTCCAGTTTATCTGGTAAAATCAATGGTTTTCATGGCTTCGCGCCGTTGTCTTTTGCGTGCCCGCAAGGAAAAAGCACGCAAATACAGGGGGCGGCGAGAGCCTGGCAGTTTGCATCGGACTTTGCGCCTGGTGCTGCCTGGCCCGAATTGCGGGTTGGGGCGGCGGTCTTAATGGCCTGGGCGGCGCAAGCCAAATTTAGGTCGCAATATAGGGCACTGCCCAGCATTGCTCCTTACGTGCAGTAGGGTGGCGGCTGGGCGCTGTGCAATACGGTGGGCTGGGCGTGCAGCCCATTTTTTTTGAGTATATGGCTGATTTATTCGCATTGACCAAAGAGGCTCTGGCCGGCATGGACGTCGAACTCGTGGACGTCGAGCGTGCCGCCCTGGGCCTTTTGCGCGTCACGATCGATCGGGTCGGCGGTGTGCGCATCGAAGACTGTGAACAGGTGTCCCGCCAGTTGTCGCGGGTGTTCGAAGTCGAGAACGTCGACTACAAACGACTGGAAGTCGGTTCGCCGGGCGTCGACCGCCCGCTGCGCAACGAGGCCGACTTCCGCCGGTTCGCAGGCGAGCGCATCGAAATCAAGCTGCGCGAGGCATTGGACGGCCGCAAGGTCTTTGCCGGCACCCTGACGGTGCCCGAAGACGATGCCGCAGCCTCCGACGCGGCTGCTGGAATGCAAAAGACCGTGTTCGGTCTCGAATTTGAGGCAAAAAAGAACGAAGTCCAGGTGTTGAATTTCACGGTCGACGATATCGAACGTGCAAAACTGGATCCCGTTCTGGATTTCAAGGGCAAAAAGCGATGAGTCGCGAAATTCTTCTGTTGGTCGATGCCTTGGCGCGTGAAAAGAACGTCACGCGCGACGTCGTGTTCGGAGCGCTGGAAAGCGCGCTGGCCTCGGCGATGAAAAAGCGCTTCAAGGATGATGCTGACATCCGTGTCGCCATCGATAGGGACACGGGCGATCACGAAGGCTTCCGCCGCTGGCTGGTCGTGCCCGATGAGGCAGGCCTGCAAGAGCCCGACAAGCAGGAAATGCTGTCGGACGCGCTGGAAATCGTTCCCGGCATCAAGGAAGGCGAGTACATCGAAGAGCCGCTCGAACCCATCGAGTTCGGCCGCATCGGCGCGCAGGCGGCCAAGCAGGCCATTCTGCAGAAGATCCGCGACGCCGAGCGCGAACAGGTGCTGAACGACTTCCTGGACCGTGGCGAAACCATCGTGTCCGGAACGATCAAGCGCATGGACAAGGGCGACGCCATCGTCGAAACCGGCAAGATCGAAGCGCGCCTGCCGCGTTCCGAAATGATCCCGAAGGAAAACCTCCGGGTGGCCGACCGCGTTCGCGCCTTTGTGTTGCGCGTAGACCACGCCGCGCGCGGCCAGCAGGTGATCCTGTCGCGCACCGCACCGGAATTCATCCGCCAGCTGTTCGAGAACGAAGTCCCCGAAATCGAGCAAGGCCTGCTCGAGATCAAAGCCGCGGCCCGCGATGCCGGCGTGCGTGCGAAGATCGCCGTGGTGGCATACGATAAGCGCATCGACCCGATCGGCACCTGCGTGGGCATGCGCGGTTCGCGCGTGACCGCCGTGCGCAACGAGCTGGGCGGCGAACAGGTCGATATCGTGCTGTGGTCGGAAGACCCCGCTCAGTTTGTCATCGGCGCCCTGGCGCCGGCCAACGTCGAGTCCATCGTCGTTGATGAAGACAAGCACGCGATGGACGTCGTGGTGGACGAGGAAAACCTGCCCAAGGCCATTGGCGCCAAGGGCCAGAACGTCCGCCTGGCTTCCGAGCTGACCGGCTGGCAGATCAACATCATGACGCCGGAAGAAAGCCTGAACCGCCAGGAAGTCGAGCGTTCGGGCCTGCGCTCCACGTTCATGAGCAAGCTGGACGTCGACGAGGAAGTCGCTGACATCCTGATCGACGAAGGTTTTACCGGTATCGAGGAAATCGCCTACGTGCCCATGCAGGAATTGCTGGAAATCGAGGCCTTTGACGAAGACACCATCAATGAGTTGCGCGCCCGTGCCCGCAATGCGCTGCTGACCGAGGCGATCGCCCAGGAAGAGCGCCTTGAGACCGCGCAGGATTTGCTCGAACTCGAAGGCATGACGCCCGAACTGGCTGCCAAGCTGGCCGAGCGTCAAGTGCATACGCGTGATGATCTGGCCGAACTGGCGACGGACGAACTGGCGGAAATCGCCGGTCTGACCGAGCAGGAAGCCAGCGATCTCATCATGCGTGCCCGCGCCCATTGGTTCGACGAGGAATAACCAAAAGGACACGGGTCCGTGGCGGGCGGGATATCCGCCGCCGCGAGTTCACGTTGTTTGTAATAGCTGCATATAGGGAAGAGAGAGCCTAATGTCGAGTAATACCGTCGCGCAGTTCGCTACCGAGCTGAAAATGCCTGCCAATGTGCTGCTGGATCAGCTGCGCTCGGCTGGCGTTGACCTCAAATCGGTCGACGATTCCGTCACCGACAGCGACAAGGCGAAATTGCTCGAATCGCTGCGTCGCGCCCACGGCGCGACCGAAGGCAAGAAGATCACCTTGACGCGCCGCCAGACGTCCGAGATCCGCCAGGCGGATGCCACCGGCCGTTCGCGCACGATTCAAGTCGAAGTGCGCAAGAAGCGCGTGTTCGTCAAGCGTGATCCCTCCGAAATCGCCCTGGAACAGGCCGCGTCCGCGCGTGCCGAAGAGGAAGCAGCCGCCGAAGCGGCGCCGCAGGAAGTGTCGGCGCCCGTCGCGCCCGAGGCTCCCTCTGCTGCCGCTCCTCGCGAGACCGCTCCCGTCCAGGCCGAGGCTGTTGCCCCGGCCAAGGCTGAAGAGCCCGTTGCTGCAGAAGCGCCCGCGCCGGTTGAAGCGCCCGCGCCTGTTGAATCCGTCGCGGCCGAAGCGCCCGCTCCCGTCGAGGCGAAAGCCGCCGAAGTCCAGGCCCAGCCTGAACCCGAACCGACGCCGGCGCCTGCTCCTGCCGAGCCCGTGGCCGAAGAGGCCAAGCCCGAAGTCAAGACTGAATCCACCGAGCCCCAGGCTGAAGAAGCCAAGCCGGAACCCGTTGTGCTAGCCAATAAGTCCGAAACATCTTCCTCCCAGGCCACCGCGCCTGTCGCCCAGGCTCAGCCTGCTGCGAAGTCCGAACCCGTCAAAACCGCCGCGAAGCCCGAGCCCGCCGCGCCCGCCGTCAAGGTTGGCAACCGCGCGGACAACCGCCGCGCCGGCCCGCCTCTCGCGGCTTCCGCCCAGCCGGCGGCCCGCGATGAAGCTCGCCGCAAGGCCGAGGCTGAAGCCGCCGCTCTGCGCGAGATGCTGAACCGTCCGCGCAAGGTGCTGCGCGCTCCCGAACCGGAAGCGCCCGCCGCTGCCGCGCCGATCTCCGGCACGCTGCACAAGCCGGCAGGCAAGCCGGGCGCCGCTCCTGGCGCCAAGAAGGACGCCAAGCCCGCCGCTCCCGGCGCGAAGAAGACCATCAAGACCGCCGAAGTCGCTTCGACCTGGTCCGATGACGCCTCGCGCAAGAAGCCCGCGGACAAGCCGGCAGCCCCGGCCAGCCGTGACGGCTGGCGCGCTGGCGGCAAGGGTGGCGGCAAGGGCGGCCGAGGCGGCCGCAACCAGCAGAACGATCGCCGCAACGAGCCGGCGCCGCAGGAATTCATCGCGCGTGAAGTCCACGTGCCGGAAACCATCAGCGTGGCCGACCTGGCCCACAAGATGTCCGTCAAGGCCGCCGAAGTCATCAAGCAACTGATGAAGCTGGGCCAGATGGTCACCATCAACCAGGTGCTGGACCAGGAAACCGCCATGATCGTGGTCGAGGAACTGGGCCACGTGGCGATCGCCGCCAAGCTGGACGACCCGGAAGCCTTCCTGGACGAAACCGCCAGCGTGTCGGAAGCCGAACAGCTGCCGCGCGCGCCGGTCGTGACCGTCATGGGCCACGTCGACCACGGCAAGACCTCGCTGCTGGACTACATCCGCCGCGCCAAGGTTGCCGCAGGCGAAGCCGGCGGCATTACGCAGCACATCGGTGCCTACCACGTTCAGACCGAACGCGGCATGGTGACCTTCCTTGACACCCCGGGCCACGAGGCGTTTACCGCCATGCGCGCCCGCGGCGCCAAGGCGACCGACATCGTCATCCTGGTCTGCGCGGCCGACGACGGCGTGATGCCGCAGACCCGCGAAGCCATTCACCACGCGAAGGCCGCAGGCGTTCCGATGGTCGTGGCCATGACCAAGATCGACAAGCCCTCCGCCAACCCCGAACGCGTCAAGCAGGAACTGGTTGCCGAGGAAGTGGTGCCGGAAGAATACGGCGGCGACGTGCCGTTCGTGTCCGTGTCGGCCAAGACCGGCGAGGGCATCGACGATCTGCTCGAAAACCTGCTGCTGCAAGCCGAAGTGCTGGAATTGAAGGCTCCCGTCGACGCGCCCGCCAAGGGCCTGGTGATCGAAGCCCGTCTCGACAAGGGCCGCGGCCCGGTCGCGACCATCCTGGTGCAAAGCGGCACCCTGCACCGTGGCGACGTGGTGCTGGCCGGCGCAAGCTTTGGCCGCGTGCGCGCCATGCTGGACGAAAACGGCAAGCCGATCCAGGAAGCCGGTCCGTCGATCCCTGTGGAAATCCAGGGCCTGACCGAAGTGCCGGCCGCTGGCGACGAGCTGATGGTGCTGTCCGACGAGCGCAAGGCGCGCGAAATCGCGCTGTTCCGCCAGGGCAAGTTCCGTGACGTCAAGCTGGCCCGCCAACAGGCCGCCAAGCTCGAGTCCATGTTCGACAACCTGGGCGAGGGCACGCAGACCCTGGCCCTGATCGTGAAGACCGACGTCCAGGGTTCGCAGGAAGCGCTGGTGCAGTCCCTGGTCAAGCTGTCGACCGACGAAGTGCGCGTGCAGGTCGTGCACGCCGCCGTGGGCGGCATCTCGGAAAGCGACATCAACCTGGCCATCGCCTCGAACGCCGTCGTCATCGGCTTCAACGTCCGCGCCGAAGCCAGCGCCAAGAAACTGGCGGAGAACAACGGCATCGACGTGCGCTACTACAACATCATCTACGACGCCGTGGATGAGGTGAAGGCAGCCATGTCGGGCATGTTGGCGCCCGAGAAGAAGGAAGAAGTCATCGGCTTGGTCGAGATCCGCGAGGTTTACAGCATTTCCCGCATCGGCAACATCGCCGGTTGTATGGTGCTGGACGGCCTGGTGCGTCGCGATTCGCAAGTCCGCCTGCTGCGCAACAACGTGGTCCAGTGGACCGGCCAGCTCGATTCGCTGCGCCGCTTCAAGGACGACGTCAAGGAAGTCAAGTCGGGTTTCGACTGCGGCCTTACGCTGCGCGGCAACAACGACATCCAGGTGGGCGACCAGCTGGAAGTCTTTGAAATCAAGGAAATCGCGCGTACGCTGTAAGGCGACCGCGAGGCATTTTTTCCAATGAGCCGTCACAAGTCCAAAGCCATCCCCGGCCGCAATCTGCGGCTGGCCGACCAGATCCAGAAGGATCTGGCCGGGATCATCCAGCGCGAGATCGACACGACCCGCGCTGGACTGATCACGCTCTCTGGTGTGGAACTGTCGACCGATTACGCGCATGCCAAGGTGTATTTCACGGTTCTGGGCGCCGAGCCCGAAGCCGCGACCGCCTTGCTGAACGAAAAAGCCGGTTGGCTGCATTCCCAGCTGTACAAGCTGCTGCACATACACACTGTCCCCACTTTGCGCTTCTTCCACGACGAGCAGATCGCCCGTGGCATCGAAATGTCGATCCTCATCGACCGCGCAAACCGGCCCGGCCCGCACTCGGGCGTGCCCGACGAACCTGAAGACCAGTCCTGATCGGGCTGTCGTCACTGCTTTAAACCGGATTCCGACGATGGCTAAACGACGCGGGCTTACGCTCGACGGTGTGCTGTTGCTCGACAAACCCGTGGGTTTGTCGAGTAACCACGCCCTGCAACGCGCCAAACGCGCCATGGACGCGGCGAAAGCCGGCCACACCGGCACGCTGGATCCCTTTGCTACCGGCCTGCTGGTGTGCTGCATGGGACGCGCAACCAAGATTTCCGGCGCGATGCTCAACGCCGACAAGGCATATCGCGCTACGCTGCAATTTGGCTCCGAAACCGATTCTGGCGACCTGACCGGCAATGTCGTGTCCACCGCCGAGCCGGGCTTTACCGTGGATGAGCAGGCGCTGCGCGACGCGCTGTCACGTTTCTCGGGCACGATCGAGCAGATTCCGCCCATGTATTCGGCGCTCAAGCGCGACGGCAAGCCCTTGTACGAGTACGCGCGCGCCGGCATCGAGCTGGAACGGCCGCCGCGCCAGATCACGATTTACCGCATCGAACTGCTGTCCCTGAACGGGACCGAGGCAGAGATCGATGTGGCATGCAGTAAAGGCACATACATCCGGACGCT
This sequence comes from Achromobacter xylosoxidans, assembly GCF_014490035.1. Taxonomy (NCBI): domain Bacteria; kingdom Pseudomonadati; phylum Pseudomonadota; class Betaproteobacteria; order Burkholderiales; family Alcaligenaceae; genus Achromobacter; species Achromobacter xylosoxidans. The sequence goes on along the minus strand of NZ_CP061008.1, from coordinate 4,873,434 downwards.
GGCCCAGGACATCGGGCGCGTGCTGGGCTGTTACGCCCACCTGACGGCGCTGCGGCGCACGCACGTCGGGCCGTTTTCCCTGGAACGCGCCGTTGCGCTGGATGCCTTGCAGGCCATGCCAGACCCCAAGCAGGCATTGCTTGCATTGAACGAATTGCCGGAGGGCTTGCTGCCCTCCACCCTGACCTTAAAGGACTCGCTATGACTCGCGCCTTGCGCAACGTCGCCATCATCGCCCACGTGGACCACGGTAAAACCACCCTGGTCGACCAGCTGCTGCGCCAATCCGGCACCTTCCGCGAAAACCAGGCGCTGACCGAACGGGTCATGGACTCGAACGACCTGGAAAAAGAACGCGGCATTACGATTCTGGCCAAGAACTGTGCCGTCGAATACGAAGGCACGCACATCAACATCATCGACACCCCGGGACACGCGGACTTCGGCGGCGAAGTCGAGCGCGTGCTGTCCATGGTCGACGGCGTGCTGTTGCTGGTGGATGCGGTTGAAGGCCCCATGCCCCAGACCATCTTCGTGACCCGCAAGGCGCTGGCCCTGGGCCTGAAGCCCATCGTCGTGGTCAACAAGGTCGACCGTCCGGGCGCCCGCACCGATTTCGTCATCAACGCCACCTTCGACCTGTTCGACAAGCTGGGCGCCACCGACGAGCAGCTGGACTTCCCGGTGATCTACGCCTCGGGCCTGTCGGGCTACGCCGGCCTGAATCCTGACGTGCGCGAAGGCAACATGCGTCCGCTGTTCGAAGCCATCCTCGAACACGTGCCGCAGCGCGACGACGATCCCAACGGTCCGCTGCAGATGCAGATCATCTCGCTGGACTACAACAGCTACGTCGGCAAGATCGGCGTGGGCCGCATCAACCGCGGCCGCATGCGTCCCGGCATGGAAGTGGCTTACAAGTTCGGTCCCGAAGGCCAGGGCGGCCGCGGTCGCATCAACCAGGTGCTGAAGTTCCACGGCCTGGAGCGCATCGTCGTGGACGAAGCCGAAGCCGGCGACATCGTGCTGATCAACGGCATCGAAGAACTGGGCATCGGCTGCACGGTGACCGACACCGCCAACCAGGACGTGTTCCCGATGCTGCGCATCGACGAGCCCACCCTGACCATGAACTTCATGGTGAACACCTCGCCGTTGGCCGGCCGCGAAGGCAAGTTCGTGACCAGCCGTCAGCTGCGCGACCGCCTGGACCGCGAACTGAAGTCCAACGTGGCGCTGCGCGTGCGCGACACGGGCGACGACACGGTGTTCGAAGTGTCGGGCCGCGGTGAACTGCACCTGACCATTCTGCTGGAAACGATGCGCCGCGAAGGCTACGAGCTGGCCGTGTCGCGTCCGCGCGTGGTGTTCAAGGATATCGACGGCGTGAAGTGCGAGCCGTTCGAATCGCTGACCGTCGACGTCGAAGACGCCCATCAGGGCGGCGTGATGGAAGAGCTGGGCCGCCGCAAGGGCGACCTGCAGGACATGCAGCCGGACGGCCGCGGCCGTACCCGCCTGGAGTACCTGATCCCGGCCCGCGGCCTGATCGGCTTCCAGAACGAGTTCCTGACGCTGACGCGCGGCACCGGCTTGATGAGCCACATCTTCCATGAATACGCGCCCATCAAGGAAGGCTCGATCGGCGAGCGCCGCAACGGCGTGCTGATCAGCCAGGATCACGGCGACGCCGTGGCCTACGCCCTGTGGAAGCTGCAGGATCGCGGCCGCATGTTCGTGAGCCCGGGCGATGCGCTGTACGAAGGCATGATCATCGGCATCCACAGCCGCGACAACGACCTGGTCGTGAACCCCATCAAGGGCAAGCAGCTGACCAACGTGCGCGCTTCGGGCACCGACGAAGCCGTGCGCCTGGTTCCGCCGATCCAGATGTCGCTGGAGTACGCCGTGGAATTCATCGACGACGACGAACTCGTCGAAATCACGCCCAAGTCGATCCGCCTGCGCAAGCGTTTCCTGCTGGAAAACGAGCGCAAGCGCGCCGCGCGCGAATCCGCCGTCTGATAATTGCGCGCAGCCTTGCTGCGCGTGACATCAGAAAAACGCAGCCCGTGGGCTGCGTTTTTTTTTCCCGGCGACGCGCCGCGCTGTTCCTTACTCGGTCGCACACGTCGCTTCGGGCGTGGCTGGCCTGCCTGAATGAATCCGCATTGGGGGCCGGCATGGCCCGCCTGCGCGCGCCCGGCCTGCCTTCCGCCAACATGCCTGAACAGCCCGCCCTGATGGAACGGCTGAGGGACCTTATGGCCGCGAGGAACAGCAACGATGCCGTGGGCGCGGTGCTGCGCACCATCTGGGACGGGAACGCCCACCGAGATTTGCAGAGCTAGAACCTCAGTGGCTGGAAGCGGCCGCCGCGCCGGGCAGGCGCTGTACCGCATCCAGCAGCCGGGCGGCGAACTCTTGCGCGGCGCGGCTGCGCGAGGCTTCCTTGCGCCACAGGATGGCTGCGCGGCGGATGGTGGTCGGGTCGGTGAGCGCGATGCTCTTGAGCCCCGATCCGGCCGCGCCCGCCGCATGTTCGGCGGCGATGGTGGCCAGCTCACCTTGCCGGCACAGGTGGATCAGGGCGTCCACCGACTCCATTTCCACCCGCACGTCGGGCATCAGGCCCGCCTGGGCGCAGGCCGCGTCTATCATGCGGCGCGTGGCGAAGCTGCGCGGCAGCAGCGCCAGCGGCACGCCCGCGAGATCGCGCATGCGCAGGCTGCGCCGCGAGGCCAGCGGGTGGTTCTTGCCGACCACCACCTGCAGGCGCTCGTCGAACAGGGGTTGCGCCTCGATTTCTTCACGCAGCGCCGGATGGAAGGAAATGCCCAGGTCCAACTGGCCGCTGACCAGCAGGTCTTCGATGGGGCCTGCCCGCAGATCGCGCACCTGAATCTGGACCTTGGGAAAGGCCAGGCTGAATCCGGCCACCGCGTCCGGCACGAAATGGGTCAGGAAGGTGGGAATGACGCCTATGGTCAGGGACCCCGCCTGCAGGCCGGCCAGATCCGCCAGGGCCATCTTGCCGGCTTCGATTTCCTGTAGCGCCCGGCTGGCGTGGTCGCGCAGCACCCGGCCCGCCTGCGACAGGCGCAGCCCCCGGCCGATGCGGTCGAACAAGGGCATGCCGAGTTCTTCTTCCAGTTGCCGCAGGCCGTGCGACAGGGTGGATTGCGTGACGTGCAGGGCGTCGGCCGAGCGGGTCAGGTGCTCGGTGTCGGCGACGCTGAGAAAGTAGCGCAACTGGCGCAGTTCCATCGAGAGACTCCTGGCGACCAGCCGGTCTTGGCGGCCGATGATTGCAAGTATATTGTTCGATAATATCGAATGATAAATGCAATATAAATCATTGGATGCAAAACCGGCCGAGCCCTAATCTTGCCGCATCACTCACGCAGGGCTTCAGGCTTTATGACATCCGTTTCGACCCCGGCTCCGATCACGGCAGACGACGCCACCTGGCGCATCGAGCGCATCCACGCAAGAATCGTCGACATCCCGACGATCCGGCCGCACAAGTTCTCGTTCGGCGCCATCAACCGGCAAAGCCCGGTCATCGTGCAGCTGTGGCTGGCCAACGGTGCCTGCGGGTTTGGCGAGGCGGCCACGATAGGCGGACCGTCCTGGAACGAGGAGTCGCCGGAAACCATCCTGCATGCGATCCAGAATTACCTGGCTCCCGCTGTGACAGGCGCCGATGCGCGCAGGTTCGCCGAACACATCAATCGCTTCGATGCCGTCTGCAAGGGCAATGCGTTTGCCAAGAGCGCGGTGGAAATGGCGCTGATCGATGCGGTGGCGCGCAGCCTGGGCGTGCCGGCCTGGCAGTTGCTGGGCGGCAAGCGCATCGAACGCCTGCCGCTGGCCTGGACGCTTGCCAGCGGCGATTCGCAGCGCGATCTGGAGGAGGCCGAGCAGATGATGCAGGCGCGCCGCCATCGCCTGTTCAAGCTCAAGATCGGCGCGCGCAGTCCGGCGGATGACGTGGCGCACGTGACCCGCATCGCGCGCGGCCTGGACGGCCGCGCCGACATGACGGTGGACGTCAACCAGGCCTGGGACGGCAACACGGCGCGCCGCTATCTGCCGCAGCTGGTGGAGGCCGGCGTGACCCTGATCGAACAGCCCGTGGCGAAGTGGGACGTGCAGGCCTTGCGCGAAGCGACGCAGTCGCTGGGTTCGGCCGCGCTGATCATGGCGGACGAAACCGTGTGCTCCGCGCAGGACGCCTACATGCTGGCCTCGCAGCGCGCCTGCCATGTGTTTTCCCTGAAGGTCGCCAAGCATGGCGGGCTGCTGCGCACGCGCGAGGTCGCGGCCGTGGCGCAAGCCGCCGGCATCGGCTGGTACGGCGGCACCATGCTGGAAACCTCGCTGGGAAGCGCGGCGTCGGCGCACGTGTTCGCCACGCTTTCCGACCAGCACCACGGTTGCGAACTGTTCGGCCCGCAGTTGCTGGTCGACGACATCGTCGAGGAGCCCATGGCCGTGCGCGACTTCGAACTCCATCTTCCCGACGGCCCCGGCTTTGGCGTCGTCGTCGACGAAAAACGGCTGGAACGCTTTGACCGCGCAAGGGCTGGCCTGACGCCCGCCACGGTCGACTTCGGCCGCCGCGGCGAGACCGCCGCGACCTGACCCACCACTTTTCCGATCATTCCAAAAAGCAGGAGACGCATCATGGCTGAATATACCCAGCAACAACTACTGGACCTGGTCAACAGCTCCCAGGTCAATCCGGGCAACGACCGCGTCCGGCAGATCACGCAGCGCATCGTGTCGGACCTGTTCCGCGCGATCGACGATCTCGACATCAAGCCCGACGAATTCTGGGCGGGCGTGGACTGGCTGGCGCGCCTGGGCGCCAGCGGCCAGCTGGGATTGATCACGGCCGGCCTGGGCTTTGACCGCCTGATCGACATCCGCGAGGAAGAAGCCGACGAGGCCGCCGGCCGCGCCGCCGGCACGCCGCGCGCGATCGAGGGGCCGCTCTACATCGCGGGCGCGCCCTTGTCCGACGGCGAGGCCCGTCTGGACGAAGATCCCGCAGCCGGCACGGTGCTGGTGATGGAAGGGCAGGTGCGCGACGTGGATGGCAATCCCGTCGCCGGCGCGCTGGTGGACGTCTGGCATGCCAACGAGCTGGGGCGCTATTCGCACTTCGATCCCGATCAGGCGGACTACCACCTGCGCCGCAAGATCAAGACCGACGCGCAAGGCCGCTACCGCTTCCGCAGCTTCATTCCGCCGGGCTACGCGATTCCGCCGAACAGCGCCACGTCCGAACTGTTCGTGGCGCTGGGCCGCCATGGCAACCGGCCGGCCCACATCCACTTCCTGGTCGCCGCCGAAGGCCAGCGCACCTTGACCACGCAGGTCAACATTCCGGGCGACACCTTCCTGGACGATGACTTCGCCTTCGCCACGCGCGACGGCCTGGTGGTCGAACTGCAGCCCAATACGCCGGCCGCCGGCTATGAGAGCCTGGGCGTGAACGCGCCGTTCACACGCGTCTGTTTCGACTTTGTGGTGCAGCCGGCGCTGGACGCCGACGAGGCCCGTCCGCAAGCCCGCATGGACCGCGCCACCGCCTGACCGATGCCTGGGCGGCGCCCGCAAGCGGCGCCGCCATTTTTTCCCCAAACCACCTAGAACAACCCGCAGGCGCGAGGCCGGGTTCGGCCGCGCCATGGAGACAACCATCATGACCGCGACTTCCAGTTGGTCGATCCCCACGCTGATCGACCAGGAACGGCTGGGCGCCTTTCAATGGCGCGTGCTGATCCTGTGCTTTCTGATCGCGCTTTTCGACGGCTTCGATACACAGGCGATCGCCTTTACCGGACCCGCGATCCTGGCCGCTTTTGATTTGAAGGCGGGCGCCCTGGCGCCCATTCTGACCGCCGGCATCGTCGGCATGACGGTCGGTGCGATGACCCTGGGCCTGATCGGCGACCGCATCGGCCGCCGTCCGGCCATCATGCTGGGCCTGGCCCTGTTCGGCCTGTCCACGCTGGCCACGGCCTGGGCCACCGACACCACCCACATTCTGGTGCTGCGCTTCATTGCCGGACTGGGCATGGGCGGCTGCACGCCGGTGCTGCTGGCGCTGGCCGCCGAGTACGGTCCGGCCCGTTTGCGCGGCGCCATCATGACCGGCGTGCTGCTGGGCCTGCCTGCGGGCGCCATGCTGGGCGGCCTGCTGGCCGCCCGCATGCTGCCCGTGATCGGTTGGGAAGGCATCTTCATCGTTGGCGGCCTGGCGCCGCTGGTCCTGCTGGCCGTGGCCTTCGTGATGCTGCCCGAGTCGCTGTACTTCAAGGCCACGCGCCGCGATCCGGAAAGCCAGCGCTATATCGCGCGCGTCCTGTCGGCGATATCGAGCCGCAAGCTGGGCGCGGATACGCAGTTCACCGTGCCGGAGGAATCCGTCGCGCGGGCCGGCGTGGGCGCGCTGTTCTCGGACGGCCACGGCGCCAAGACGGTGGCGATCTGGGCGGTGTACCTGCTGAATTGGGTGGCGTGGTTCATGCTGCTGTCGTGGCTGCCCACGGTGCTGAAGGCCGCGGGCCTGCCCGCCGAGCAGGCGCCCATGGGCACCGTCATCGTCAATGCCGTCTTCATCATCTGCGCGATTCCGCTGTCCTTCGCGCTGCCGCGCGTCAACACCCGGCGGCTTCTGGGCGGCATGTTCGCGCTGGGCATCGCGGTGGCCGTCGGCCTGAGCCAGGCCGGCGACAACTGGACGCTGGTCTTCATCCTGGTCGGCGCGGCCGGCTTCGGCATCGGCGGACAGCAGATCGCGCTGAACTACCTGGTCGTGGGCGCTTATCCGACCGCCTTGCGCGCCACCGCCACCGGCTGGGCCATCGGCATGGGCCGCGCGGGCGCGATCGCGGGTTCGGCAATCGGCGGCAGTTTCCTGGCCTGGGGCGGACCGTCGGGATTCTTCATCGCGCTGGCCATACCCCTGGCGGTCGCGGCTTTGGCGGTGCTGAGCCTCAAGCTCAAGCATGCGCGGCCGGACGGCGCGCTTTCGGCGGCGCATTGATACTGCAAAGGGCGATACAAGCATGAGCACACATCTACGTTTCGAGGGCCAGGTGGCCCTGGTGACCGGCGCCGCGCAGGGCGTGGGCCGGGCAACGGCGCGGCGCCTGGCGGCCGAGGGCGCGCACGTCGTCGTGGTGGACCGGGCGGAGGAGCAGGGCGCCGCCGTGGCCGAGGAAATCCGGGCCGCGGGCGGACGCGCCAGCTTTGCCCAGGCCGATCTGGAAACCCATGCGGGCGCGCAGTCCATGGTGCGCGCGGCGCTGGAAATCAACGGCCGCATCGACGTGTCGGTGCACAACGTGGGCGGCACGATCTGGACTCGGCCGTTCTGGGAATACACGCCCGAGCAGATGCAGCGCGAGGTCAACCGCTCGCTGTGGCCGACGCTGTGGTCCTGCCGCGAAGTCATACCGGTGATGCGGGCGCAGGGCGCGGGCGCCATCGTCAACGTGGGTTCCAACGCGACGCGCGGCATCTACCGGGTGCCGTATTCGGCCTCCAAGGGCGGCGTGCACGCCGCCACCGTCTGCATGGCCCTGGAGCTGGCGAAGTCCGGCGTGCGCGTCAATTGCGTGTCGCCGGGTGCGCTGGACAATGGCGTGCGGGCGATCCCGCGCAACCAGGAGACGCCGTCCGAGCAGGAGACCGCCTGGGTGGGCGAGATGTATGCGTCCTGCCTGCATGACACGCCGCAGGACCGGCTGGGGCAGGCCGAGGAAGTCGCCGCGGCGATCTGCTTCATGGCCGCGCCCGAGGCGTCCTACATTACCGGGCAGATCATGTACGTGGCGGGCGGCGACATAGGCTGACCCGCTGGACTGGCGGCTCGGCGGGCGTTTTTTCAGGCCGCCAGCCAGTCGAGGAAATCGCGGCCAGGTCCCTGGTCGCGCACGATCGCGCCGATCGGCTGGAATGAACCCGGCGATTCGATGCGCAGGCGCTGGAAATGCCCGTGCTGCATGTACCAGTTGCCCAAGGTCTGCGGCACCATGACCAGGGCCTGCTGCGCCTGCATGACGGCGATGAGCAGCGGCATGGGCGGGGCGGCGCTGCTCAGCCTGCACAGCCGCGGCACCACCCCGGCGCGTTCGAAGAAGGCCTTGAACACCGCGTGGATGGCCAGTTCCGGGCGGGGTTCTATCCACAGTTGGGACGCCACTTGCGCCAGCGTCGGCGCGCCGTCCGCATCCAGCAGCGGGTGGCCGGCAGCGGCCACGATCACCGCCGCGTCCTCCTGCAGCGGCACGAATTCCAGGCCGGCGGGCACGGCTTCCGGACGCCGGCACAGCAGCATGTCCAGGCTGCCGCTGGCGGCCTGGGGCAGTAGCTGTTCGCGGCTGCCTTCCACCACCTCCACTTGCAATCCCGGGCGCGCGTTCAGGTAGGCGGGCAGGCGCTCGGCCAGCAGGCCGCCCGTGGCTGCCGGGATGGCCCCCAGGCGTAGATTGCCCGTGGCGCCCTGGCGCAGGGCCGCCACCGAATCCGTGGAGGCGCGCAGCGTCGTCAGCATGCTGCGGGCGCACTCCGCCATGAGTTGGCCGCTGCGCGTGGTGCGCATGCCGCGGGCATGGCGCTCGAATAGCTGCACGCCCAGCAGATCCTCTATGTCGGCCAGCGCATGGGTGGCCGCCGGCTGGCTCAGGCCGATATGGCTGGCCGCCTGCTGGATGCTGCCCAGGTCGGCGATGCTGGCCAGCAATTGCAGGTGGCGCAGGCGCCCCTTGGCGAGCAGGCGGGACAGCAGGGTGGCGGGAGCGACGTCCATGGCGCAGGCAGGAAAGATATTCAAAATACGAATATATCCACGCATTAATGTATTTGAAATAAGGATATGCCCTGGACACAATGCTGCGATCCCTTACATCGCTTCCGTTCCCCAGGAGTGGCTGGTCCATGAAGTCCCGTCTGCTGCACGCGCTGGTATGCGCCGTAACTTTCAGTGTTTCGTCCCTGGCCGCCGCCCAGGACGCCTATCCCTCCCAGCCCCTGCGGCTGATCGTGCCCTTCGCGCCCGGCGGGTCCACCGACGCGCTGGCACGCGCGGTGGCCGAGGGCCTGCGCAAGGAACTGGGCCAGAGCGTGGTGGTGGAGAACCGCGCCGGCGCGGGCGGCCTGCTCGGCACCGAGGCGGTGGCCCGGGCCGAACCCGACGGCTACACGCTGGGCATGGCCACGGTCAGCACCATGGCCGTCAATCCGCTGCTGTATGGCACCAAGCGCGTCAATCCCGAAACGCAGCTGAAACCGGTGGCCTCGGTGGCGACGGTGCCGGTCGTGTGGATGGTGAATCCGGCGTTTCCGGCGCAGGATTTTGCGCAATTCCTGGCCGAGCTGCGGGCCCATCCGGGCAAGTATTCCTATGGTTCGCCCGGCGTCGGTTCGCTCGGCCACCTGAACCTGGCGGCGATGAACGCGGACCTGAAGGTCGATGTGCTGCACGTGCCGTACCGCGGCATGGGGCCGGCGCTGACGGCCGCGGTGGGCGGCGAGGTGCAGGTGCAGCAGGACCAGTACGCGTCCGCGCAATCGCTGGTCAAGGCCGGCAAACTGCGCGCCATCGCCGTGTCGGCGCCCGCCCGTATGCCCGACATGCCGGACCTGCCGACCATGACGGAACTGGGTTATCCGCAACTGAACGCGCTGGGCCAGACCTGGTTTGGCTTGGTCGTGCCGGCCGGAACGCCCGATGCCGTGGTGCAGCGCCTGAACCAGGCCGCGGTGCGCGCGCTGGCCGATCCCGCGCTGGTGCAGCGCCTGGCGGGCATGGGCGCGCAGCCCGACGCGGGCACGCCGCAGGCCTTTGCCGAGCGCATCGCGCAGACGCTGGCCGCCAACCGCAAAATCATTGAAACTGCCGGCATCAAGCTCGACGAGTGACCTGACCGGTTTTTTCCCCGCCATTACAGCCACAGGAGAAACAATGGGTGCCATCGATAAACTTGCGCCGTTCATCGACGCGCGCAGCGAGCGCTACGCGGAACTGAGCGACCGCATCTGGAGCCTGGCCGAACTGCGCTACGACGAGCACAAGTCCGCCGAGCTGCACATTGCCATGCTGGAGGACGCCGGCTTTCGCGTCACGCGCGACGCGGCCGGCATTCCCACCGCCTTCGTGGCCGAGGCCGGCAACGGCGGTCCGGTGATCGGCATCCTGGGCGAGTACGATGCGCTGTCCGGCTTGAGCCAGGAAAGCGGCGCCTACGCCTGCCAGCCTTCGCCGGAGACGCCGAACGGCAACGGCCACGGCTGCGGCCACCATCTGCTGGGCACGGCCGCGCATTTTGCGGCGGTGGCGGTCAAGGAGTTCCTGGAGGCCAACGGCCTGCCCGGCACCATCCGCTTCTACGGCTGTCCGGCGGAAGAGGGCGGCTCGGGCAAGACCTTCATGGCGCGTGCCGGCCTGTTCGATGACGTGGACGCGGCGTTGACCTGGCATCCCGCATCGCACACCGGCATCTTCCACCAGTCCTCGCTGGCCAACATCCAGGCTTATTTCCGCTTCCGCGGCGTCGCGGCGCACGCGGCCAATTCGCCGCACCTGGGCCGCAGCGCGCTGGACGCTGTCGAGCTGATGAACGTGGGCGTGAACTACCTGCGCGAACACATGGTGCCCGATGCGCGCGTGCATTACGCCGTGACCAACAGCGGCGGCATTTCGCCCAACGTGGTGCAGGCTCGCGCCGAGGTGCTGTACCTGGTGCGCGCGCCCATCAATTCGCAGGCCGCCGAACTGTACGAGCGCGTGCAGAACGTGGCGCGCGGCGCGGCGCTGATGACGGGCTGCGAACTGGAGATCGTGTTTGACAAGGCCTGCTCGAACTACATCCCCAACGGCGTGTTGAACCAGATCATGTACGCCAACATGCTGGCCTTGCAGGGTCCCGATTACACCGCGGGCGAGCAGCAGGCCGCGCGCCGCATGTGGGACGCGATCTCCGCGGACGACATCGACAACGCCGGCAAGAACCTGGGCGCGGTGCTGCGCAATCCCACGCCGCTGTTTGCCGGCGTGGCGCCCTACGAGCCCGGCCGAGCCGAGATCACCTACGGTTCCACCGACGTGGGCGACGTGAGCTGGGTCGCGCCCACCGCGCAATGCTGGGGCGCCTGCTACGCCTACGGCACGCCGTTTCATTCCTGGCAGATGGTGGCGCAGGGCAAGATGTCCATGGCGCACAAGGGCATGGTGCACGCGGCCAAGATCATCGCGGCGACCGCCGCCGATCTGTACACGCAGCCGGAGGCGCTGGCGCGCGCCAAGGAAGAACTGATGGAGACGCGCCGCGGGCAGCCTTACGTCTGCCCGATACCGGCGGACGTGCTGCCGTCGTTCATGCGCAAATAGAGGAAGGGCCCCCACGCCGCGCGCGCTTTGCGCGCTTGCTGCCCCCCGAGGGGGCGGCGCCGCCTTAGGGCGGCCTGGCGGCGGCGCGGGCCCCCAAGCCGCGCGCGCTTTGCGCGCTTGCTGCCCCCCGAGGGGGGCGGCGCCGCCTTAGGGCGGCCTGGCGGCGGCGCGGGCCCCCAAGCCGCGCGCGCTTTGCGCGCTTGCTGCCCCCCGAGGGGGGCGGCGCCGCCTTAGGGCGGCCTGGCGGCGGCGCGGACCCCCAAGCCGCGCGCGCTTCGCGCGCTTGCTGCCCCCCGAGGGAAGCGGCGGCGCCTTGGCGCGGCCTGGCGGCGCCGCGGGGCCTCAAGCTACATACGATTTCAGGCCGGCAGGGACGGCGCGTATTGCGCGTCCGAAATGACCTTGGCGTGGAATTCCACCACCTTGCGCACCACCTTCATGGGATCGTCCTCGATGATGAAGAGATCCAGGTCGTGCGCGCCTATCATGCCGTTGGCCAGCACCTGGCCGCCCAGCCATTCGACCAGTCCGGACCAGTACTCGCTGCCCACCAGCACGATGGGAGCGGGCGGGACCTTGCCCGTCTGGATGAGCGTCAACGCTTCGAAGAGTTCATCCAGGGTGCCGAAGCCGCCAGGCATCGCCACATAGGCGAAGCTGTGCATGAAGAAGGTTGCCTTGCGCGAGAAAAAATACTCGAATGACAGGCTGATGGTTTGGTATTCGTTGTTGTGCGCTTCGTGGGGCAGGCTGATGTTCAGACCGATGCTGGTGCCGCCTGCTTCGAACGCGCCCTTGTTGGCTGCCTCCATGATGCCGGGACCGCCGCCGGCGATCACCGCGAAACCGGCGTCGGCCAGCGCGGCGGAAATTGCGACGGTGGTTTCATAGTGGGGGGAATTACGGCTGACTCGTGCACTGCCGAAGACGCTGACAGCAGGCCCGATGTTCGCGAGCTTGTCTGCCGCCGTCCGTATCTCTGACATAATCAGCGGAATTTGTTTGTTGGCGGGTGTTTCCGCAGCTATTGCCATATCTGCCTTTGTAACCATGAAAAAAACCTTATTACTGGTCGACGGTTCAAGTTACTTGTACCGCGCTTTCCACGCTATGCCTGATTTGCGCAACGCGCAAGGCGAACCCACGGGGGCGCTTTACGGCGTGGTGAATATGCTGCGCAAACTTGTCTCTGATCATAAGGCAGAGTATGCCGCATGTATTTTCGATGCCCGCGGCAAGACCTTCCGTGACGATCTCTATCCGGAATACAAGTCGCATCGCCCGCCCATGCCTGAAGACCTGGCCGCGCAGATCGAACCCATCCACCGCGCCGTGCGCGCGCTGGGCTGGCCGGTGCTGGCCATCGAAGGGGTCGAGGCCGACGATGTGATCGGCACCCTGGCCAAGCGCGCCGCCGAGCATGACGTGCACACCATCGTGTCCACCGGCGACAAGGACCTGGCGCAACTGGTCAACAGCCACGTCACCCTGGTCAACACCATGACCGGCGAAGTGCTGGACGAGCCCGGCGTGGTCAACAAGTTCGGCGTGCCGCCCGATCGCATCGTGGATTACCTGATGCTGGTGGGGGACGCGGTGGACAACGTTCCCGGCGTGACCAAGGTGGGCCCGAAGACGGCGGTCAAATGGCTTACGGAATTCGGCTCGATAGACAAGCTGGTAGAAGGCGCGGAAGGCGTCAAGGGCGTGGCGGGCAGCAACCTGCGCGAGGCCATTCCCAACTTCCCGCTGACGCGCCAATTGCTGACCGTGAAGTACGACTGCGACCTGGCCGGCCATGTGGATAGCGTGGACGACCTGACGCCGCGTCCGCGCGACGACGCGACGCTGACCGAACTTTATGAACGCTATGGTTTCCGCACCTGGCTGCGCGATCTGACTGGCGACGCCGAGCGTGTGCCCACGGGCGACGCCCGCGTCGCGCACGAGGCGCCGGCCGCGCCGGTGGAACTGGATTATCAGATCATTTCCGATTGGGCCGCGTTCGACGCCTGGATGGAAAAGCTGAAGGACGCGCCCCTGGTCGCGGTGGACACCGAGACCACCTCGCTGGACGAAATGCAGGCCAGGATGGTGGGCATGTCGCTGGCGGTGGCGCCTGGCGTGGCGTGCTACATCCCGGTTGCGCACCGCGGCCCGGACAATGCGCCGCAGTTGCCCAAGGCCGAGGTGCTGGCGCGCCTGAAGCCCTGGCTGGAAGACGCGTCCCGCGCCAAGCTGCTGCACCACGCCAAGTACGACGCGCACGTGTTCGCCAACGAAGGCATCAAGCTGGCCGGCATCGCCGAAGACACGATGCTGCAGGCCTATGTGCTGGAATCGCACCGCGGCGTGGGCCTGAATGATCTGGCCCAACGCTATCTGGGCCGCAGCGGCGTGTCCTACGAGGACCTCTGCGGCAAGGGCGCCAAGCAGATCGGCTTTGACGAAGTGGCGGTGGACAAGGCCGGCCATTACGCCGCCGAAGATTCGGACTTCACCTTGCAGCTGCACCAGGTGCTGCGCCCGATGGTGGCCGCCGACGCAGGCCTGAACCGCATCTATCTGCTGGAAATGCAGGTGTCCTCGGTGCTGACCACGGTCGAGCGCAACGGCGTCAAGGTGGATGCCGCGGAACTCGGCCGCCAGAGCCACAAGCTGGGCCAGGAGATGCTGCAGCTCGAACAGAAGGCCTATGAGTTGGCAGGCCAACCCTTCAACCTGAATTCCCCCAAGCAGCTGGGCGAGATCCTGTTCGGCCGCATGCAGCTGCCGGTGGTGCGCAAGACCGCCAGCGGCGCGCCGTCCACCGACGAAGAGGTGCTGAGCAAGCTGGCGCTGGACTATCCGCTGCCGCAGGTGCTGCTGGAGTACCGCGGCCTGTCCAAGCTGAAGTCCACCTATACGGACAAGCTGCCGCGCATGATCAACCCGGACACGGGGCGGGTGCACACGCACTATTCGCAGGCCGCGGTGATCACCGGCCGCCTGGCCTCGTCCGATCCCAACCTGCAGAACATTCCGGTGCGCACCGAAGCCGGCCGGCGCGTGCGCGAGGCGTTCATCGCCGAGCAGGGCATGCTGCTGTCGGCGGACTATTCCCAGATCGAGCTGCGCATCATGGCGCACGTGTCGGACGACGCCAACCTGCAGCGCGCCTTCGCGGCGGGCGAGGACATCCACCGCGCTACCGCCTCCGAAGTGTTCGGCGTGGCGCTGGCCGACGTCTCCACCGACCAGCGCCGCGCCGCCAAGGCCATCAACTTCGGCCTGATCTACGGCATGGGGGTGTTCGGCCTGGCGTCCAACCTGGGCATCACGCGCGATGCCGCCCAGGCCTACATCGACCGCTATTTCGCCCGCTATCCCGGCGTGGCGATGTACATGGACGATACCCGCCGCCGCGCGCGTGAACAGGGCTACGTGGAAACAGTCTTCGGGCGCCGCCTGCAGCTGCCGGAAATCCGCGGCGCCTCGGGTCCGCGCCGCCAGGCGGCCGAACGCGCGGCCATCAATGCGCCCATGCAGGGCACGGCGGCCGACCTGATCAAGATGGCCATGGTGGCGGTGCAGGATTGGCTGGAAGCCGAACAGCTGCAGACGCGCATGATCATGCAGGTGCACGACGAACTGGTGCTGGAAGCGCCCGACGCCGAGCTGGAGCTGGTCAAGGAAGCGCTGCCGCGCCTCATGTGCAACGTTGCGGAACTGCGCGTGCCGCTGGTGGCGGAAGTCGGCATGGGCAAGAACTGGGAGCAGGCCCACTAGGGCCGGAATCACCCCGTCCCAAGACACATGGGCTGCCTTCGGGCAGCCCATTTCCGTTTTTGGTATTGAAACAATATAATGTTTCGCTTCCCTCCGCCTTAAAGCGTCCCCCCAAAAATGTTGCTGCTCTGGATCTTGCTCGCCACCGTCACCGGCGGGCTTATCGCCGTCCTTGTCGCCAGCTGGCTGGCCTACAAGGTCTTCGCGCAATACCTGCACCACATGGTCAGCCTGTCGGTGGGGGTGCTGCTGTCGGTGGCGCTGCTGCACCTGCTGCCCGAGGCCTTCGAGACCGGGGTGGGCGATGCCCACGTGCTGTTCGGCCTGATGCTGGCGTCGCTGATCGGGTTTTTCGTGCTGGAGAAGATCGCGCTGCTGCGCCACAGCCATCACCACGAGGGCGACGGCCATCACCACCACAAGGGACATGACCGCCACGAGGCGGGCCGCGGCGGCGTGCTGATCCTGATCGGCAGCTCCCTGCACAATCTATGCGACGGGGTGCTGGTGGCGGCGGCGTTCCTGACCGACCCCCTGCTGGGCGTGCTGACGGCGGCGTCCATCATCATTCATGAAGTGCCGCACAAGCTGGGCGACTTCGTGGTGCTGCTCAACGCGGGCCTGGCGCGCCGCCGCGCCTTCTCGCTGATCCTCTTCACCAGCTTGTGTTCAGCCCTGGGCGGCATAATAGGGTACTTCGTGCTGCAGCAGGCGCAGCAATGGGTGCCGTATGTCCTGGTGGTTGCAGCCAGCAGCTTCCTCTATATCTCGGTGGCCGACCTGATGCCGCAGATGCACGAACGGGTATCCCTGGCCGATGCCGTCCCGCAATTGCTGCTGGTCGGCGTGGGCGTGGCGCTGATCTACAGCGTCACCACGGTCATGCACCACGGGCACGACCACGAGGCCGAAGCCGGCCTGGCCGCGCCGCAAGCGGAGCATGGCCACCGGCATTAGGATCGGCGCGAGGCCATGCAGGCGCTGGCGGGATATCCGGCTTGGTTGATCATCCCTACACAGGAGTTCTTCATGAGTTTTTCCGCCGCAGCCGGCAATGTTGCGCCCACCGTGATCCACACGGACACCCAGGGCCTGGTCCACGGGGATTTCAAGCTGCCCGTGGCCGACGGCACGATCGCCGCCTATTACGCCGCGCCCGAAGGCAAGCGCGACCTGCCCATCGTGCTGGTGGTGCAGGAGATCTTCGGCGTGCACGAGCACATCAAGGACCTGTGCCGCCGGGTCGCCAAGGCCGGCTACCTTGCCGTCGCCGCCAATCTCTACGAGCGCCAGGGCGACGCCTCGGTCTATACCGACATCCCGAAACTCATCGCCGAACTGGTCAGCAAGGTGCCGGACGAGCAGGTCTTTGCCGACCTGGACGCCAGCGTGGCCTGGGCCGCCGCGCATGGCGGCGATCCCAAGCGCGTGGCGGTGACCGGCTTTTGCTGGGGCGGCCGCCTGACCTGGATGTACGCCGCCCACAATCCCGACGTGAAGGCGGCGGTGGCCTGGTACGGCAAGCTCAGCGTGGGCCATGGCCCGCTGATCAAGCGCTTTGCCTTCGACGTGGTCAACGAGTTGCACGCGCCGGTGCTGGGCCTGTACGGCGGCAAGGACGCCAGCATCCCGCTGGCCGACGTCGAAACCATGAAATCCAAGCTGGCCGCCGGCAACGACAACGCCCGGCGCTCGGAGTTCGTGGTGTATCCCGAGGCCGACCACGCCTTCCTGGCCGACTACCGCGCCAGCTACAAGGCCGAGGCCGCGCAGGACGGCTGGAAGCGCATGCTGGAGTGGTTCAAGCGGTATTTGTAGGATGTTGGGGGGCGGTGAAAACTGCCCGGGAGCACAGTTGAAAAAAGCCGACCACATAAGGTCGGCTTTTTCGTTCCGCTCAGTTCCCCGCTTCGCGCAAGCGGCTGGGCAGCAGTTCGCCGTGACGCGCCAACAGAGGATAGGCCGCCGCGCCGACCAGATGGGAGTTGATGCCCTTCATGTCGCGCAGGATATCCAGGTAGAGCGCGCCCACCTCGGCGGCGTCGACCTCGCCCCCTTTGATTTTCTGCAGGTGCGTGTCCGCCGCATTGGTCTCGATCGAGCGGAAGCGGGCCTTTTCTCCTGCCAGCGCGCGGGCCTGGCGCAGGTCGTCGTTGACGAACAGGGCGGCGGCGGTGCGCTGGTTGGCGATGAGCTGGCCCAGCGTGTCGTCCAGGCTGGCGCGCTGTTCCGGAGAGAAGACCCAGCCCTGCTTGCGCAGCTTGGAAATGTGGCTGAGCAGACCGTGGTTGGCGATGTCGCCGGCGTGGCCGATATTGCTGGTGAACGCCAGGATGGCGTCCAGGCGCTGGATGTCCTCGCGCGTCATGTTCTCCTGGTCCAGGGTCGCCAGGTAGGTGGTGATGGCGTTTTCCAGCTTGTCCAGCGCGGCGTCCAGCTGGCGCGCCTGCACCATGCGGTGGCGGTTGTCGCGCTTGAAGCCGGCGCGGGCGTAGAGCAACAGGGTCTGCAGCATGTCGGCCATGCGCAGGGCTTCGCGCGCGGCGTTGCCCAGGGCCACGGCCGGCACGTCATGGGCCCATTCATCCAGGTACTGGGGGCGCGACGGGTCGTTCGGATCCGCGCGCTTGGGTAGCCAGCGGGTCAGCAGGGCGGCGTAGGGCGTCAGCAGCGGCAGGAACACCAGGGCGATGACGGCGTTGAACAGGGTGTGGAAGTTGGCCACCGCGCGGGCCGGGTCGGACGCCAGGTCGCTCATCATGGGCTGCAGATAGGGCAGCAGGATCAGGCCGGCCAGCACGCCCAGCACCCGCGTCAGCAGGTTGCCCAGGGGCAGGCGGCGGGCGGCGGGATCGTCCCCGGTCACGCCTTCGATCATGGGGTTGATGGCGGTGCCGAGGTTGGCCCCCAGCACCAGCGCAAACGCGACGTGCGGCGCCACCATGTGATGGCTGGCCAGCGACATGACCAGCACCACCACGGCCACGCTGGAATGCGCCGCCCAGGTGAAGGCGGCTGCCAGCAGCACGGTGGCCACCGGCTGGGTCGACAGCGCGTCCAGGATCATGCCCAGCATGGGCGCGGTCTGGAAAGGCTGGAACAGTTCGACCAGTTGGTGCAGCGATAGCAGCAGCAGCCCCAGGCCGATGAAGACGCGGCCGAGGTCGCGCGTGCGGCCGGGCGGGTAGCGGCGGAACATCCACACGCCCGCGAGGATCAGGATGGGGGCGAGCGAGGTCAGGTCGAAGGACAGCAACTGGACGATGAGCGTGGTGCCGACGTTGGCGCCCAGCATGGCGGCCAGGGCCGGCGCCAGGCCGACGACGCCGCCGGCCGCGAAGCCCGTGATCATCAGGCCCGTGGCGGTGCTGCTCTGCAGCGCGGCGGTAATGCCCAGTCCGGCGGCGAAGGCCCGCAGCCGGGTGCCCAGGGCCTTGCCCAACGCCGCGCCCAGGGCGGCCCCGAAGGCGCGCTGTACGCCTGTTTGGACCATGTGCACGCCCCAGAGGAGCAGGGCGACGTAGCCGGCGAAGTCAAGCAGGGTAATGAGTCCGGACATCCTGGCGTGTTTCCATTCTTTTATGACAAGTAATAATTCTGTAATGATCGCATGCGCGGCGCTGCCGGGGGAACCTGTCCCCGCAATACAGCATACGCTTGCCGGGCCTGCTGCGCGCGGGCTGGCCTACGCGTATCATTGCCTCATCAATCCCAGATGCAATGGAGTTTTGCGTGGCCGTTTCCGTATTCGACCTGTTCAAGATAGGCATAGGCCCGTCTAGCTCCCATACGGTGGGCCCCATGCGGGCCGCCCTGTTGTTCGCGCAAGGCCTGGAGCGCGATGGACTCATGTCCAGCGTGGCCACGGTGCGCGCCGAGCTCTACGGCTCGCTGGGCGCCACGGGCAAGGGCCACGGTACCGACAAGGGCGTGCTGCTGGGCCTGATGGGCGAAGCCCCCGACACCGTCGACCCCGCCGCCATCGCCGGCATGATCGCGTCGGTGCGGGCCAGCCGCCAATTGCCGCTGCTGGGACGCTATCCGGTTCCTTTCGTCGAAAAGGAACACATGATGTTCTACCGCCGCGAAGCCATGGCGGAACATCCTAACGGCATGAAGTTTCACGCCTTTGACGCCAATGGCGAATCGCTGCGCGAGGCCCGCTACCTGTCGGTGGGGGGCGGCTTCGTGGTGACGGCCGGCGCGTCCAACAGCCAGGTCATCGCCGCGCACGACCAGTTGCCGTACCCGTTCCGCATGGGTCGAGAACTGATGGCCATGTGCAGCGAGAGCGGCCTGTCGGTGGCGCAGCTGATGATGAAGAACGAGCTGACCTGGCGCGACGAGGCCGAGGTGCATGCCGGGCTGGACCGCATCTGGCAGGTCATGCAGGACTGCGTGTCGCGCGGCTGCGGCATCAACTATCCGGAAGCGGACGGCGAACTGCCCGGCCCCTTGCGCGTGCGCCGCCGCGCGCCCGAGCTCTACCGCAACCTGACCCAGCGCGCCGAGCGCACCCTGTCCGATCCCCTGTCCGTGATGGACTGGGTCAATCTGTACGCCATGGCGGTCAACGAAGAGAACGCCGCGGGCGGGCGCGTCGTGACGGCGCCGACCAACGGCGCGGCCGGCATCATCCCGGCGGTGCTGCATTACTACGACCGCTTCGTGCCCGGTTCCAACCGCGAAGGCGTGCGCGACTTCCTGCTGACCGCGGCCGCCGTGGGCTTGCTCTACAAGTACAACGCCTCGCTGTCGGGCGCCGAGGTCGGCTGCCAGGGCGAGGTCGGCGTGGCCTGCTCGATGGCGGCGGGCGGCCTGGCCGCCGCCCTGGGCGGCACCGTCGAACAGGTCGAGAACGCGGCCGAGATCGGCATGGAGCACAACCTGGGCCTGACCTGCGACCCCGTGGGCGGCCTGGTTCAGATTCCCTGTATCGAGCGCAACGCCATGGCCTCCATCAAGGCCGTGAACGCTGCCCGCATGGCGCTGCGCGGCGACGGCCAGCACTACGTGTCGCTGGATTCCGTCATCAAGACCATGCGCGAAACCGGCGCCGACATGAAGACCAAGTACAAGGAAACCGCGCGCGGCGGGCTGGCGGTGAACATCGTCGAGTGCTGACGGGGGCGGGGTGACGACGATGCGGGAGGGCGAGCGGATGTCATGGCCTTGGGGGTCCTTTCCGAAGCAAGGGAAGAACGCAGGCCGGCGAGGAAATGGCAAACGGCACGCCTGCAGGCTGCAGCTGGCCGCTGTCCGGGTCGATGCGCATGCAGGAAATGCGGTGTTCGTCCTGGCTGGCGACCAGCAGGAAGCCGCCGTCCGGGGGGATGGCGGCGTCGCGCGGCGTGCGCCCGCCGGCGGGCCACAAGCCTATCGGCTCGAGCCACGGGGCGGATTCCAATAGCCGAAATCCCGCGATGCTGTCGTGGCCGCGGTTGGTCGCGTAGAGCCAGCGTCCGCTCGGATGCAGGCAGAGCGCGGACGCGGAGTTGGCGTTGTGCCAATCTGCGGGCAGCGTGCCGATCCGGGTGAGCGCCTGTGCATGGGGATTGCGTGCCGTGGGCAGTTGAACGACGGTCACGCTATTGGACAGTTCGTTGAGCACGAAGGCGCGGGTACCGGCCGGATTCAGCCGCAGATGGCGCGGCCCGGAACCTGGTCCGATCTGCAGCTGCAGGTCCGGGAGCAGATCCAGCGTGGTGCCCCGCAGGGCATGGCGGGCGACGCTGTCGGTACCCAAGTCACACAGGTAGACCGCATCGCCGGACGGGGTCGGCTGGGCGCAATGCACATGGGGGCTCGCCTGGCGGTCGCTGCGCGGACCGCTGCCATGGCGCACGATGATGTCGGGCGGGGAGATGGGCAACCCTTGTCCGTCGAGCCGGAAGCTCAGGAGTTCGCCGCTGCCATAGTTGGACACGAAGAGGCGGTCCGCCGCAGGGGTCAGGCAGATGTGGCAAGGGCTGGCGCCAGGGGTAGGCACATTGAGCAAGTGCCGCAGCGTGGCCGCGTCGTCGACCGCGTAGACGTCGATGCTGGCGCCTTCTTCCTGCTCACTCACGCCATACAGCAGGCCGAGGGACGCGGAATGGCACAGGTAAGAGGGATTGACGCTATGGCTGTGCACCCGCAATTCACGCAGCGCGGCCGTCGCGGAGTCGAAACTCAGCAGGTGGATGCCGCGCCCTATGCCATGCACATGCGGCATCGGCCGCGTATACGTGCCCACGGCAATCAGCCAGTTGGCCGTTCCGCGGGCCGGGGAGTGCGTATTCGATTCAGCCATGGTCTGCCCTCGACATCACGTCTATCCATACGGCCAGGACCGGCGCCAGGCCCCTGAAGTTATGCCCCCACCCCATTTAAGCAGGAATATCTGATCGTCAATCGTCCTCGGGGGGGGGCCCGCCTCGCATCCTTGGGGCGGTTTTTCTTTTGGACGGGGCCGGAAAAGACGATGGCCCGCGCAGGCGGGCCATCGAGTCAGGGTGACGGGCGCGCGGCCCGTCTGAGCGAAAGGCTTAGATCACCCGTGCATTTTGCAGCGCGGCGATGCGGGCCGGAATCGGCGGGTGCGAGGCGAACATCGCGGCCAGGCCGCCCTTGCCGGTGATGCCCGAGGCCTCGAAGGACTTGGGCAGCTCGCCCGGTTCCAGGCCGCCCAGGCGGGCCAGGGCGCGGATCATGGGTTCGCGGGCGCCCATCAGGTGGGCCGAGCCGGCGTCGGCGCGATATTCGCGCTGACGCGAGAACCAGGCCACGATGATCGAGGCCAGCACGCCGAAGATGATTTCACAGACCAGCACGGTGATGTAGTAGCCCGGGCCGATGCCGCGTTCGTTCTTGAACACCACGCGGTCGATGAAGTAGCCGACCACGCGGGCCAGGAACACGACGAAGGTGTTCACCACGCCCTGGATCAGCGTCAGCGTGACCATGTCGCCGTTGGCGATGTGCGCGACTTCGTGGGCCAGCACGGCGGCGACTTCTTCCTCGCTCATGCTTTCCAGGAGGCCGGTGGACACCGCGACCAGGGAGTCGTTCTTGAAGGCGCCGGTGGCGAAGGCGTTGGGGGCGCCTTCATAGATGGCGACTTCCGGGCGGCCGATGCCGGCGCGGTCGGCCAGTTGGTGCACGGTGTCGACCAGCCAGGCTTCGCGCTGGTTGCGGGGCGAGTTCGGGTCCAGCACCTGGGCGCCGGTGCTCCATTTGGCCATGGGCTTGCTGATCAGGAGCGAGATGATCGCGCCGGTGAAGCCGACCACCACCGAGAAGATCAACAGGGCGTTCAGGTTCAGGCCGTTGGCGGTGATGTAGCGGTCCACGCCCAGGATGCGCAGCGTGGCCGACAGCACCAGCATGACAGCCAGGTTGGTCAGGACGAACAGGACAATGCGTTTCATGTTTTTTGTGTTCCTCTGCGAGCAGGATATGCCGGGATTCGACACTGCTGCGGGCCGCCAGTTCCCCGACTCGCGGCGCCGCTTCCGGTGACGGAGAGTATAGTATCGCTTTCCCTTATTCCTCTTCACTTTTCCCTTAGCGTAGACCCCCATGCAGGCACTCTGGATGTTGCTGGCGTCCGCCATGTTCGCCATCATGGGTTCGTTCGTGAAGCTCGGCACCGAACACGGCGCCTCGCTGCCGCAAGTCGTTCTGTTTCGTGGACTGCCGTCGGTCATCCTGCTGCTGATCTGGGCCCGCGCCGGCCGCCAGTCCATCATTCCCGTCAGCTGGAAACTCCACCTGTGGCGCAACCTGTCCGGCGTCACCTCGATGTGGCTGGGCTTTTTCGCCATCGCCCATCTGCCCCTGGCCACCGCCACCAGCCTGAACTACACCGCGCCGCTGTTCATCGCCTGCTGGATGCTGGGCTGGGGCGGCGCGCAGCGCGACCCCGTGCGCATCGTGGCGGTGGCGCTGGGGTTCCTGGGCGTGATCGCGGTGCTGCGGCCCAGCATCAACGAGGACCAGTGGCTGGCCGCCCTGTTGGGGATGACCGCAGGCGCCATGTCGGCCATCGCCATGATGCAGATCCGCCAGCTGGGCCGGGTTGGTGAACCTGAATGGCGCACCGTGCTGTTCTTCTCCGTGGCCGTTTGCGTGTCCAGCCTGGCCGGACTGCTGTTCGAGGGCTGGGGCCACGCCGACTGGACCGGCTACCTGTCGCTGCTGGGCGTGGGCGTGACGGGCCTGTTCGGCCAGTTGGCCATGACCCGCGCCTTCGGCCTGGGGTCGGCGCTGCTGACGGCGGCGCTGCAGTACAGCACCATCATCTTCGCGGCCTTGCTGGGCATGGGCTTCTGGGGCGAACAGCTGGACGCCCTGGCCTGGGCCGGCATGGGCCTGATCATTTTCGCGGGCCTGTTGTCGATCTGGCGCACCATGCGCGATCCGAAGCCGGCCTGAGCCGCGGTCGCCCCACACCCTTACAGGAGCACACCGAATGCCGATGACCCTGATTTCCGCCGCCGAACTGGCCGCGCGCCTGGATGCGCCGGACGTGCGCGTGTTCGACGTGCGCCACGATCTGACCAATCACGCGGCGGGCCGTCAGGCTTATGACGCGGGCCACATCCCCGGCGCGCGCTACCTGGACCACGAAACCGAGCTGTCCGCAGCCCGCACCGGCAAGAACGGCCGTCATCCGTTGCCGTCGCGAGGCGCGTTCGGCGCGCTCATGGCCGCCCACGGCGTGACGCCCAATACCCTGGTGGTGGCCTACGACGCCAGCGGCGGCATGTACGCCGCGCACCTGTGGTGGATGTTGCGCTGGCTGGGCCACGACCGGGTGGCGGTGCTGGACGGCGGCTGGCAGGCCTGGACCGCGGCCGGCCTGCCGACCACGACCGAAGCCGGCGCCGCCGTGCGCGCGGGCCAGCCGGTGGAGCCGGGCGCCTCGCTGGCGGGTTCGGTGGATGCGCAGGCGGTGCTGGACAACATCGCCCATCCGGCCTTCACCGTGATCGACGCGCGCGCGGCCAACCGCTACCGCGGCGAGGTCGAGCCCATGGACCCGGTGGCCGGCCACATTCCGGGCGCGTTGAACCGTCCCAACGGCGAGAACCTGCAGGCCGACGGCCGTTTCAAGCCGGCCGCGCAGTTGCGCGAGGAGTTCGCCAGCCTGCTGGACGGCCGCGATCCGGCGGCCATCGTGCATCAGTGCGGCTCGGGCATCACGGCTTGCCACAACCTGCTGTCCATGGAAATCGCGGGCTTGTCCGGTTCGCGCCTGTACCCGGGCTCCTGGAGCGAGTGGTGCAGCGATCCGTCCCGCCCGGTGGCCACGGGCGCTCAGTGACCTGACGCCTGGACCTGATGCCCGGGCCTGGACGCCCGGGCGTCCGCGAATACCCGGGCACCCAGAAAGTCCACCAGCGCCCGGACCTTCGGCGACGGGTGCTTGCTGGCAGGCCACAGGATGTGGAAGACGTTGGTCCGCTCCGATTTGCCTTTCAGGACCTGCACCAGGCGGCCATCCGCCAAGGGTTCGCGGATGGCGAAGTCCGGCAGGTAGGCAATACCTAGTCCTTGCAGCGCGAAGCAGGCGCGCGTCTCGATGTTGTTGCAGATCATCGAGACGGGCAGCTGCAGCTCTGGCTCGCCTTCGGCTTGCCGCAGAGCCCAAGTCTCCAGCTTGCCGCTGCTGGGAAAGCGGTAGTGCAGGCAGCTATGGCGCAGCAGGTCGGCCGGCGTTTTGGGGGTGCCGCGGCTGGCCAGGTAGGCGGGGGAGGCGACCAGCAGGATCTGGAACGCGCCCAGGCGGCGCGCCGACAGGCGGGAGTCGGCGGGTGCGCCCGTGCGCACCACGGCATCGAAGCCTTCTTCGATCACGTCCACCATCCGGTCGGTGAAATCCAGGTCGAGTTCGATCTCGGGATACTCGCGCATGAACTCGCCCAGCACCGGCAGCACCAGTCCGCTGACCAGCGGCAGGCTGACGCGCAGGCGTCCGCGGGGCGCGGCGGCGGCCTGCGACAGCTCCAGTTCGGCCGCTTCGATCTCGGCCAGGATGCGGCGGCTGCGTTCCAGGAACAGCGCGCCCTCGGCCGTCAAGGTGACGCTGCGCGTACTGCGGTGGAACAGGCGCACGCCCAGCTTTTCTTCCAACCGCGCCACGCTCTTGCCGATGGCGGATGCCGACACGCCCAGCAGCCTGCCGGCGGCGACGAAGCTGCGCGTTTCCGCAACCTGCACGAACACGACAAAGCCATTGAGGCTATCCATCTGGTTTCCTTGATTGCGGACATCTGGTTCCGCAGAAGAAGGAAATGTAGCCTACTTTTTCTTTAATCTCCGGGCCTATATCGTCTCGGCACCAAGCTGCAACCGAGGTGCCTGAGATGAAAAAACCTACGAATTCCCCGCGTCCGCGCACTGCGCCGGCGCGTCCCCCCGCCGGCCGCGACCGGCTGCCGCTGGGCGCCTTGCTGGCGCTGGCGATGGCCGGGTTCATCACCATCCTGACCGAGGCGCTGCCGGCCGGGCTGCTG
This sequence comes from Achromobacter xylosoxidans, assembly GCF_014490035.1. Classification (NCBI taxonomy): domain Bacteria; kingdom Pseudomonadati; phylum Pseudomonadota; class Betaproteobacteria; order Burkholderiales; family Alcaligenaceae; genus Achromobacter; species Achromobacter xylosoxidans. The sequence continues at coordinate 4,847,760 of NZ_CP061008.1, read as the reverse complement.
CCGCAGATGGCGCAGGGCCTGGCCGTGTCCCAGGCCAGTATCGGCCAGACCGTCACCATCTATGCGATCGGGTCGCTGGCGGCGGCGATCCCGCTGGTCGCCGCGACCCGGGGCGTGCGGCGGCGTCCGCTGCTGCTGGCGGCGATCGCCGGGTTCGTGCTGGCCAATACAGTGACCGCGTTGTCTTTCAGCTATGTGCTGACCCTGGCCGCGCGCTTCCTGGCCGGCATGTCGGCGGGATTGTTGTGGGCGCTGCTGGCGGGCTACGCCGCGCGTATGGTGCCCGCACATCAGCAGGGCCGCGCGATCGCGGTGGCGATGCTGGGCGCGCCGCTGGCGCTGTCGCTGGGCGTGCCTGCCGGAACTTTTCTTGGGGCGCTGTGGGGGTGGCGCATCGGCTTTGGCATCATGAGCGCGCTGGCAGTGCTGCTGATGGTCTGGGTGCGCTTGCGGGTGCCGGACTTTGCGGGACAGGCCCGGGGCAAGCAACTGCCGCTGCGGCATGTCTTCCTGCTGCCCGGCGTGCGTCCGGTGCTGTTCGCGGTGCTGGCGTTCGTCCTCGCGCACAACATTCTTTACATCTACATCGCACCGTTCCTGGCATCGCTGGGCATGGCCGCAAGCACCGAGCTGGTGCTGCTGGTGTTCGGACTCAGTTCCCTGGCCGGGATCTGGCTGGTCGGGACGTTGATCGACCGCCATTTGCGGGTGCTGACTTTGGCTTGCGTCGCCCTGTTCGGCCTGGCCGCGTTGGCGCTGGGTATCGCGGGCGGCATGCCGGCCATGCTTTATCTGTCGGTGGGGGCTTGGGGCGTGGCGTTCGGCGGTTCGCCGACGCTGTTCCAGACCGCGCTGGCCAAGACGGCGGGCGACGCCGCGGACGTGGCGCAGTCCATGCTGGTGACCGCGTGGAACACGGCGATTGCCGCGGGCGGCATCGTTGGCGGCGCGTTGCTCGAACGCCTGGGCGTGGGCGCGTTCGTGCCGGCCCTGCTGGCGCTGCTGGCGGTGACGCTGGCGGTCGTCTGGGCCGCCAGGACGCATGGCTTTCCCGCCAGCCCTACCAGATGGCAGCCAGCTTGACCCGCCCCGAGATGCTTTCGGCGATTTCCAGGAAATGGTCCAGGGGCGGCGTCGCCAGCCCCGGAACCTTGGCCATGTCGTCCCACCGCCTCAGGCGGATCGCATCCGGCGCGCCCGGCATGCTCGCGAATTCCACCGCCTGGCTCGCATCGAAACTGCCCCCCTGCAGCGCCAGGCTGCGTTTCGAATCCTCCGAGAGCGACGCTTCATATTGCGGTTCCACATAGCAGAGGTAGCGTTTGGCTTCCACATGCAGCCGGATCGGATCCAGCACCGCCGAGCTGAACAGGCCGCGCAGGAAGGGCAGGACGAAGTACTGGTGCTTGTCGTCGATGCCGCGCAGCGTGGGCGTGCCGGGCCGGTCGGCGATGAGATGGCCCAGGTCGTGCAGCAGGCTGGCGGTGATCAGGTGGGCGCCGGCGCCGTTGCGTTCCGCCAGCGCCGCGGTCTGCAGCGCGTGCCGCAGGTGGCTGACGGATTCGCCGTCATAGGAGCGGTGTCCGCGCTCCAGGAAAATCTGCTCGATATCTTGCAAGGTCAAGGCCATGGTTGTCTCCTGGGTGGCCGCATAGGGGAGGGCGGCGCTCAGCCGGCGGCTGGCGCCATCTCCAGAAAGCGCGCGATCAACTGCACCGGTTGGCGCTCGCGCAGGCAGTACAGGTATTCGTGCATCACGATGTCGGCGCCCTCGATGTCCAGGGCCGCCAGGTCGGGATGGGAAGGGATCTCGCGCGAGGGGATCAGGCTGATTCCCAGGCCGCACAGGGTGGCTTGGCGGATGGATTCACGGCTGCCGATTTCCAGCGTGCGGCGCACCGTGACGCCAGCCGCCAGCAAGGCGTCCTCCGTCAGTTGCCGCGTCATGGAGCCGGGTTCGCGCAACAGCAGCGCGTGGTCGGCCAGGTCGGCCAGTCGGACCCGGCCGCGGCGCGCCAGGGGATGGTCGCGATGCGCCACGACCCGGATGGGGTCGGCGGCGATCATGCGCCGGTACAGGTGCTTGTCATCCATCAGAAACGACGACGTGGCAATCTCGATGCGATAGTCATGCAGCGCCTGGAGCATGCTTTGCGAGTTGCCGATAGCCAGCGTCAGATCTATGCCCGGGTAGCGCTGGTTGTAGGCGCGCACCGTGTCCATGATGTAGTAGGGGCCGGTGGCGCCGATGCGCAGATTGCCTTCGCGCAGGTCGCTGGCGTCGCGCAGGCGGAAGTCGATCTCGGTTTCCTGCTGGACCAGTTTTTCCACCATGGGCATCAGGCTGTGGCCCGCGTCCGACAGGCGCATGCCGCGCCCCTGGCGGTGGAACAGTTCGACGCCGTAACGCGACTCCAACTGGCGCAATTGCCCGGTCACCGTGGGCTGGCTGACGCCCAGCTGGGCGGCGGCCTTGGTGACGGTGCCGCAGCGGGCCACGGCGTAGAAGGATTTGAGTTCGGCGACAAGCACGGTGCAGGGGGCGGAATAGGGCGCAATGCGCAAGACCGCCAGTACACCAAAATAATTTGATGTTTTTATTACTGCATTTGCGCGAAGTGTCATAAACACTCAATACGCGTCTTCCATACTGCCTTCGTTCCCAAACCGGAGGCCCCATGGCCGAACGCGATACCGCATTTCTCTCTGTCAGGCATCTAGTGAAGCGCTTTGGCAGCCATACCGCGCTGTCGGACGTCTCGCTCGACATCCGCGCCGGGGAGCTGGTGTGCCTGCTGGGCCCCTCGGGCTGCGGCAAGACCACCTTGCTGCGCGCCATCGCCGGCCTGGAACGCCAGGACAGCGGCACCATCGTCCTGTCCGGGCGCGACATCTCGCACGCCGAACCGCAGGCGCGCGACTACGGCATCCTGTTCCAGTCGTACGCGCTGTTTCCCAACCTGACCGTGGCCCAGAACGTGGCCTACGGCCTGAGCGGCAAGCGCGCCCACCGCAACCACGTCGCCAACCGCGTCGAGGAAATGCTGACGCTGGTCGGCCTGGCGGGCGCGGCGGATAAATACCCGGGACAGATCTCTGGCGGGCAGCAGCAGCGCGTGGCCCTGGCGCGCGCGCTGGCGCCGTCGCCATCCTTGCTGCTGCTGGACGAGCCCATGTCGGCGCTGGACGCCCGCGTGCGCGAGCATCTGCGCATCGAGCTGCGGGCCTTGCAAAAGCGCCTTTCCATCACCACGCTGATGGTCACGCACGATCAGGAAGAGGCCATGGTGATGGCCGACCGCATCGCCGTCATGAATGGCGGGATCATCGAGCAGTACGGCACGCCGCGCGAACTCTACCGCCAACCCGGCTCGGCCTTCATCGCCGATTTCGTGGGCGAGGCGAACTGGCTGCCGTTCGAGCGCCTGGATGCGCACCGCGCCCGTGTCGGACGCCAGGAACTGGCCGTGGACGAGGCGCTGGATGCCGCCAGCGGCAAGCTGTTCGTGCGCCCGGAAGCCGTGCGCGTCAGCACCGCGCGCCCGGACCAGCCCAACGCCATGCTGGCCGATGTGCTGGACGGCGTGTTCCTCGGCCGCGGCTATCGCCTGGCCCTGCGCCTTGAGGGCGTACCCGGCAGCACGGTGCATTCCATCGTGTCCCCTGAAATCGGAGACGCCCTGCTGGGCCCTCACGCCGCCAGCCGCTGCTGGGTGGAGCTGCCGCGCCATGCGATACGCGCCTACGCTTGATCCGGCCATGACCCGTTCCTCCAACGCCGCCGCGCCGGCAGCTGGAAGCTTCGCAACGCCGGCGCCTGCGCCAGCGCTGGGCCGCCGCCCGCTGCCAGCCTGGGTTGGCGCCTTCGGCCTGGCCGCCGGGCAGGGCGCCCTGGCGCTGGGCCTGCTGCTGTTCCTGGCGCTGCCCTTGGCCGCCATCTTGCTCAAGTCCGTGACCGACAGCGACGGCGCCTGGGCCGGGCTGTCGGTGCTTGCGGACATCATCGGCGGCGACGGCTTCATGGCCATGGTCGCGCGCAGCCTCGCGGTGGGCGTCGTGACGACGCTGCTGGTCGTGCCCTGCGCGTACGGATTCGCCTACGGCCTGACCCGCACGCGCTTGCCGGGCAAGGGCCTGCTGCGCACCGTCGCCTTGCTGCCGCTGCTGGCGCCGTCGCTGCTGCCGGGCATCGCGCTGGTGTACCTGCTGGGCAACCAGGGCCTGCTCAAGAGCCTGACGGGCGGCGCGACCATCTACGGTTTCTGGGGCATCGTCGTGGGCGAGGCTTTCTATACCTTCCCGCACGCGCTGATGATTCTGCTGACCGGCCTGGCGCTGGCCGATGGCCGTCTTTATGACGCCGCGCGCGCCATGGGCGCGGGCCCCTGGCGCACCTTCCTGACCGTGACCCTGCCGGGCACCCGCTACGCCGTGTTTTCGGCCTGCTGCGTGGTGTTCACGCTGACGGTTACCGACTTCGGCGTGCCCAAGGTCGTGGGCGGCGACTACAACGTGCTGGCGATGGAAGCCTACAAGGCCGTGGTCGGCCAGCAGAACTTTCCCAAGGGCGCGGCCATCGGCATCCTGCTGCTGCTTCCCGCGATCCTGACCTTCGCCCTGGACCGGCGGCTGCGCGCCCGCCAGGGCGCCCAGCTGAGCGGCCGGGCCCAGCCCTATGCCGCCGGCGTCAACCGCCGCCGCGATGCCGCGTTCCTGGCGCTGGCCGGCGTGCTGGCGGCGTTCCTGCTGCTGATCATCGGCGTGGCGGTGTGGGCGTCCTTCGTGAAGATGTGGCCCTACAACCTGTCGATGTCGCTGCGTTCGTACGACTTCGACAATATGGACGGCGGCGGCTGGCTGGCCTGGCGCAACAGCCTGCAACTGGCGTTCTGCACCGCCCTGGCCGGCACGGCGGTGGTCTTCACCGGCGCATGGATGATGGAAAAAGTGCCTGCCCGCAACTCGCTCACGCGCGGTCTGCGCGGCATGGTCGGCATGCTGGCGCTGATGCCCATGGCCGTACCCGGCCTGGTGCTGGGCCTGGGCTACATCTTCTTCTTCAACAGCCTGTCGAACCCGCTGAACCTGCTGTACGGCACCATGCCGCTCCTGGTCCTGTGCACCATCGTCCACTTCTACACCAGCGCGCACCTCACCGCCGCCACCGCGCTCAACGCGCTGGACCCCGAATTCGAGGCGGCCTCCGCGTCGCTCAAGGTGCCGCGTTTGACGACCTTTGTCCGCGTGACATTGCCGATGTGCCTGCCGGCGGCGCTGGACGTGGCCCGCTACCTGTTTGTTTCCGCCATGACCACGGTGTCCGCGGTCGTGTTCCTTTACAGCCCGTCGACGGTGCTGGCCGCGGTCGCGGTGCTGAACATGGACGACGCCGGCTTCATCGGTCCTGCCGCCGCCATGTGCACCGTGATCATGGCCAGTTCGGCCGCGGCCGCCCTGGTCCTGCACCTGGCCAGCCGCGCACTGGTGGCGCGCAGCCAGGCCTGGCGCCGCCCCGCGGCTCATTGAACGATTTCTCAAGGAAGACCCTCATGACTGTTTCGCCTTTGCCCGTCCGCCTGGAAGCGGTGATTTTCGACTGGGCCGGCACGCTGGTCGACTTCGGCTCCTTCGCGCCCACCAAGGTGTTCGTGGACGCGTTCTCGCAGTTCGGCGTGGAGATGTCGCTGGAGCAGGCCCGCGGCCCCATGGGCATGGGCAAGTGGGACCACATCCGCACGCTTTGCAACGATCCCGTGATCGCCAGCCAGTACCAGGCCCAGTTCGGCCGCTTGCCCACCGATGACGACGTGACCGCCATCTATGAGCGCTTCCTGCCGATGCAGCTGGACAAGGTCGCCCAGTATTCGGCGGCTATCCCCGGCGCGGCCGAGTTGCTGCGCGCCCTGCGCCAGCGCGGCCTGAAGATCGGCTCGTGCTCGGGCTATCCCGCCAGCGTCATGCGCCGCGTGGTCGAACGCGCCGCCTCCGAAGGCCTGGAACCCGATTGCATCGTCGCCAGCGACGACGTGCCGCGCGCGCGGCCGGCGCCCGCGATGGCGCTGAAGAACGTGGTCGAACTCGGCCTGTCCGACGTCGCCGCCTGCGTCAAGGTCGACGACACCGCGCCCGGCATCGAAGAAGGACGCCGCGCCGGCATGTGGACCGTGGGCCTGCTGCTGTCGGGCAACGCCGCCGGCCTGACGCTGGAGGAATACCTGAGCCTGGACGACGCAGGCCGCCAGAAGGCCCGCACCGCCGCCAGCCTGGAGCTGTCGCCCGCCGCGCCGCACTACCTGATCGACACCGTCGCCGACCTGCCTGGCGTGATCGCCGACATCGAATCCCGCTTGTCCGCAGGCCAGCGCCCTTAACCCTCAACCACCTGTCTGCATCGCTTGCCGGGGCCGGTTCGCGCCAGCCCTGGGGGCTTCCCTCAGCCTTTTTCCGCTTACCCACGGAGTACTTCATGAATCGCTACAAGCTGCTTGCACTGGCCGCCGCCCTGACGGGCGTGATGGGCGCCGCCTCCGCCGAGACCACGCTGACGGTCTACACCGCGCTCGAAGCCGACCAGATCAAGGCCTATCAGGCCGCGTTCGAGAAGGCCAATCCCGACATCAAGATCCAGTGGGTGCGCGACTCCACCGGCATCATCACCGCCAAGCTGCTGGCCGAGAAGAACAACCCCAAGGCCGACGCCATCTGGGGCCTGGCCGGCACCTCGCTGGGCCTGATGGACAAGGAAGGCATGCTGCAGCCCTACGCCCCCAAGGGCCTGGACCAGATCGCCGCCAACATGCGCGACGCCAAGGCCGAGCCCAGCTGGGTCGGCATGGACGGCTTCGCCGCCGCCATCTGCTTCAACACCATCGAAGCCGAAAAGCAGAAGCTGCCCAAGCCGACCTCGTGGCAGGACCTGACCAAGCCGGTGTACGCCGGCAAGATCGTGATGCCGAACCCGGCGTCGTCGGGCACCGGCTTCCTGGACGTCAGCGCCTGGCTGCAGATCTTCGGTGAAGAGAAGGGCTGGGCCTACATGGACGCCCTGCACAAGAACATCGGTTCGTACACGCACTCGGGCTCCAAGCCGTGCAACATGGCCGCCGCCGGCGAATTCCCGATCGGCGTGTCGTTCGACTACCGCGCCGCCAAGCTGAAGGCCGACGGCGCGCCGGTCGAAGCCGTGTTCCCCTCGGAAGGCCTGGGCTGGGAAGTGGAAGCCACCGCCATCATGAAGGGCACCAAGAACCTGGAAGCCGCCCGCAAGCTGGCCGACTTCTCCGCCAGCCGCGAAGCCAACGAGCTGTACAAGGCGAACTTCGCCGTGCTCGCCATCCCGTCGATCGCCACGTCCAATCCGAACCTGCCGGCCGACCTGATGCAACGCATGATCAAGAACGACTTCACCTGGGCCGCCACCAACCGCGACCGCATCATCGCCGAGTGGACCAAGCGCTACGACGGCAAGTCCGAGCCGAAGAAGAAGTAAGTCCGTTTGACCGCGGCGGCGCAGGACGCCGCCGCGCCCCGGGAGCGCCCGCCAGGGCGGCTTCCGCCGCATTACCCTTTTCAATGTTCCACAGATGAAAAATTTCGACGTAGTCGTGGTGGGCGCCGGCATGCTGGGCATCGCCCACGCCTGGGCCGCCGCCAAGCGCGGCCTGTCGGTGGCCGTGATCGAGCGCAGCCGCCAGGCGCATGGCGCCACCATCCGCAATTTCGGCCAGGTCATCGTGACGGGCCAGGCCCCCGGCATGATGCTGTCGCACGCCCAGCAGGCGCGCGAGCTATGGCTGGAACTGGCGGGGCGCGCGGGTTTCCATGTGCGCGCCAACGGCGCCCTGGTGCTGGCGCGCAACGCCGAAGAGGCGGACGTGCTGCAGGAATTCGCCGACACGCGCATGCGGCAGGAAGGCTATCGCGCCGAACTGCTGTCGGGCCGCGAGGTGGCCCGCTTGTACGGCGGCCAGCTGGCGCATCACTGCGCCGGCCTGCAAGGCCATGACGATCTGCAGATCTATTCGCGCGAGGCGCTGCCGGCCATCACGCGCTACCTCGCGGAGTCGCTGGGCGTGACGTTCATCACCGGCACGCTGGCGCGTGCGGTCGAGGGCGGGCTGGTGTGCACCTCGGCGGGAGAATTCAAGGGCGGGCACGTGTTCGTCTGTCCCGGGCACGACTACCTGACCTTGTTGCCCGAGCGCTTCGCGCCGATGAACCTGGAGGTCACGCGCCTGCAGATGCTGCGCGCCGCGTTCGAGACCCAGCCCATCGCGCTGGACCGCCCCTTGCTGACCGGCCTGTCCTGCGTGCATTACGGCGCATTCTCGGACCTGCCGTCGGCGCTGGCGCTGCGCGACGTGATCCAGGCGCGCACGCCCATGCTGCTGGAGAACGGCATCCACCTGCTGATCAGCCCCACGCCCTATGGCGAACTGATCATCGGCGATTCGCACCGCTACGGCCAGGACGCGCCGCCGTTCAACGACGAAGCGGTCGACAACGCCATGCTGGACCTGGCGACCCAGGCGCTGGGTGCGCGCTTGCGCGTGCTGGAGCGCTGGCAGGGCGTCTATGGCGCGCACGGCCCTGCGCCGTTCTCGGTCATGCCGGTGGACCCGGCCACGACGGTGGCGGTGATGCACTCGGGCGTGGGCATGACGGTGGGTCTGGCCATCGGCGAGCGCACGGTGGCGGGCGCGCTGGGCCGCTGATCGCGGCAGCCGGAAAGAAGAAAGGCCTCGCGTATGCGAGGCCTTCTTGCATGGGAGAGGCGCCGAAGCCAGGCTTCAGACCCGCTCCTGCATGATGCGCCGATACCATTCATGGAAGTGCTGCATGCCGTCTTCCATGGGCGACTGGTAGGGGCCGGTTTCGTTCACGCCGCGCAGCATCAGCGCCTTGCGGCCCGCGTCCATGCGCTCGGCGATCTCGTCATCCTCGATGGCCGTTTCCATGTAGGCGGCGCGCTGCGCCTCGACGAATTCGCGCTCGAAGGCGGCGATTTCCTCGGGGTAGTAGAACTCGACCACGTTGACCGTTTCCTGCGGGCCCTTCGGGTACAGCGTGGAGAGCACCAGCACGTGCGGATACAGCTCGATCATGTGGGTCGGGAAGTACGTGACCCAGACCGCGCCGAAATCCGGCGCATCGCCTTCGCGGAACGCCAGCAGGCGGTCATGCCATTGCTTGTAGACATCGGAGCCCGGCTGCGCCAGGGCGTTGTGCACGCCGACCTTCTGCAGGCTGTACCAGTCGTTGAACTCCCAGCTCAGGTCGTCGCAAGTGACGAAGCGGCCCAGGCCCGGGTGGAACGGACCGACGTGGTAATCCTCGAGGTAGACCTCGATGAAGGTCTTCCAGTTGTAGTTGCACTGGTGAACTTCGACGTGGTCCAGCACGTAGTCGCCGAAGTCGAATTCCGGACGCGAGAACAGCGGCGCCATGTCGGCGGCCGGATCGCGCGGGCCTTCGAACAGCAGGCCATGGCAGTCGCGCAGGCGGAACTTCTGCAGGTTCATGCAGGGCGTGGTGGCGAACTGGGGCGCGCCCAACAACTCGCCCTGGTTGTTGTACGTCCAACGATGCAAGGGGCAAACGATATTGCCGCCGGTTGCCTTCAGATTGCCATGCGTATTGCAGTTGCCGGCCACATTGCCGGTCTCGCCGCCAAGCATCAGCGCCTGGCGGTGGCGGCAGACATTTGAGATGAGTTCGACGCCTTGCTGATTGCGAACCAGCACGCGTCCTCCGTCTTCCTGGACCAACGTACGCCAATCCCCGATTTCGGGCACCACTTTCTGGTGGCCGACGTATTGCGAGGATTGCTTGAAAATGAGTTCTTGCTCGCGGGCAAAGAGGGCTTCGTCAAAATACGCGCTGACGGGTAGCTGGGTGCGAGCTGGCACTACATGTGCCATCCGACCGATGTCGGTCATGATTCCCCCCGCTCGGATAAAAAAGCCAGGACGGAGAGGCTTTTGCCTGGCGGCTTTGAAATCCGCAGGATGCGTTCCGTGCTGGCGCGAAGAAAAATCGGTGTCTGGCCGATCAAATAAGCCGTGAATTGTACCCCAAGCCCTTACCCCGCGCCCGTGAAGATCTGCGAAGCTTCGTGAAGTTATGCCGTAGCCGTCGTGCACGCGCTACGCGCGGCATAACCCCTTGAAGATGTAGGCCTTTCAGACGAAGCGCCGGGTCGCCGGATGACGTCTCATCAGCCAGCTGCTGGCGGCCGACAACATGAACACGGCCACCGCCAGCACGGGCAGCGTCCAGGCCTCGTTGCGCGCGCCCGTCAGGGCGCCGGCGCGATGCGCCACGTCGAGGAACAGCGGATGGATCAGGTAGACGCCGAAGGTCAGCGGCGCCAGCGAGGCCAGCCGCGGCAGCCGCGGCGACGAAACGATCCACTGGAACGCGGCCAGCGACATGAACGGCACCGTCAGGCTGAAGTAATCGTAGAAGTAGGTATCCAGCGCGCGGTTGCTCGACATCGAATACACGCCCAGCGCGGTCGCGGCCACGCTGGCCGCCAGCATCAGGCCAGGGCGCGGGATGCGCATCTGGCCGTCGAAGATCAGGCGGCCCGCCACGAAGTAGCCCAGATAGGGCAGGAACCAGGTCAGGAAGAAGCCCGCGGGCGCGCCCAGCGCGCGGCGATACAACGCGTCCAGGATCGCCACGCCCAGGATGCCGACCACCCACAAGGCGCGGGCGCGCGGCGTGCTGCGCGCATACAGGATGCGCACCAGCGGCGCGAACAGGTACAGGCCCACGATCATGTACAGGTACCACAGGTGGTAGTACGGCTCGCCCTGCACCAGCTTGCGCGGCCAGAACGAAAAATCGATGCGGCCGTCGTCCCACCAATCCAGCGCCGTGCGCCAGGCCAGATAGAAAAACGTCCAGAACACGAGCGGCGCGCAGATCCGCGCCATGCGCCGGCTGTAGAACTGGCGCGCGTCCTGCGGCTTGTCGGGGTCCAGCAACAGGGCGCCGCTGACCATGACGAACACGGGCACGCACCAGCGCGCCGCCGAGTCGTACAGATTGGCGGCCAGCCACGCTCCGCCGCCGTACACCGCGGGGTTGCTTACCACCATGGCCGCGCTGTGCAGCAGCACCACGGCCACCGCCGCCAGCCAGCGGGCGGCATCCAGGCGCGCATATTTCTCTTCGGCGTACGGCATCGGGCTCCCATGGCGGTGTCTACTTTTTCACCATAGCAGCGGGCAGCGTCCTGGTTCTGTATCCAGGGGTTAGAGGGCATATCGACGCGCATGAAAAACCGGCAGGGGCGCTGGAGCCCTCTGCCGGCGGATGCCGCGCGGCGCGGCGCATTCACGGGCGGGCGCGGGCCCGCCTACGTTTTGTCACGAAACCAGCCGCGCCATCATTGCAGGACGATATTGGCCTGCTTGATCAGCTGCGCCACGATGGGCTGTTCGGTCTTGATCTGCTTGTCCAGTTCCGCGGCCGTGCCCGAGCGCGGGTCGATGCCCATGTCCAGCATGCGCTTCTTGATGGTCTCGTCCTGCAGGGTCTCGGTCAGGGCCTGCTGCAGCTTTTCCATCACGGGGGCGGGCGTGCCCTTGGGCGCCACGAAGCTGAACCAGGCGGTCATGTCGAACGCGGGATAGCCTTGCTCGGCCAGCGTCGCCAGCTTGGGCTGCGTCGCCAGGCGGCCGGGGCTGGTGATGGCGAAGACCTTGACCTTGCCGGCATCGGCCTGCGGCATGCCGGTGGCCACCATGTCGAAGAAAAGGTCCACGTCGCCGCTGACCAGCGCGGGCAGGGCCTGGGTCGCGCCCTTGAAGGGCACGTGCAGGATGTCGATGCCTGCGCGTTCCTTGAACAGTTCGCCCGCCAGGTGAGAGGACGTGCCAGGGCCGAAGGTGGCGAAGGTCAGCTTGCCCGGATTCTGCTTGGCGTAGGCCACCACATCCTGGGTGCTGTTGAACGGCCGCTTGGGGCTGGACAGCAGGACCAGCGGCCCCACGCCGACCATGCCGATGCGGGCGAAGCCATCGGGATCGTAGGGCAGCTCCTTGTACAGATAGCGGTTGGTGACCAGCGTGGAGTTGGTCGCCATCAGGATGGTGTAGCCGTCCGGCGCTTCGCGCGAAACAAAGGCCGCCCCGATCGAGGTGCCGGCGCCTGCCTTGTTCTCGACGATCATGGGCTGGCCTAGCGTCTTGGCCATGCGCTCGGCCAGGATGCGGGTCAGCACGTCGGTGGCGCCGCCGGCGGGGAAGGGCGAGACCACCTTGATCGGCCGGGCCGGATAGGTTTCGGCCTGGGCGCCCAGCGCTGCGGCGCTGAGCAGCAGGGTGGCCAGCAGTTTGAAGCTAGTGCGAATCATGTTTTCCCCTTGAAATCGCGTGCATGAGTGGAGGTTCGGGCCTGGCTTGGCGCTGCGGGCAGCGCTTGCCAAGTCTCCTTGGGTGCATTAAATTCCGTAAAATGGAATTTAATTTTGTTATTCGAAATAAACTATAAAAACGAAGCGAATAGAAATGCAATCTTTTTCTGACGCCAAGCGCATCGCCCATCCCGCCGCCAAGCCGGACGGCAAGGTCGAACTCAGCCTGCCCGCGCGCCGCAAGCGCGCTCCCGGCGCGGGCGAGGGCGCCAATTCGCCCGATTTCATTACCGCCCTGGCGCGCGGGCTGGACGTGCTGCGCTGCTTTCGCCATGGCGTGACGGCCTTGGGCAATCTGGACCTGGCGCGTCTGACCGGTCTGCCCAAGCCCACCATCAGCCGCATCACCTACACCCTTACTGAATTGGGTTATCTGCGCTATCACCCGGACACCGGCAAATATTCGCCGGGCTATGGCGTGCTGGCGCTGGGCTTCGGCCTGCTGGCCGGACTGGAGGTGCGCGAACTGGCCAAGGCCTCGATGACCGAGCTGGCCCGCGCCACGGGTGGCGCGGTGGCCCTGGGCGCCTTCGATGGCGACGCCATGACCTACGTCGAAGCCATTCACGGCTCTTCGGCGCTTTACCTGCGCCTGCCGGTCGGCTATCGCGCCAGCCTGGACAGCGCCATGGGGCGGGCCTACCTGGCCAGCCTGCCGTCCCAGGCCTGCGCCGACGCGCTGGCCCGGCTGGGCGAGACGGCGCCGGACGCGGCCGCCGTCGAGCGCGCGCGCGTCGAACTGCGCGATACGGGCTGCTGCTACGCCATCGGCGAATGGCAGTCGGGGATCAATGCGGTCGCGGTGCCGTTCTCGTCCATCACGGGCGAGGGCGTCTTCGTGATGAGCTGCGGCGGACCCGCCAGCCTCTTGCCGGAGGCGGACCTGCGTACGCGCGTGGCGCCCCTGCTGCAGGCCTCCATAGCGGGGCTGGCGGGCGCCGCGGCCTGAGACGCGCCGCGCGCGGCGGCAAGCCCGACGGCCTTGCGGGTATCTCGTACAATTCACGGATTGATCCACCCCTAGCGCCCTCGGAGACCCGTTTGGCCAAATCTTCACAAGCCGATCCGCAGATCGATGACCGTCCCTTGCCCCAGGATTTCGAAACGGCGCTGGCCGAACTCGAATCGCTGGTAGCGGCCATGGAAGACGGCTCGTTGCCGCTGGAGCAGTCGCTTGCCGCCTACCGGCGCGGCGTGGCGCTCACGCGGGTCTGCCAGGAACGCTTGGCGCAGGCCGAACAGCAGGTCAAGGTCCTGGAGGGCGACCTGCTGCGTCCGCTGGACCCGGCGGCGCTGGATGACGAATAAGAGCCCGATGAAGCAAATTCAACTCGCCTTCCCGGAATGGTTGCAAGGCCGTGTCCAGCACGTCGAAGACGTCCTGGACGATCTGCTCCCCCCGGCTGACGCGTTGCCCGCCCGGCTGCACGAAGCCATGCGCTACGCCGTGCTCGGCGGCGGCAAGCGGGTGCGCGCCGCGCTGGTCTACGCGGCGGGGCAGGCTTGCCCCGTCAGCGGCAGCGTGCTGGCCGTGCAGGCCTCGCTGGACCGCGCCGCCGCGGCGGTGGAACTGATCCACGCCTATTCGCTGGTGCACGACGACCTGCCCTGCATGGACGACGACACGCTGCGCCGCGGCCGTCCCACCACCCATGTGCAGTTCGACGAAGCCACCGCCATGCTGGCGGGCGATGCGCTGCAGCCGCTGGCCTTCGATCTGTTGGCCTCCATGCCGATCGCGCCCGCGCTGATCGTGCAGGCCACCCAGTCGCTGGCGCGCGCTGCCGGCAGCCAGGGCATGGCGGGCGGCCAGGCCATCGATCTGTTCAGCGTCGGCCGCGCGCTGTCGCGCGACGAACTGCAAACCATGCACAGCATGAAGACGGGCGCCATGCTGGCTTGCAGCGTGGCCCTGGGCGGCATCGTGGCGGGCGCCAGCTCGGCTTCGCGCCAGGCGCTGGACGCCTACGCGCAGGCGGTGGGGCTGGCCTTCCAGGTGGTCGACGACATCCTGGACGTGACCGCGGACAGCGCCAGCCTGGGCAAGACGCCGGGCAAGGACGCCGCCGAGAACAAGCCCACCTATGTATCGCTTCTGGGCCTGGACGGCGCGCGCGCGTTCGCCCAGGAACTGCGTGAGGACGCGCTGGCGGCCCTGGCTCCGCTGGGCGAGGCCGGATCGCGCCTGGCTGAACTGGCCGACTTCATCGTCCTACGAGACCGCTGAGCCGGGACCAGCCCGGGCTGGAGGCAGGCCGGGCCAACGAACCACATAAAAGCATGACGACAGATTTACTGGACCGCATTCAATCCCCGGCTGACCTCAAGCGCCTGGATCGCCGCGAGCTGAAGAAGCTGGCCGACGAACTGCGCGGCTTCGTGCTGGAATCGGTGTCCAAAACGGGCGGGCACCTGTCGTCCAACCTGGGCACGGTCGAACTCACCCTGGCCCTGCACCAGGTGTTCGACACGCCGCATGACCGCATCGTCTGGGACGTGGGCCACCAGTCCTACCCGCACAAGATCCTGACCGGGCGCCGCGCCGGCATGGCCAAGCTGCGCCAGCAGGGCGGGATTTCGGGCTTCCCGAAACGCAGCGAATCCGAATACGACGCCTTCGGCACCGCGCATTCGTCCACTTCCATCTCGGCGGCGCTGGGCATGGCGGTGGCCTCGCGCAATGCCGGCGTGCAGCGCCAGCACATCGCCATCATCGGCGACGGCGCGATGTCCGCGGGCATGGCCTTCGAAGCCATGAACAACGCCGGCGTCACGCCCAACATCAACCTGCTGGTGATCCTGAACGACAACGACATGTCGATCTCGCCGCCGGTGGGGGCGCTGAACCGTTACCTGGCGCGCCTGATGTCGGGCCGCTTCTATGCGGCTGCCAAGAACGTCGGCCGAGCGGTGCTGCAGCACGTGCCGCCGGTGCTGGAACTGGCGCGCCGCTTCGAAGAACATGCCAAGGGCATGGTCACCCCGGCCACGCTGTTCGAGGAATTCGGCTTCAACTACGTCGGCCCGATCGACGGACACGACCTGGACGCGCTGGTGCCCACGCTGCAGAACCTCAAGGCCCTGGAAGGCCTGCAGTTCCTGCACGTGGTCACCAAGAAGGGCCAGGGCTACAAGCTGGCCGAGGCCGACCCGGTGCTGTACCACGGCCCGGGCAAGTTCGATCCGGCCGTCGGCATCCAGCAATCGAAGGCGCCGGGCAAGCGCAGCTTCACGCAGGTGTTCGGCCAGTGGCTGTGCGACATGGCCGAACAGGATTCGCGCCTGGTCGCCATCACGCCCGCCATGCGCGAGGGCAGCGGGCTGGTCGAATTCGAAAAGCGCTTTCCGCAGCGCTACTTCGACGTGGGCATCGCCGAGCAGCACGCCGTGACGTTCGCCGCGGGCATCGCCTGCGAAGGCCAGAAGCCGGTGGTCGCGATCTACTCCACCTTCATGCAGCGCGGCTACGACCAGTTCATCCACGACGTGGCCCTGCAGAACCTGGACGTGACCTTCGCGCTGGACCGCGCCGGCCTGGTGGGCGCGGACGGCGCCACGCATGCGGGCAATTACGACATCGCCTTCCTGCGCTGCGTGCCCAACATGGTCGTGGCCACGCCTTCGGACGAAAACGAAACGCGGCTGCTGCTGTCGACCTGTTATCAGTATCCCGGCCCGGCGTCGGTGCGCTATCCGCGCGGCGCGGGCTGTGGCGCGGCCGAGGCGCCCGGCCTGGACACGGTCGAACTCGGTCGCGGCGTGGTGCGCCGCGAGGGCCGCAAGATTGCCATCCTGGGTTTCGGCATGCTGCTCCAGGCCGCGTTGGGCGCGGCCGAAAAGCTCGACGCCACCGTGGCCGACATGCGCTTCGTCAAGCCGATCGACCGCGAACTGATCCTCGACCTGGCCAGCCGCCACGACGCCCTGGTTACGCTGGAAGACGCGTCCATCATGGGCGGCGCGGGCAGCGCGGTGCTGGAAACGCTGAGCGCGGCCGGCGTTGCGATTCCGGTCCTGCAACTGGGCCTGCCCGACGAGTTCATCGACCACGGCGAGCAATCGGCGCTGTGGGCCGGCATCGGCCTGGACGCGGCGGGCATCGAAAGCGCGATCCGCGCTCGTTACGCCGACCTGCTGGGCTGAATCCGGCCCGATTCCGCGGACAGGGGCGAGGCCACTGTCCGCGGTAATGAAACACACTGTTCCGGCCCCGCCAACCTACGAATAAAAGGGTTTTCCCTGGCGATCGGCGGACTATGGGCGATAATGGCCCCCTTCTCAAAGATTCCTAGGCCCGTGCGTTTTCACGACTGACTGCCTAGACAGGTAAGCCGAAATGAATTCTCCGATCGACCCCGCCATCGTGATGCCCGACGTCCAGAGTTCGGCGGACACCCGGCACATCCCGATTCAGCGCGTGGGCATCCGTGGCGTGCGCCACCCCATGTTGATTGAAAGCGGCGACGGCTCGCCCCAGGGCACCGTGGCCAACTGGACGCTGACCGTGGCGCTGCCGCCCGAAGAAAAGGGGACGCACATGTCCCGCTTCGTGGCCTTGCTGGAAAAGTACCGCAGCATCCCCATGACGCCGACCCTGTTCCGCGCCATGGCGGCCGACATGCTGCCGCTGCTGCATGCCGAACGCGGCGACATCACCGCCGCCTTCCCGTACTTCATCAACAAGTCCGCCCCGATCTCCGGCGTGCAAAGCCTGCTGGACTACGACGTGCAGTGGATCGCGCGCGCCCAGGGCGACGAGGTCGAGTTCGAACTGATCGTGCAGGTGCCCGTCACCAGCCTCTGTCCCTGCTCCAAGGCCATCTCCGAGTACGGCGCGCACAACCAGCGCTCGCACGTCACGGTGTCGGCCATCCTGAACGCCGATATCGGCATGGACGGCGTCATCCGCCTGATCGAAGAAGAAGGTTCGTGCGAACTCTGGGGCCTGCTCAAGCGCCCCGACGAGAAGTACGTCACCGAGCGCGCCTACGACAACCCCAAGTTCGTCGAGGACCTGGTGCGCGACGTGGCCGCCCGCCTGAACGCGCATCCCGGCATCGCCCGCTACCGCGTGGAAGCCGAGAACTTCGAATCCATCCACAACCACTCGGCCTACGCCGTCGTGGAAGGCTGAGCTTTCCGTGAGCCATCCGGCGGCCAATGACTGGCCGCTCATCGCGGGGCTGCAGGAGTGGGAATCGCGGCTGGCCAGCAATCTGGCCGGCCGCGGCCGTTTTGGCGTCGCGCTCTACGAGTTTTTCCGCTTCGGCGTGAAGCAGGCCTGGGCCTGCCTTTTCGGCGGCCTGATGTGCGCGCTGCTGCTCGGCACGCATTGGTGGTATCCGAAGGATGCCGCGCTGGCCCGCTACGACTTCCTGACCCTGGCCGCGCTGGGCATCCAGGCGCTGCTGCTGGCGCTGCGCATGGAGACCTGGAGCGAAGCCCGCGTGATCCTGCTGTTCCATGTGGTGGGCACGGGCATGGAAGTCTTCAAGACCGCCGCGGGTTCGTGGATCTATCCCGAGGCCAGCGTGCTGCGCATCGGCGGCGTGCCCCTGTTCACGGGTTTCATGTATGCGGCGGTGGGCAGCTACCTGGCCCGCGTCTGGCGCCTGTTCGACTTCCGCTTCCGCGCGCATCCGCCGCTGGCGGCCTGCGTGGCGTTGTCGGTGCTGATCTACCTGAACTTCTTTGCGCACCACTACATCATGGATATCCGGTGGGCGCTGTTTGCGCTGACCGCCATCCTGTTCGCCCGCACCTGGGTGTATTTCCGTATCTGGCAGGTCTACCGCCGCATGCCGCTATTGCTGGGTTTCGTGCTGGTGGCCCTGTTCATCTGGTTCGCCGAGAACATCGGCACCTTTGCCAACGCCTGGCGCTATCCGAACCAGTCGCAGGGATGGCAACTCGTGTCCATCGCCAAGCTGGGCTCATGGTTCCTGCTTATGATCATCAGCTACGTGATGGTCAGCGTGGTCAACCGTCCCCAGGAAATCGATGTTGCCGATTTGCCTCGGCAGGCGGGGCAGGGCGATGGAAATAGTCCGTCCCTTATTTCCTGACCGACCTCTAGCTTGCGCCTGACCGCTCAATCGGTGATAATCGAGAGCTTTCTTGCTCGACCGCCCATGGTTTTTGGGTAGCGGGCTGCCCCTTGCGGGCCACTGTTCAAGATGCATATTGCGATCCGCCCCTGATGGAAAGCGGGGGCGCAGGACGGTCGGCCAGCGAGACATCCTCAAGGAGTTTTACTCATGCGTCACTACGAAGTGGTGTTTATCGTTCACCCCGACCAAAGCGAGCAAGTGCCCGCCATGGTCGAGCGTTACCAAGCGCTGGTCACGGGCCAAGGCGGCTCGGTTCACCGCCTGGAAGACTGGGGTCGCCGTCAACTGGCCTACCCGATCCAGAAGCTCGTCAAGGCTCACTACGTCTGCCTGAACATCGAGTGCGGCCAAGCCACGCTGGATGAGCTGGAACACTCGTTCCGCTACAACGACGCCGTTCTGCGCCACCTGGTCATCAAGACCAAGAAGGCTCAAGCCACGCCCTCGATCATGATGAAGTCGGTCGAACGCGAAGAAGCCCGCAAGGCTTCGGCTGAAGCAGCAGCGCCGGCTCAGGCCGAGTAAGCAGGGCTCACGCAGAGCTCATCCCATGAAGTCCCCTCGGTGCCTGGCAGGATGAACAAGCTGGAACTCAGCGCCCGCGTTCTCGAATGCGAGCCTTTGCGCCACACTCCCGCCGGTTTGCCCGCACTGGAAATGGTGCTGGCGCACGAGTCGGAAGTCATCGAAGCTGGCCACCCGCGCCGCGTCGAACTGACTATCGCGGCCGTGGCACTGGGCGATCTGGCGTTGCTGCTGAAGGACACCGCGCTAGGGTCCGAATTGCTGGTGCAGGGGTTTCTGGCTCCCACCCGCAAGGACTCGGTGAAGGTCAAGCTGCATTTGCAGCAGGCACGCAGGATCAGCGGCAGCGCAGGGCGCGATCCGCTGGTGGCTTGAAGGGAATTGGGCAAGAGGCGCGATGAGCGCCTTCTGATTACGGATAGGTTATGGGGGTTTGGGCCCGTTTTGGGTAGAACCCGGCCCCCTCAAACAAAGAGGCACATATCATGGCTTTCTTCGGAAAACGCAAGGAAAAACGCAAATTCACGCAGCAGAACCCGCTCTTCAAGCGTCGTAAGTTCTGCCGCTTCACCGCTGCCGGCGTGGAAGAGATCGACTACAAGGATCTGGACACCCTGCGCGACTTCGTGCAAGAAAACGGCAAGATCATCCCGGCTCGCCTGACCGGCACCAAGGCAATCTACCAGCGTCAGCTGGACACCGCCATCAAGCGCGCGCGCTTCCTGGCCCTGTTGCCTTACACCGACAACCACAACTAATCCGGGGCACTGAAATGCAAGTTATTCTGCTCGAAAAAGTCGTCAACCTGGGTAACCTCGGCGAAGTCGTCCGCGTGCGTGATGGCTACGCCCGCAACTTCCTGATCCCCCAGCGCAAGGCCCGTCGCGCAACCGACGCCGCCCTGAAGGAATTCGAAGCGCGCCGCGCCGAACTGGAAAAGGCCCAGGCTGAAAAGCTGGCCGCTGCCCAAGCTCTGGGCGAGCGCGTCGCCGGCTTCCAGCTGAAGATCGTCCAGAAGGCTGGCGTCGACGGCCGTCTGTTCGGCTCGGTCACCAACGCCGACATCGCTGAAGGCCTGCGCAAGGCTGGCTTCGAAGCCGTGGAAAAGGCGCAAATCCGCCTGCCCAACGGCCAGCTGAAGTCGATCGGCGAGTTCCCGGCCCAGGTCGCCCTGCACGCCGACGTTCTGGTCGACGTGACGATCCTGGTCGAAGGCGAACTGTCCTAAGCCGGTACCCGCAGTAAAAAAGAAGCCGGCCCGCGCGCCGGCTTTTTTTCTTTTTGCCCATCGCCGTATTGCGTGTAGTCTTCGGACTCCACGATCCAGGCCCCGCGCCGCATTCCTCAGAGGACGTCTTGACTCAGCCCCCCGTGCACCACAACGCGCCCCCAGGCCTGCGAGCCTGGCTGGACAGCGTGGATGCGTCGCGTGAACCTTCGGTGAGGGATGTGACGATAGATGGCGTGCGCTGCATCATCAAGCGCCGCCGTTCCAGCATCGGCCAGGGCGTGAGCTACGCGCTGCGCTATGTGCGCGCCCTGTTCCTGGGCGTGGGGTGCAAGATTTTCCTGGGTGAATTTCCACGTCCGGGCGTGTTGCTGCGCAACGGCCTGACGCACGAGTCGCAGCGCCTGGCCCAACTTCTGAAGGCCGGTTGCCGCGTGCCCGAGGTCTGGTGGCAGGAGCAAGGTCTGCTGGTGCTGGAATACGTGGGCGAAGACCTGGCCGACCTGATCCGCAACGAGGACACGACGTCCCGCCTGTGGCTGGCGCGCGCCGCCGCGGCCGACCTGGCCGCTTTCCATGCCCGCGGCCTGTGGCATGGCGGCGCCCAGATCCGCAACATCACCTTGCAGGACGGCGAGCTCTGGCGCATCGATTTCGAAGAGAACATCGGTTCGACGCTGTCGCGGCCGCTGGCCCAGGCCTATGACCTGTTCCAGATGCTGGCCTCTCTGGTGTCTTTGCGTAAATTGCCGGACGACGTGGCCCGTACGCTGGGTAAACTGGCGTTCGAAGTCTATTTCGAGAGCAACCCAGACCCTGAGGTCCGATCCCGCCTGACGCGCCTGGCGCGCGTGCTCTGCGGCATTGCCGCGCCCTTGCGCGTGGTGCTGGGCCGATTGCCCTCGCGCGATATCCAGGGATTCTTCCGCGTCGCGGACATCCTGCAGCCGTTACTATTGAAGTCATGAATACACCTGCCGACTCCCAGCTCGAATACCTGCGCGTTCCCCCCCATTCCATCGAGGCGGAGCAGTCGGTGCTGGGCGGCCTGCTGCTGGACAATGCGGCCTGGGACCGCATTGCCGACGTGCTGGTCGAAGAGGATTTCTACCGGCACGACCACCGGCTGATTTGGCACCATATCGCCCGCCTGATCGGGCTGGCGCGCCCGGCCGACGTCATCACCGTCCACGAATCGCTGGTCAGCGCAGGCAAGGCCGAGGATGCCGGCGGCCTGGCCTATCTGAACGCGCTGGCCCACAACACGCCATCGGCCGCCAATATCCGCCGTTATGGCGAGATCGTGCGCGAGCGCGCCATGCTGCGCAAGCTGGTCGCGATCGCCGACGAGATCTCCGCGGCCGCCATGAGCCCGCAGGGCAAGGAAGCGCGCCAGCTGCTGGACGAGGCCGAGTCCAAAGTGTTTCAGATTGCCCAGGAGGGCGCCCGCGGCGCCGCGGGCTTCCAGGAAATCCAGCCGCTGCTGACGCAGGTGGTGGAACGCATCGACGAGCTCTATCACCGCGAAAGCACCTCCGACGTGACCGGCGTGCCCACGGGCTTCACCGATCTGGACAAGATGACCTCGGGCATGCAGGGCGGCGACCTGATCATCGTGGCCGGCCGCCCGTCCATGGGCAAGACCTCGTTCTCGATGAACATCGGCGAGCACGTCGCCATCGAGGAAGGGCTGCCGGTGGCGGTGTTCTCCATGGAAATGGGCGCGGTCCAGCTGGCCATGCGTATGCTGGGCTCCGTGGGCCTGCTGGACCAGCATCGCATGCGGACCGGCAAGCTGATCGCCGAGGACTGGCCGCGCGTGACCCACGCGGTCCAGCTGATGCAGGACGCGCAGGTCTACATCGATGAATCGCCGGCGCTCAGCCCGATGGAAGTGCGCGCGCGCGCGCGCCGCCTGGCGCGCCAATGCGGCCAGCTTGGCCTGATCATCATCGACTACCTGCAGCTCATGTCGGGCAACGGCTCGGGTGAAAACCGGGCCACCGAAGTGTCGGAAATCAGCCGCTCGCTCAAGGGGCTGGCCAAGGAACTGAACTGCCCGCTGATCGCGCTGTCGCAGCTGAACCGAAGCCTGGAACAGCGCCCCAACAAGCGTCCCGTGATGAGCGACCTGCGCGAATCCGGCGCTATCGAACAGGACGCGGACGTGATCCTGTTCATTTACCGCGACGAGGTCTACAACCCTGATTCGCCGGACAAGGGCACCGCCGAGATCATCATCGGCAAGCAGCGTAACGGTCCCATCGGCTCGGTGCGTCTGACCTTCCAGGGCTCCAGCACGCGCTTCCTGAACTTCTCGGGTGCGCAGCCGCGCGACATGTACTGAGCCTTTTGGCCCCAAGAAAAAACCGCGCTTCGGCGCGGTTTTTCGTTGCGGCTGCGAACTCGCCTCAGGCTTGCGCCTCGGGGCGTTTGCCGAAGCGCGCGGCCAGCACGCCGCACACCATCAGCTGGATTTGGTGGAACAACATCAATGGCAGCACGATTGCGCCCACGGCATGGCCGGCGAACAGCACCTGTGCCATCGGAATGCCGCTGGCCAGGCTTTTCTTCGAACCGCAGAACAACAGCGTGATGCGGTCTTCGACATTGAAGCCGAACACGCGGCCGGCCAGGGCCGACAGGCCCAGTGCGAGTGCCAGGATGACGGCGCAAGCCACCACCAGGCCGGCCAGCGCGGGGATCGGGGTGGAACTCCACAGGCCTTCGTTGATGGCTTCAGAGAAAGCCGTGTAGACCACCAGCAGGATGGAGCCCTGGTCGACGAACTTCAGCATGGCCTTGCGCTTGTGCACCCAGGCGCCGATCCAGCGGCGGGCGAACTGGCCCAGCACGAAGGGCAGCAGCAGCTGCAGCATGATCTTGCCGACGGCGTCGAACGAGATCGGCGCGCTGCCCGCGTTGGCGACCACCGTGCCCACCAGCAGCGGAGTGATGAAGATGCCGAGCAGGCTTGAGGCGGAGGCGCTGCACACGGCGGCCGGAACGTTGCCGCGCGCCATCGAGGTGAAGGCGATGGCCGATTGCACCGTGGCGGGCAGGCAGCACAGGAACAGGATGCCCAGATAGAGCTCCGGCGTGACCAGCGGCTCCAGCACCGGCTTGAGCGCCAGGCCCAGCAGCGGGAACATCAGGAAGGTCGCGGAGAAGATCGTGAGGTGCAGCTTCCAGTGCGTCAGGCCGGCGATGATGGCTTCGCGCGACAGGCGCGCGCCGTGCAGGAAGAACAGCAGGCCGACCGCGATGTTGGTGATCCAGCCGAACACGACCACGCCTTGCCCGTGGGCGGGCACGATGCTGGCGATGATGACGGTGCAGATCAGGTAGAGGGTGAAGCGGTCGGGAAGAAGGCGGGCAAGGCGTGACATGAGGGATGGAAGGGGGAGGGCGGACGGAAAGCGCCGCGGGCGCCGTAAACGGGCCGTATTGTAGTCCCCGGGACGCCTTGCTTCCTGACAGCCAGTTGTCAGCGCTGCCGGGCCACGGCAGGGCCGTGGCGCCGCGCTCAGGGCGTCATGGCCAGCGCCAGGTCGAACGCCGCGACCAGCGAGGCATGGTCGGCCAGGCCCTTGCCCGCGATGTCGAAGGCGGTGCCGTGGTCCACGCTGGTGCGTACGAAAGGCAGGCCCACGGTCACGTTCACGCCATGATCCAGGCCCAGGTACTTGACCGGAATGAGTCCCTGGTCGTGGTACTGCGCCACCACGATATCGAACTCGCCGCGCCGGGCGCGCATGAAGATCGTGTCGCCAGGCCAGGGACCGCTCGCGTCTATGCCTTGCGCGCGGGCGGCGGCGATTGCGGGTTCGATGATGTCGATGTCTTCGCGGCCGAACTTGCCGCCTTCACCCGCGTGCGGATTCAGGCCCGCGACCGCGACGCGCGGCTGGGCAATGCCCATCTGGCGGCAGGCCTGGTCGGCCAGGCGCATGGCGGTCAGTTCCGCTTGCGGCGTGATGCGCGCGATCACGTCGGCCAGCGCCACGTGTATGGTCACCAGCAGCACGCGCAGCTCGTCGTTGGCCAGCATCATCGCGAAGTCGCGCGTGTCCGAGCGCTCCGCCAGGATCTCGGTGTGGCCGGGGTAGTCGATGCCGCCGGCATGCATGGATTTCTTGTTCAGCGGGGCGGTGACGATGGCGCGGATGCGGCCGGCCCGCGCATCGTCGATGGCGGCGCAGACGTAATCGTAAGCGCCGCGTCCGGCGGCCGCGCTGATCTGTCCCAAGGGCAGGTCGGCGGGCAGGGCGGGGCTGCAGGCGATGACGTTGATGTGGTCCGCGCCCGGCGCTGCCTGGCTGACATCGGCGACCTCGACGATCTTCAGCCTGGCGCCCAGCTGGGCGGCGGCGCGGCGCAGCGCGCCGGCGTCGCCATAGACCACACAAGGCGCGTTCAGGCCTTGCGCGTAGGCCTTGACGACGATTTCGGGGCCGATGCCGGCGGCATCGCCCATGGTGATGCCTACGGGCAGGGAGGTGTTCACGATGCGGGGACTGAGGTTGTGTTGCGGATCGGGGCGGGCCGCCGTCCTACTTCGAGGAATTCTTGGGCGGCTCGATGACGCCGCATTCGAAGGTCACGGTGGCGCGCTTGGGACCCAGGCCGGTCGCGTGGTTGGACGTGATCTTGGGCTTGACCAGCTTGCGGTCGATCGACTGGCAATACTGTTCGGCCCGCAGCAGGGCCTGGTTCTTGATTTCCACCCAGGTCATCATCTGCGAGCCGGAGCTGTGGGTGACGCTGTAGGTGTCCTTGCCGACGGGCGTCACCTCGCTCATGCTGGAACAGGCGGTCAGCAGGGCAAGCAATACGGCGGCGGGGGCAAGGCGTGCAAACATGGGGTGTCCTGAAATGGCGGTTGCCCTCATTACACCATCATTTCATGGCGCGGCCACGGCGCTGCGGCGGTCTAGCTTGCGGCTCAGGACGATGGAAGTCTGGGTCTGCTTGACCCCGTCGATCAGGCCGATGCGATCCAGCAGTTCGTCCAGTTGTTCATGGGTTTCGCAGCGCAGGAAGATGAGGTAATCGTAGGGGCCGCTGACCGAGGAGACCTCCTCGACCTCGGGCATCTTCTCCAGTTCGCGGATCACCGCGGCGGGAGTCTTGGGCAGCACGCTGATGAAGCAATAGGCGCGCACCGCCGCTTCTTCCAGCAAGCGCCCCAGGCGTACGCCATAGCCCGCCACGATGTGCTCGCGTTCGAGCCGCGCAATGCGCGCAACCACCGTGGTGCGGGCCAGGCCGAGCTTGCGCGCCAGGATGGCCGCGGGTTCGCGCGCATTGGCTTGCAGCAGGCTGAGCAGTTGCCGGTCGATGGCGTCGAGTCGTTCGTTCATACGGGGATGGGCGGCATGGAGCGAGAGGGCGCGAGTGCCGACGGTACAGGCCCGGGCCTGCCCGCGTCAATACGCGGCAGCCCGCGCACGCCAGCATGGCGCCGCGCGCTAGCCGTCGGATTCGGGCGGAATGCCGCCCTGATAGATGCGCCCGTCGAACTCGAAACGCGTGATGGTCTTGCGCGCGGCATCGAAGATGCGGTCGCGGCTGGCGTCGTCCAGGCCATCGTGGTCGGCGAAGCTGAAGCGGCACAGATCGATGTCGCTATCGTAAAAGGCCGAATGCACATAGCGGCTGACATCGGCCTCGTGCGCGAAATGCGCGAACTCGCGCAACTGCTCCATTTCGTGGAAGGAGCCGTTGCGGCTGACCAGCAGCATGCCGAACTTGCGCTCTTCGTCGGCGACGGGTTCCGGCGCGGGCAGGGCGTCGGGATGCCGTGTGTCCTGGTAATCGAAGCGCGCGCCCAGATCGTGCATGGCCGCCAGCACGCGCTGCCATTGCGCTTCGTCCAGCGTGAGACGGGCCGCAACAAAAAACAGGCGCTGGCGGCCCAGCGAGCGCGGCTCGGCGCCGCCGATAAAACTGTGCCAGGGGATGGCTGCGTCCAGTCCGGCCAGCTCCGCCATGCGCGCGTCGCTGTACCCCAGCCGGTCCTGCAGGCGCCGCATGGACTGGGCGTCCGGCGCAACGTAGTTCTGGATCGTCTTCATCGGAAGCCTCCGGTTGCACCGGATGCTCGCGGGCGCGCAGCCCTGGAAACGGAGCCGGTGACGTGCGCCGCCGTGCCTCTGCGGCTACGCTTCATGCTAGCGCGGCGCGCAAGGCTTGCCTAGCATGGGCGGGCGTGGCGCCATGCTAGGATTTGCGCCGACTTCAATGCCAGGAGGCTTACACATGGACATCCAGGAACAAATCGCCGTCATCGTGCACACCATTTCGCATCAGGGCGGCCGCATCGATGCGCTGAACTCGACCGTGCTGTCGATGCTGCATCTGGCCAAGGCCTCGCCCGGCCTGCGCGAGGCCATCGAAGCCCAGCTCGAACAGAACTATTCCAGCCTGCTGGCCCGCTCCGAGAATCCGCAATACGTGGCCGGTTTCGAGAGCGTGCGCGACATGATTCTGGGCGCCCTGAAATAGGCTGCCGTGCGGGTCCAGGCTTGCAAGAGTTACCCACAACTTCTGTGGACAAGCCTTGGGATAGTGCGGGCATAGATGTTCATTTTCCTTTAATTACAAAGGCTTGCATGGGGCGGTCAAACCTGGCTCCAATTGCTCGTTGCGGCAGCGCGCAGCAAGCGCTGCCGCAGGTCATGCAAGCCGGGTAATATGCGGCCCCATGCGGAATCAGTATTCATTGGAATGCCGGGGCGGATCGATCGCGATGCGCGTCTCGGAAGCAGCAAAGCTGGCGGCGTTCGACCCCGGCAAACTTTCCCCCGAGGCGCGCCAGAGCTGGGAGCGCATGGGGCATGGCTTCAAGGCCTGGCACGACTTCGACCAGCGCCATCCCATCCTGCGCCGCCTGGCGCGCTTGCCCCTGGTGGGCCGCTGGTACCGCAACGCGCGGCGCCGTTATGTGCTGCGCGCCAGCGGCAAGCTGGTGGTCTGAGCGCCGTTATTTGCGGCGCTTGCCCAGCAGGTGATACGCCAGCCAGATGAGCGCGCCGATCGCGACGGCCACGGCCAGTTTGGTCTCGACGCCGTGCAGGCGTCCCAGCATGGATTCGATCGTCTGGCCGAACAGATAGCCCAGGGCGCTGAAGCACACCGCCCAGATGGCGGCGGCAATGGCGTTGAGCGCCAGGAAGCGCAGCGGCGGCACGCTCGATACGCCCAGGGCCACCGGCCCCACCGTGCGCAGGCCATATAGAAAGCGCAGGCTGAGAATGAAGCCGTGCGGATAGCGGTCCACCGCCGCCAAGGCCTTTTCGAATGCCGGCTTCTGGCGGACCTTCCGGACGTAGCGATGATCGCGATAGCGGCGGCCCAGCAGGAACAAGACCTGGTCCGCAAGGAATGAGCCGGCGAACGCGCACAGCATTACATAGGGCAGGTGCAGCAGGTGCTGGTGCGCCAGGAATCCGGCGAACACGACCACGCTTTCGCCTTCCAGCAGGGTGCCGGCCAGCACCGCCCACAGGCCGTAGTCGACGATGAACTGGTGCAGGGCGGGATTCATCTGGGCCGCTCGCCCACGATGCGCGCGAGCGTCTGCAGGGCAGCGGTGATCTCGGGCGTGGTGCGCTGCCCGCAGCTGATGCGCAGGAAGTGGTTGTAGCGTATGCCGTTGGAAAACATGGCGCCCGGCGCAACCCGGATGCCCTGGCGCAGCGCGGCTTCGAACACGTCCGTGCCGGAACGTCCATCGGGCATTTCCACCCACAGCAGCATGCCGCCCTGCGGCACGCTCAGGCGGGTGCCGGGAGGGAAGTGCGCGGCGATGGTCTCCGCCGTCTGGTCGCGCTGCATCTTCAGGTGCCGGCGCAGGCGCGACAGATGGCGGTCGTAGGCGCGCGAACCCATGAACTCGGCCACGGCGATCTGCGCCAATGGTTCGTTGGGGCGGCTCTGGGCGAACTTCAGCATGGCGATGCGGGCCTTCCAGCGCCCGCCCAGCAGCCAGCCCAGGCGCATGCCCGGCGCCAGCGTCTTGTGCATGGACGAGCAATAGATGACATTGCCGGTCGCGTCCCAGGACTTGGCGGCGGCCAGCGGGGTGTCGTCGTCGGTCAGCGCGCCGTAGGTGTCGTCTTCGATCAGGGGCACCTGCTGGCGTTCGCACAGGGCGACCAGCCGCGCTTTTTCCGCATCGGGCATGACGCAGCCCAGCGGGTTCTGGAAGTTGGGCACCACCACTACGGCACGGATGTTGCCGTGGGTCTGGAACGCCAGGTCCAGCGCTTCGATCGACAGGCCGTGCTGCGGGCTGGTGGGGATTTCCAGCGCCCGCATGCCCAGGCTTTCCAGAATCTGCAGCAGGCCGAAGTAGGCGGGCGATTCGACCGCGATCGTGTCGCCGGGACGCGCCACCGCGCGCAGCGCCAGGTTCAGCGCCTCGATGCAGCCGTGCGTGACGATGACGTCGTCCGGCGTGGCGTTGATGCCGTTGGCCAGCGCGCGGCGGGCGAGCACGGTGCGCAGGTCCGGATGGCCCTGCGGCGGAACCGGGCTGACCAGCACCTGTGGCGACTGGCGCAGCGCCCGCGTCATGGCCTGCTTCAGTTCTTCCAGCGGATAGGCCTCGGGCACCGCCGCGGCCAGGGCGAAGTTGGCGCTGACCGGGTGCGCTTCGCACTTGGCCACGAAGTCCGAGACCCGGTCGTGGATGCCCACGTATTGCGCGGCGCCCAGCGTTTGGCGGATGTCCGGCTCGTCCACGGGCGGAATCGTGTTGCGCCGCGGCTTGAGCACGAAGTAGCCCGAGCGCGGCCGCGCTTCGATCAGGCCGTCATCTTCCAACTGGCGGCAGGCCTGCAAGGCCGTGGACAGGCTGACGTGATGGGTGCGCACCAGGGTGCGGACGGAGGGCATGCGCTGGGCGGGCGCCAGCACGCCCGTCTGGATGGCGCGCCGGTAATGGTTGGCCAGGCGTAGATAAAGCGGTTGCGGATCCATGCGCCGATCATGCTCCCCGAGGTTGGTGTGAGACTAGGCACAGATTCAGGCAAAGTACACCATAACAGCGCATAAATCGAGGATCTGCATCGGTACAGAAACCTTGAGAGTGTGACTGTTGCGCATAGCAGGGCGCGCGTAGTCTGTGGTTGTCCGACAGGAGACGACGATGATTGCGACGTACACCCCAGATGCCCAGGCCCGCCGCCTGGAACTTGCCGCCGGCGCCAGCCGGAAACTGGTCCTGCGCGCCGGCGCCACCCTGGTGTGCGTCAGTGGCAGCGTGCGGATCGAGGAACCGGTGAACGGCCCGGAAGCCGCGGGCGGACTGCCTCGCGCGGTTTCGGTGCGCATCAACGCGGGGGAAGGGCATGGCCTGGGCTACGGCGGCGTGGCGCAGGTCACGGCCATCGGCCCGGCCGAGGTGATATGCATGGACATGCCGGGCTATGCACGGCGCTTTTTTCAGGCGGCTGCCGCATTTTTTCAGCTGAATTTGGCCAAAAACCGAAAAAATTCCCTCGGTGCGCTGCACAAGATTTCAAAATGATGTATGATTCACACATCAGACGCGGGGTGGAGCAGTCTGGCAGCTCGTCGGGCTCATAACCCGAAGGTCGTAGGTTCAAATCCTGCCCCCGCAACCAGTTTCAAGCAGAAGAAAGCCGCGATATTCATCGCGGCTTTTTTTTCGCCTCGCGGCTGGATTTTTGGCGCTGCTTGCTCTGCGTCAAACCTTTGTTCCAGTCCGGACTTTCCCTGGTATGCGCGGCCGCACAGGTCCGCAGCCCTGCGCTACCATGGGTCACGCGCGCTACGTTGCCGCACTCGAGGAGGGTCCATGGGAACAGCAAAATACGATCATCCCGGCTATGTCGCCGATACGGGCGCTGACGGCAAGTACCACGTGGGCATCTGGTGCCCCCACGGCTATCCCGCCCATATTCATATCGGCAGGCCCGCCGAACGCGGCGATCCCCAGGCGCTGCTGCGCCTGCGCATACCGGACGGGGTGTTCCAGTCCTTGCCCGACGATCCTGAAACCCTGTGCCGCCGCGCGCTGGGCCAGGCGCTGGGTGCGGGCCTGCTGCCTTCCGTCTCGGTGGACGGGGAATACCAGGAATTGCGCTTCCAGATCGACGCCGAACCCTGGTCCGGCCCGATGCAGTCTGCCGCCCACGCCTGAATCCCGGCGCAAAAAGCCGACTGAATTACCCACAGCAACTGTGGACAAGCCTTGGGATAGCCTCTGCGCATTTCGGGTTTTCCCTGTGATAACAATGACTTGCTAACACCGGTCAATAAACGCCCCACTGGGGCGTTTATTGCTTCCGTCCTGCCCGACGGTCCGGCTATGCGACAATCTTTTCCCTTCCTGGCGTTCCCGCGCCTGTTTTGCCATTCCCACCCGGTTCGTTCCCCATGCTTAGTGCTACGCGTATCCATTCCTGCGGCCTGAAGGCGCCGTTGCCATGAGCCCGGCTGTCGCGCGCGTCGCCGTCATTGGCGGCGGTCCTGCCGGCCTGATGGCCGCCGAGCGCCTGAGCGCGCAAGGCGTGCAGGTGGATGTGTTCGATGCGATGCCATCGGTCGGCCGCAAGTTCCTGATGGCGGGGCGGGGCGGCTTGAACCTGACCCACAGCGAGCCGGCCGAACCGTTTCTGGCACGCTACGGCGACCGCGCGTCCCATGTCGCGCCCTGGCTGCAGGCGCTGGACGCGGGCGGTTTGCGCGAATGGACCCATGGCCTGGGCATCCAGACCTTCGTGGGCTCGTCCGGCCGGGTGTTTCCCCAGGAGATGAAGGCGGCGCCCCTGTTGCGGGCCTGGCTGGCCAGGCTGCGCGCCAGCGGCGTGCGCTTGCATATGCGGCACCGCTGGCTGGGATGGCCGGCGGGTTCCCGGCCTGGCGCGGGCGCGCTGCGCTTCGACTCGCCCGAGGGGGAGCAGCGCTATGCGGCAGACGCCGTGGTGCTGGCGCTGGGCGGAGGCAGCTGGGCCAAATTGGGGTCGGACGGCGCCTGGGTCGACGGCCTGCAATTGCACGGCGTTGCCGTCGCGCCGCTGCGGCCGGCCAATTGCGGATTCGACGTGGCGTGGTCGGACCATTTCCGCGAACGCTATGCGGGACAGCCCGTGAAATCCGTGGCCATGGCCTGCGAAACCGCAGCCGGCGTGACGCCCGCCCGTCAGGGAGAGTTCGTCGTGTCGGAAACCGGCATAGAAGGCAGCCTGGTCTACGCCCTGTCCGCGCCGCTGCGCGACCGGATCGACGCCCAGGGCCATGCCATCGCCATGCTGGACCTGGCTCCGGACTGGCCGCAGGAAAAGGTGATGGCTGCGGTGACGCACCCGCGCGGCTCGCGGTCGATGTCCAGCCATCTGCAGAGCCGGCTGGGGCTGACCGGGGTCAAGGCGGGATTGCTGCGCGAATGCGCCTCGGCGGAAGACTTCCGCGACGCCGAGCGCCTGGGCCTGCGCATCAAGGCCTTGCCGCTGCGTCTGCTGCGGGCGCGGCCCATGGACGAAGCGATCAGCACCGCGGGCGGCGTGTCGTTCGCCGCGCTGGATTCCGGCCTGATGCTGCGCGAAATCCCTGGCGTGTTCTGCGCAGGGGAAATGCTGGATTGGGAGGCGCCGACAGGCGGCTATCTGCTGACGGCCTGCATGGCGAGCGGCGTGGTCGCCGCGGCCGGCGTCATGGCGTTTCTGCGGTCTGGCGGGCGGGCGTTGCCAGGGGCCTGAGGCCGCAAGGGCTCAGGAGCCCGAGGAGTAGGGCGCCAGGCCCAGCGGCGCGCGCGGCGCCAGATCGCCGACGACGTGGCCCACCACGGGCTCGCCGCCTTCCGGTTGCGTGACGATGCCGATGACGCGGGTAATCGCGCTGGCAGGAATGTCCGTGCCGTGCGCGGGGTCCTGCACCAGCTGCCAGATGGTGGCTTCTTCGGGGATGGCGTTCTGCTCGGTCAGGTCGGAGCTGTCCAGGCAGCTGCGGGCAAAGGCCGACCAGTCCGAGGCATTGCAAGGCAAGCCGTGAGCGGTGGCCAGGCGGGCCAGGGCCAGCGGCGCGTCCGCCTGGCTGGCCGCATGCTGGGCGGCGGCTCCCAGGGAGACATCCAGCGACAGCAGGCGCAGGAACTCTACGACGTTGTCGGTATTCTTCATTGTGCGGTCTCCTGCGGTGACTGTTCTGGTTATGGCCCTGAGCCTGCTGGCAAGCCGGGCGGCGTTTCAGGCCGGGCCTTGGCCCAGCATCGATACCAATGACTGTTTCAGGCGCGCCGAAAAAATCGGTACCGTATGGGATACCCCATCGCGGTCGACGCCCTCTTTGAGTTCGACCGATTGGCCGAGGAAAATATCCGGTGCGGCGCCAATTTCGTTGTAGCGAGCCAGCAATTCGTTCACGTTCTGCTGCGCGTCGGCCAGCGTGCTGCTTTCAGCCAGCTTGCCGGCGGCATGCGCCTGCAAAATGCGATGGAGATCGTCGATGAAGAGCGCCAAAGCCGCCTGCCCGCGGCATTGCGGCTGTTCCCAGCCCCAGCTCTGGTGAGCCGAACCGGCGCTTTGCGATGTGTGTTTCTTGGTCATGTCCGCATCCTAATCGATTGGCGCTAATTGCGCGACAGGCGAACGCAAGCCTTTCCAACGGCGTTTGGTCCTGGGTCTGGCGCTCATGGCGGCAGCCGCGGCGTCCGGTCTGGCCGGTGCGCAAATGAGGGTCTTTGGGGTATGCTGACTTCACTTTCCAAGCCCAGACAGGAGATGTCCATGAAGAACAAAGTCTTTCTCGTCATGTTGCTTTCGATCGCCGCGCTCTCGGCCGGTTGCAACACCGTAGCGGGGGCAGGCAAGGACATCCAGCGGGGCGGCGAGAAGATAGAGGGTGCTGCCACCAAGTAGGCCTTCGCTCCCTGCGCCGCAATCCGGCCCGCAAGCCGCGAGACATGCCTTGGCATCCCTCTCGCGGCTTTTTTGTTGACGCCCGGCTTCGGGGGAAGGGCAGCAGGCGGGGGCGTCGCGAGGACTCTTCCCCCTGGCATAATTCGAGGAGTTGAATTCGATCGTGGGAAGTGTCATGCGCAAGTCTTTGTGGTTGGGAATGGCGTTTGCGGCCTTGTTGGCCGGCTGCGCGAGCAAAGGGGTCTACGAATCCGATGCCGTGCTGACGGAGACCTTCACTGTCAATACCAACTACGAAGCGGCTTTCCGCCGGGCCGGCGAGTACGTGCGCACCTGCCACGTGCAAGTGCAGCACGCGTATAACGTCGCCTATGCCTGGCGCCACGTGAAGGGTGAAAAGGGGGCGCCGGACGAGGTGCAGCTCTATAAGGTGACGGAGCCCGCCAAGGTGCTGGAACTGATCGCCGCCGAAACCGCCACGCCGTCGACGTCCAAGGTGACCATCACGGTGCTGGGCGAGGGGCGTTGGGACGCTGCTGAAATCGCCGCTGCCCGCGCCTCGATCCAGAGCGCCACGCCGGTCTGCCGCAAGGGCGGGGAAGGCTGATCCGTGGACGCCCGCGCCCAGCAGATACGCGCCAGCGGCCTGTCGTTCTCGCTACTGGCGGGGGCGTTTCGCTTCCTGGGCTGGCTCAATGGCGGCGCGGCGCTGATCCTGACGGGCTTTTCGCTGGGCGTAGTGGGCGGCGACATCGCCGCGCCGGATCTGCAGCTGCCGCTGGCGCTGTTGCTGGGCGGCCTGCTGGCCGCCTGCCTCGGAATCCTGTTTGCTTACCTGGCGCAGGTCAGCCTGTTGCGCCAGGGCTACACCGGACATCTGACGCGCGCCCACTGGCCCGCGCAGCTTCTGGCCATGGTTTGCTATCTGATCAGCGCGCTCGCCTTCTGCGCCGCCTGCTGGCTGGCGGCGGGACAGGCGATCACGGATGCGCCCCAGACGACTACCGCCTACGTGAGACGTTAGTTGCGGGTAAACCCGTGTGCGCAAAAGTGTTGGACTTGAATTTGTGTTGAGAATAATATGCGCAGTGCGTATATAAATCTCCTGTTCGGGGCCCGTCATGACCATTTCCCAGCAAGCCTTCCTGCGCGACGCCATGCGACGCCTGAATCTCACCCGCGACGTGTTCGCAACCCGCATCGGCGTCAAACGCCGCGCGTTGGATACCTGGCTGTTGCCCGAGGGCTCGCAGGAATTCCGCGCCATGCCGGAAGTGGTGCAGCGCTTCGTCAGCGAAATCGTCCAGAACGGCGTCTTGCTGGAAAAATATACGCAAAGCGTACAAGAAGGCCCGCTGCGTGACCGCATCGCGGTGGAAGGCAAGCACCAGTTGCTGTCGGTGGACCAGTTCACCCGCGAATCGGTCGAGGACCTGTTCCGCGTGGCCGACATGATGCAGCCCATCGCCCGCCGCCAGAAGGTGTCCCGCGTGCTGGAAGGCGCGGTGCTGGGCAACCTGTTCTTCGAGGCCAGCACCCGTACCCGCGTGAGCTTCGGTTCCGCGTTCTGCCGCTTGGGCGGCTCGGTCTGCGACACCACCGGCTTCACGTTCTCGTCCATGGCCAAGGGCGAGTCGATCTACGACACCAGCCGCGTCATGAGCGGCTACGTCGACGCCATGGTCATCCGCCATCCGGACCAGGGTTCGGTTGCCGAATTCGCGCGCGCCACCAACATCCCCGTGGTCAACGGCGGCGACGGCCCCGGCGAGCATCCCAGCCAGGCCCTGCTGGACCTGTACACGATCCTGACCGAGTTCTCGCGCCTGGGCAAACTGCTGGACGGCGCCCACATCGCCATGGTCGGCGACCTGAAGTACGGCCGCACCGTGCACTCGCTCATCAAGTTGATGGCGCTGTACAAGAATGTGAAGTTTTCGCTGGTGTCGCCCAAGGGCCTGGAAATGCCGGCATACATCATCGAGCAGGCCAGCCGCAACGGCAACATCATCGAGCAGAAGAGCACGCTGGCCGAAGGCCTGGCCGGCGCCGACGTGATCTACGCGACGCGCGTGCAGAAAGAGCGCTTCGCCAACGAGGAGAACGAAGGCTATACGCCGGACTTCCAGATCAGCCGCGCCATCATCGACGCCTACTGCGGCCCCGATACCATCGTGATGCACCCGCTGCCGCGCGACAGCCGTCCCGGCGCCAATGACCTGAGCGTGGACCTGAACCACGATCCGCGCCTGGCCATCTTCCGCCAGACCGACAACGGCATCCCCATCCGCATGGCGATCTTCGCGGTGCTGCTGGGCGTGGAAGGCTTGGTGCAGCATTCCTTGCGCGACGTGACCTGGCAGCATCCCTCCCACGTCGGTCCGGACGATTCCGCCTTTCACGGACTCGAATAAGCGCGCGGCTCCGGGCCGAATACCCCTCTGAACCAGGCCCCTGCGCGGCCTGGTCGCGGGGTTTTCAAGCATAATCCGCGCTGGCTTTTTTTCTGTCGCGTGTCGTTTCCGGACACGCCGTGGGGCCTGCGGACGGATTATCTATGTCTACAAGCAGTATTGGCGTTCCGCCAACTTCCGATCGTCACGCCGGCTCATCCGGCCAGGCGTGCTACCTGAGCGCGTCCGACGAGCAGGCCTGGATAGCGGTCTACCAGTCGGTTGACGCCTATACGCGCGGGCAGGTCGCCGCGGTGGTGGGCGACAGCCTGTCCGCCCTGGTCGACGCCTTCTATTCCACGCTGCTGGCCGATGCCGAGGCCGGCCCCCGCCTATCCCACGACATCGTGTCCAGCCGCCTGCATGCCGGCATGACCCGCTGGCTCAAGGGGTTGCTGTGCGTGCGCGACCAGGGCGATATCGCCGCCCTGATGGCCACGCAGAAAAAAGTGGGCGAGGTGCACGCCCGCGTCCACATCCCGATCCATCTGGTGATGGCTGGCGCCCGCATCCTCAAGAACGAGATCGCGTTGCGCCTGCGCGCCAGCGACCTGGACGGCATGGCCGCGTCGGTCGCCACCCAGTACGTGTGCAACTTGTTCGACCTGGCGGTCGAGCAGATGAGCCGCGCCTTCATGCGCGACATCAGCCGCGGCGCCCGCAACGACGAGGCCT
This sequence comes from Achromobacter xylosoxidans, assembly GCF_014490035.1. Lineage (NCBI taxonomy): Bacteria > Pseudomonadati > Pseudomonadota > Betaproteobacteria > Burkholderiales > Alcaligenaceae > Achromobacter > Achromobacter xylosoxidans. The sequence goes on along the minus strand of NZ_CP061008.1, from coordinate 4,811,458 downwards.
ACCGTCTCTTCGCCCTGGGGCAGAACATTTCCACGGAACGCGAACGCCAGCGCGCCGCCTTGCTGGAGTGGAGCCAGTCGGTGCTGATCGGCTTGCATTACCGCGCGCCGGGGCAAAGCCTGCCGCGGCTGGCGGCCTCGGAATTCGGATTGTGGCTGCAGCACAAGGGCGGGGCGATGTTCGAAAGCGCCCCGGGCCTGCAGCAGATCACGGACGCCGTCGCGCAGCTGGACGGGGTAGTGCTGCCGCAATTGATGCGCGGCGAAGAACAGGGTCTCGCCGCTTCGATGCCGGACCACGTGCGCGAGTTGCAGGAGCTGGTGGCGCGCATCAAGCACCTGCTCAACGGCCTGTTCGACATGGTGGCCGAGATCGAGAGCGGCAGCGATCCGCTGACCAATGTGCTGAACCGGCGCTTCCTGCCCTCGGTGGTCGGGCGCGAAATCTCGATCGCGCGGCGCCAGCGCAGCTCGTTCTCCGTTCTGCTGCTGGACATCGATCATTTCAAGGCCATCAACGACCAGCACGGCCATTCCGGCGGCGACCAGGTGTTGCGCCAGTTTGCGGAAGTGCTGCATCAATCGTGCCGCTCCAGCGATTTCGTGTTCCGCTACGGCGGCGAGGAATTCCTCGTGGTGCTGGTGGATGCGCAACAGGAGGCCGCGCTGGCGACGGCCGAGAAGCTCGGCGCGGAGATCCGCCGCCATGTCTTCACCATTCCCGAGGCAGCGCCGCTGCACATCACGGCCAGCATCGGCGTGGCGACCTTCGACGGCCATCCGGACTATGCCTATCTGATCGACCGCGCGGACCAGGCGCTGTACCAGGCCAAGCAGGCCGGCCGCGACCGGGCCGTGGCGGCCTGAGGCCCAGCTCGCGCGCATGAAAAAGGCCGCCCGGTCAAGGGCGGCCCGTGGCTTGCCTGGCGCCAGGGCGCCTGAGGCTTACACCTTCTTTTCGCCGCCCAGCGCGTCGACCAGCTCGGCCATCATCTTGGCCAGTTCGCCCGTCATCAGCATCATGTCGGAATCGAACTTCTCGTCGTCGTTGGCGGCCACGCCTTCGTTGCCTTCCTTCAGCACGTCCAGGGGCGCGACGCGCTTGACGTCCAGGCCTTCGGTGAGCACGAACGAAATGCGGTCGGCCCAGGTCATGGCCAGGCGGGTGCACTGCTTGCCCGACTGGATATGGCGGCGCACGTCATCGGCGTCGATCGAGTGCTTGACGTAGCGGATCGCCGCGCCGCTTTCGCCCGACGAACGCAGCTCGGTGTCCTGGTCGATCGAGAAGTTGGCCGGAGCCTCGTCCTCGGCCAGCCAGCCGGTCATGGCCGAGGCCGGCGACTGCGCCACGTACAGGTTTTCGAGCGGGAAGGGATCCACGCACTTGGCCAGGAGGCCGATGACTTCGTCGGCCTTGGCCGAAGCGGCCGCATCGATCACCAGCCAATGGTTCTGCGGATCGATCCAGACGCGGGTGTCGCGGTACACGCTGAAGGCGCGCGGCAGCAGCTCGTCGGTGACGCGCTCCTTGATTTCCTTCATCTGCTTGCGGCCCGGCTTGTAGCCTTGCTGCTCTTCGATTTCCTGGGCGCGGGCCTTGGCAACCTGGTTCACCACGGTGCCCGGCAGCAGCTTCTTTTCGGCGCGCAGGCTCAGCAGGATCTGGCCGTTGACCACATGCGCCAGGCCGCCGTTCTCGCGCGGAGGAACCCAGCCCAGGCTTTGCATTTCGAGGTTGTTGCCGCTTTGGTAGGCATGCCGCGCGAGCGTTTCTTCAAGCTGGTCGCCGACCAGCGTCCACGGCGAGGAGAGGCGATAAATCTTGAGATTCTTGAACCACATGAGCGTCGGCCAAAAGGGTTGATTCTATACGACGCGGCCGCTTTGCCGAAGTGCGGCAATACCGCAGCGTGATGCGACACCTTCTGTCACTGACAGCGGCGAGCCGATGCGCTACTGTCCGCGCAGCAAGTCGAACTGGAGATAAAAAATGAAGATCATCGGCGCCATTCTGATCGTCCTGGGCATCGCCGCCCTGGCCTACAAGGGCTTCAACTACAAGTCCGAGGAGACCGTGCTGCAGATCGGTTCGGTGAAGGCCACCGCCGAGACCGAGAAGTCGGTGGCGATTCCGGCCTGGGCCGGCATTGCGGCCATCGTGGCCGGCGTGGTGGCAATCGGCGTGGGCATGCGCCGCTGATTGCGGGCGGCCGCGACCGCTGTCGGCAGGATTCGATCATGGCGACCGAGAGGTCGCCATTTTCACGTGCGCGGCATAAAAAAAAGCGGCCCGGCTCATTGAGGGCCGGGCCGGTACGGGAGCACGCAATACCGCGTCATAAAAGGCTCGCGGGGAACGCGGTATCGGTGTCAGAACACTGGCCCTGCAATCGTCCGACAGGGGGATCAATCGTCGGTCGATCTGGCGCAAGGCCGTAATCTGAGCACCCAGTCTAATGGGGCGGGTCTGACATGGTCCTGAAAGTGCGGGCCTCTTTTTAGCCCGCTCGCTCCCTGGAGGCGGATCCTGCTTGATTGCGCGCAAAAAAAAAGCTCCATAAGGAGCTTTTGAAAGGCCGGGCGGGCGCAGCAGTCCCGTCCGGCGGGGGATGGCCTTTTAAGCGTTGATGTCGTTGTCCTTGGATTCGCGCACGAACAGCGTGCCGATGACCAGGGTCATGACTGCAATGATGATCGGGTACCACAGGCCGTCGTAGATGTTGCCGGTGGCCGCGACCACGGCGAAGGCGACCGGGGGCAGGAAGCCGCCGAACCAGCCGTTGCCGATGTGATACGGCAAGCTCATCGACGTGTAGCGGATGCGCGTCGGGAACATTTCCACCAGCATGGCTGCGATCGGGCCGTACACCATGGTCACGTAGATCACCAGGATGGTCAGCAGCACCACGACCATGACGTTGTTGCTCTGGGCCGGATCAGCCTTGGCGGGGTAGCCGTGGCTGCGGATCGCGGTGGTCAGGGCCTTGTCCAGTTCGGCGGCCTTGGCCTTGAAGTCGGCGGGGGCCATGGTCTTGCCGTCGAACGAGGCGAACTCGTCGTTGCCGATCTTGACCTTGGCGACCGAGCCGGCCGGCGCCGCTTCGTTCTTGTAGTTCACCGAGTTGCGGGCCATGAACGACTTGACCACGTCGCAAGAACTGGTGAAGGACGAAGTGCCTACCGGGTTGAACTGGAACGAGCAGGTGGCGGGGTCCGCGATCACGGTGACCGGGGCCGTGGCCTGGGCCTTTTCCAGCGCCGGGTTGGCGAAGTGCGTGATGCCCTGGAAGATCGGGAAGTACGTCGCCGCGGCGATCAGGCAGCCGGCCATGATGATGGGCTTGCGGCCGATCTTGTCCGACAGCGCGCCGAAGATCACGAAGAAAGGCGTGCCGATCAGGAGCGCGATCGCGATCATGATGTTGGCGGTATTGGCGTCGACCTTCAGCGTCTGCGTCAGGAAGAACAGGGCGTAGAACTGGCCCGTGTACCAGACCACGGCCTGGCCGGCGGTCAGGCCCAGCAGCGCCAGGATCACGACCTTCAGGTTCTTCCACTGGCCGAACGATTCGGCGATCGGCGCCTTGGAACCCTTGCCTTCTTCCTTCATGCGCTGGAAGGTCGGCGATTCGCTCAGTTGCAGGCGGATCCACACCGAGATGCCCAGCAGGACGACCGAGATCAGGAACGGAATGCGCCAGCCCCAGGCCTTGAAGTCGTCTTCGCCCATGAACGTGCGGATGCCGAGGATGACCAGCAGCGACAGGAACAGGCCCAGGGTCGCGGTGGTTTGGATCCAGGATGTGTAGAAGCCGCGGCGGCCATGCGGCGCGTGCTCGGCCACATAGGTCGCGGCGCCGCCGTACTCGCCGCCCAGCGCCAGGCCTTGCAGCAGGCGCAGGACGATCAGGATGGCGGGAGCGGCCAGGCCGATGCTGGCGTAGCTGGGCAGCACGCCGACCAGGAACGTGGACAGGCCCATGATCACGATCGTGACCAGGAAGGTGTACTTACGTCCGACCAGGTCGCCCAGGCGGCCGAACACCAGGGCGCCGAACGGGCGCACGGCGAAACCGGCCGCAAACGCCAGCAGGGCGAAAATGAAGCCCGCGGTGGGGTTCACACCCGAGAAGAAGTGTTGCGCGATGATGGCGGCTAGCGAGCCGTACAGATAGAAGTCGTACCACTCGAAAACCGTGCCCAGCGACGACGCAAAGATGACGCGGCGTTCATCCTTGGTCATCGGGCGCGGATCCGCGGATGGGCCGCGGCCTGCCATGGTTGTTGTGCTCATGATGTCTCCTCGGTTTTATGGCCGGCGGTGGTCCGCCGTGCTGCGCCCGCCGCCGGCGAGCCGACATTGAGCTATATGCAACATTGGGGGGTGAGGCTGACGAGGTTCTGACGGGATACTTACTTGAGTCTTAAAATTGAAACCGAAAGTAACGTCTCCCTGGGAGGCTAGGGATAGTCCTAGGAGACGTCGGAGAGGTCTGACAACTCAGCGTAGAGCGGAAAGATCACGCGGATCCGCATGCCGGGCAGGTTCGAATACGTCGTGGGGTGATCGCTGATTTCGACGCTGGCCTGGTGCTTCTGGGCGATCTCGCGCACGATGGCCAGCCCCAGGCCGCTGCCGTCGGACTGGGTGCCCAGCACGCGATAGAAGCGGTCGAACACGCGTTCGCGTTCCTCGGGCGGAATGCCTGGCCCGGAATCCTCCACCTCCAGCACCGCGTGTCCGTCCTGGACCTGCGCACGGACCGTGATGTGGCCGCCGCGCGGCGTGTAGCGCAGCGCGTTGTCCACCAGGTTGTTGAGCAGTTCGGCCAGCAGCAGGGGGTTGCCGTTGATCTCCACCGGCTGGTCCGAGCCTTCGAAGCCCAGGTCGGTACTCAGCGAGAGCGCCTGCGGCACCCAGTGCATGGCCTGTTCGTAGGCGATGGCGTTGATGTCCGTGCGCGTCATGCCGATGGCGCTGGGGTTCTCGGCCCGGGCCAGCAGCAGCAGCTGGTTCACCAGGCGCGTGGCGCGTTCGGAGCCGGTCACGAGCTGGCGCAGGCTGGACTGCATTTCCTCGGGGCTGGCGTCGCGCAGGGCCAGTTCGGCCTGCGTGCGCAGGCCGGCCAGCGGGGTCTTCAGCTGGTGCGCGGCGTCCGCGACGAAGCGGCGCTGCGCCTGCACGTTGGACGAAAGCCGATCCAGCAGGTCGTTCATTGCGGCCACCAGGGGCGCGATCTCGGTGGGGGCGGCGCGCTCGTCGATGGGCGACAGGTCGTCGGGCCGGCGGGCCCGCAGGCGCTGCTGCAGCGCATTCAAAGGCGCCACTCCGCGCGACAGCCCGAACCACACCAGCAGCACGGCGACAGGCAGCACCACGAACTGCGGAATGATCACGCCCTTGATGATGTCGTTGGCCAGTTGCGTGCGCTTTTCGACGGTTTCGGCGGCGATCAGCAGCGCCGGCTGGGTATCCGGCAGATGCAGGTCCACCCAGGTGAACGCCAGCCGGACCCCGAAGCCGCGCAAGGTCGCGTCTTCGTACTGGACTTCGCCGGGGCGGGGCTGGCCCACGGTGGAAGGCAGGGGCAGGGCGCGGTCGCCGCCCAGGTATTCGCCGCGGCTGCCCAGCGCCAGCCAGAACACGCTATCGGTCTCGTCGGCGTGCAACACCTCGCGCGCGGTGTTGGTCATCTTCAGCACGGCCCGGCCGTCCTGCGCGTGCACCTGCAAGGTCAGTACATGGAGGTTGTTGGCCAGCGCGCGGTCGTAGGGCACGTTGGCGATGTTCTGGGCCACCACATAGGTGATGGCCACGCTCATCGGCCACAGGAGGAACAGCGGCGCCAGCATCCAGTCGAGGATTTCGCCCAGCAGGGAGCGCTGCGGCGGCGCGAAGCTCGGGCCCTTGGCCCCCGCCCGCATGACATCCAGTGCTTCCTGGTTCAGCGCTTCCGGCGGCGCCGCTTCAGCTTGCGAGGTACGCCGCACCCTGGTCCCGCTCAAGACAGTAGCCCAGGCCGCGCACGGTCACGATCTTCACGCCGCTGGGTTCCAGCTTCTTGCGCAGGCGATGGACGTAGACCTCGATGGCGTTGGTGCTGACCTCTTCGCCCCATTCGCACAGGTGGTCGACCAGTTGCGTCTTGCTGACCATGCGGCCGCTGCGGGTCAGGAGGATCTCGAGCAGGCTGACTTCGCGCGCCGACAGGTCCAGGGTCTGGTCGTCGACCATGGCGACGCGGCCGGTCTGGTCGAACAGCAGGCGGCCGTGCTTGATCATGGTGGCGCCGCCGCCCGCGCCGCGCCGGGTCAGGGCCCGTACGCGGGCCTCGAGCTCGGACAGCGCGAAAGGCTTGGCCATGTAGTCGTCGGCGCCCAGGTCCAGACCTTTGACGCGCTGTTCGATGCTGTCGGCCGCAGTCAGGATGAGTACCGGCAGGGCGGAATTGCGGGCGCGCAGGCGGCGCAGCACTTCCAGCCCGGCCAGTTGCGGCAGGCCGAGGTCGAGGATGAGCAGGTCGAATGCCTGGGCCGCCAGCGCCGAATCGGCCGCCAGTCCGTCGCGCACCGCATCCACGGCATAGCCGTTGTGGCGCAACGAGCGGGACAGGCCGTCGGCCAGGATGCTGTCGTCTTCGGCGATCAGGATACGCATGGGCTACAGTGAGAAAAGGCCCCGCGGCGCAAAGGGGACAAAACGCCGGGTTCGTCTGGCATTCTGGCATAGGGCGCCAAGCTTGCCACTCAGGGTATACGTGCAAAACACTGGCACACTGGTTTTATGTACAGTATAATCCGATGCCATAATCTGACCCGTTGCTCAAAGCACCCGCCTAACCCTGCGGCACTTCCCTAGACACCAGATACGTTACAGACAGGACTCTACATGGACGACAAAACCACCAAGGCCGCCGCATCGGAAAAGGCCAAGGCGCTTGCCGCCGCGCTTTCGCAGATCGAAAAGCAGTTCGGCAAGGGCTCGATCATGCGCTACGGCGACAACGATGTTTCGCATGACATCCAGGTGGTTTCCACGGGCTCGCTCGGTCTGGACATCGCGCTGGGCGTCGGCGGCCTGCCGCGAGGCCGCGTGGTTGAAATCTACGGTCCGGAATCCTCGGGCAAGACCACGCTGACGCTGCAAGTGGTCGCTGAAATGCAAAAGCTGGGCGGCACCTGCGCCTTCGTCGACGCCGAACACGCGCTCGACGTGCAATACGCCTCCAAGCTGGGCGTGAACCTGGCCGACCTGCTGATCTCGCAGCCGGACACGGGCGAGCAGGCCCTGGAAATCACCGATGCGCTGGTGCGCTCCGGTTCGGTCGACCTGATCGTCATCGACTCGGTGGCCGCGCTGGTGCCCAAGGCCGAAATCGAAGGCGAAATGGGTGATTCCCTGCCCGGCCTGCAAGCCCGCCTGATGAGCCAGGCGCTGCGCAAGCTCACCGCCACCATCAAGAAGACCAATTGCATGGTCATCTTCATCAACCAGATCCGCATGAAGATCGGCGTGATGTTCGGCAACCCCGAAACCACCACCGGCGGCAACGCGCTCAAGTTCTACGCCTCCGTGCGCCTGGACATCCGCCGCATCGGTTCCATCAAGAAGGGCGACGAAGTCGTCGGCAACGAAACCCGCGTCAAGGTCGTGAAGAACAAGGTCGCGCCGCCGTTCAAGCAGGCCGAATTCGACATCATGTACGGCGCCGGCATCTCGCGCGAAGGCGAAATCATCGACCTGGGCGTGGCCGCCAATGTGGTGGACAAGTCCGGCGCCTGGTACAGCTACAACGGCAATCGCATCGGCCAGGGCAAGGACAATGTCCGCGAGTACCTGAAAGAACACAAGGAACTGGCCATCGAAATCGAGAACCGCGTTCGCGAGAACCAAGGCATCGTCAGCCGCGCGGCAGAATTCGTGCCGACCGCGGAAGATACCTCCGAAGAGTAATCGGATCGGTGGCGGGCCTGGCGCGGCGCAATTCAGCTTCGCCGCAAACGGCCGGCCTATCGCGTCGGGGTAGCCCGAACAGTTGCGGCAGGCGCCAGGACGGGCCTGCCGTTATGCATAGCAAGCAGGAAACGCATGAGCTGGAAACCGCCGCCCGCCTCAGCCGAACGCCTACGCGCCAAGCTGGACGATGAATTCGAAACCGTGGCCAAGCCCCAGGGGTTGCGCCGCACTTCGGATGCGCGCCGCGATCAGGAAGCGGAATCCAGCGATGCGCCAGATCAGTGGAGCCGCAGCTCGGAAGCCGGCAATGCGCGCCGCGGCCGCCGTGCCGTCGCCGGAGCCGAGGACGGCCCGGATGCGGACGGCCAATCCGCCCGCAAGGGGCCGTCGCTGAAGATGCGGGCCGTGGGCTATCTGTCGCGGCGCGAGCATGCCCGCGAAGAGTTGGCGCGCAAGCTTGCCGCCTACGCCGAGGACCCGGGCGAGGTCGAGGCCGTGCTGGATGCCCTGGAAAAAGAAGGCTGGCTGTCCACCGAACGTTTTGCGCAAAGCCTGGTGCACCGCCGCGCATCGCGCCAGGGGGCGGCGCGCATCGTGCAGGAATTGCGCCAGCATGGGGTGGACGACAACCAGGTCGCCGAATTGCGCGAACAGCTGCGGGCCACCGAGTACGACCGCGCGCTGGAGGTCTGGAAGAAGCGCTTCAGCGCCAAGCCGGAAGACCGCGCGGCCTACGCCAAGCAGGCGCGCTTTCTGGCCAGCCGCGGCTTTGCGCATGACGTGATCCGCCGGATACTGGGCGAGAGCGACGAGGATTGAGCAGCCCTGTGCGGGGCTTGTCCGTACGCCCATGAAAATCCGCCGTGGCGGATTTCCCAAAAAGCGAGGCGACGGGCCTTATTCCTGGATGGCAGACAGGAAATCCGGGTCCTTGGCCAAAGCTTCGGTGCTGAGCCGTATCGAATCGTTTAGCGAAGTGAAGAAATTGGCGAACTTGTTCGTGCGTCGCTTGGTTTCCTTGGTTTGCGTGTACACGGGCTTCTGCGTGGCCTTGTCGGTCACGACATAGGCGATACGCAATGTCCAATCCACCGAATACCCCAGGTCGTCCGCCAGGAATTCCTCGACTTCGGCGGTCAATAGACGGCGCTGTTGGTTGCCATTGACCTTGACGCCGATGAAGCGCAGTTCGGCAAAGGTGGCATCCCGGACAAAGTCCTTGACGTCCTTTTCGAGCAATATGCTGCCGATTGCGGTGTTGCGGATCTGATTCGGAGCGATTTGCGGGGCGCGGTAGCTGCCAGTGGAGTTCGGTGAGCTGGCCTGCTGCGAGGTCGACAGGCCGGCGTTGGCGTAGCGCTGGGGTTTGGGCTGTTCTGCCGCCTCTTTCTTGTTGGGTTCGTAGGTGAAATCGCCGACTTCGACAGCCCCTTCAGCGCTGATCACCGAGGAAGGCGAGTACTGCACCGGGAGCGTGTTCGGAACGTTGCCGCAACCCGCCAGCAAGGCGATGGAAGCAAGAATGGCCGAACGGCCGATAACGCGCGCTGAGAACAACGATGGCAAGAGCATGTTTTTGCTGCTGGCTCGAAGGTTTGAGGGAGCAGCATTCTAAGCCTTATGTACTAAATTGAATCTTATTATTTTTTAATGTATCGCGAGTCGGCGACATACGGCAGGGGCGCTATTTTGCCGACTTGATCCCCGACAAGGTCTTGAAGCACACATCCCGGGTAATGGTCAGGAACTCATCGATGTACGAGGCCTCCGTGTCCTCGCTGCGCACCGTCGCATACAGCGTGCGCCACACGCCTTGCGGGCCCAGCCGGCACAGCCGCAGCCAACCCTGATTCATGTATTCCGTCAGCGCCCAGTTGGGCAGCGCGGCCACGCCGCGGTTGCTGGCCACCAGTTGCGCAATGATGGGGGTGAGTTCCGCGCGGCGGATGGCGGCCGGCTCCACGTCGGCGGGGTCGAGGAAGGCCGTGAAAATGTCCAGGCGCTGCTTGTCCACGGGATAGGTGATGAGCGTCTGGTCGGCCAATTGGTCCGGCATGACGAACTTGCTGCCGGCCAGCGGATTGGATTCCGACACGGCCAGCACAAGCTCGTACTTGAACAGCGGCAGGTATTCCACTGCGTCCAGCGGCTGGGGATCGGAGGTGATAACCAGGTCCAGGTCGCCCCGCACCAGGGCGGGCAGGGGAGCGAAGGAAAACGCCGCCGACAGATCCAGCGCCACGTCCGGCCATTGCACGCGGAAGGCATCCAGGGCCGGCATCAGCCACTGGAAGCAGGAATGGCAGTCGATGGCCAGGTGCAGCCGGCCGGTGCGGCCCGCGGCCAGCCGCTGCAGGTCCCGTTCCGTGGCGCGAATGCGCGGCAGCACTTCATCCGCCAGCGCCAGCACCCGCAGTCCCGCCGTCGTCAGCCGTGCCGGTCGCGTGCGGCGGTTCAACAACGGCGTGCCCAGCCGGGTTTCCAGGTCGCGCAACTGGTGCGACAGGGCCGATTGGGTCAGATGCAGGCGCTCGGCGGCTTCCTGCAGGCTGCCGCCGTCGCGGATGGCGGTAAGCGTTTCGAGATGGCGGACTTCAAGCATGGGTGCCTGCAGGGATGGGAAATAAGCTCATATTCTATGAGATTTTCTCATTCTATAAATGTGGACATTGATTTTGATTCATTTTGATTTGGCCTCAAAATGGCTGTCACTTGAACAAATTTTGTCTAACGGTGGTGATTCATGACTACGATTCATAATTTGGGGTTCCCCCGCATCGGCGCGCAGCGTGAACTGAAGCGCGCGGTCGAAGCCTATTGGGCCGGCCGGCAGACCGCCGGGGATCTTGAGCAGACGGGCCGCGAGCTGCGCGCCAGGCACTGGAAGCTGCAGGCCGCCGCCGGCCTGAAGTTCGTGCCGGTGGGCGACTTCGCCTGGTACGACCAGATCCTGGAATGGACCACGCTGCTGGGCGCCGTGCCTGCCCGCTTCGGCCAGAACGACAGCGAACCCGTCACGCTGGACACGCTGTTCCGCATGGGCCGCGGCCGCGCGCCGTCGGGCAAGCCCGCCGCTGCCTGCGAAATGACCAAGTGGTTCGACACCAACTACCACTACATCGTGCCGGAACTGGCGCCGGGCCAGACCTTCCGCATCGCCCGCGAATCGCTGTTCGAACAGGTCCGGGAAGCGCAGGCCCAGGGTTGCGCGGTGAAGCCCGTGATCCCCGGGCCGTTGACCTGGCTGTATCTGGGCAAGGGCGACGCCTTTGCCGCCGGCGCCGCCGATGAGGGCAAGCTGCAACTGCTGGCCGCGCTGCTGCCGGTCTACCAGGAAGTGCTGGCGCGCTTCGCCAAGCTGGGCGTGCAGTGGGTGCAGATTGACGAGCCCATTCTGGCGCTGGACCTGCCGCAAGCCTGGCGCGGCGCGTTCAAGCAGACCTATGAGCAGCTCTCTGCCAGTCCGGTCAAGCTGCTGGTGGCCACGTACTTCGACGGC